>JAZKZX010000053.1:0-45289 GCA_045612925.1 Bacteroidaceae bacterium
GACATCTTACGTACAGTAAAACGCTTGTTGTAGCCGTGGCCTGAAATCTTGATTACTACACCGCGGTAGAGCTGAACACGCTCTTTGTTACCCTCGACAATACGATACGCTACTGTTACGGTGTCACCAGCCTTGAATGAAGGAACCTGACCCTCTTTGCCAGTAGCAAATGCTTCTTCAGCAATTTTAATTAAATCCATTGTTTTAAAATAATTAAATTGTTATATCGTCCCAACGCAACATATCAAGTTACTCTTCCTATGACAGCGATTGCGCGAAAGCGGGTGCAAAATTAGTGCAAGTTGAGCGAAAAAACAAATATAAATGAAAGAAAGTGAGGCTAAGATTGGTTTTTCCTGACTTGTGAGGTAGGATTTGCTTTTTTGAGATATAGCCTGCTTCTAAACAACAGTTGGTGCGTTCAAGCGAAAATAATTCGAGAAACAGACTGTATTCAAGTAATGATACTGATTCAAGATGGCAGTAATTACGATATGCTTTGTCGATAGAGAATGAAGCGAGGCTTTGGTCAAATAATCTCATCATTGCCTAAAATATCTAAAAAACGTATACAGATGTGAGGCATGTAAAGGAAAAGAATTATATTTGCACTGAAGAACAGAAAATCTATCACCATGGGTATGAATGAGAACAATTATTGTGTCATCATGGCGGGCGGCACGGGAAGTCGTCTGTGGCCGCAGAGTAGGGTGGCGCATCCGAAACAGTTTATCGACCTCTTTGGTATGGGACATACATTGTTGCAGATGACTTATGAACGATTTGCACGCATTATCCCAAAGGAGAATATTATCGTATCGACCCACTCTGATTATTCTGAACTTGTGCGTATGCAGTTGCCAGAACTTCCTGCAGACCAGATACTGCATGAGCCGGCGCACAAAGGAACAGCACCGAGCATGGCCTTTGCGGCATATCATATACGTACACTCAATCCTCAAGCTAACATCGTGATGGCTCCTGCCGACCAGATGATATTTAATGAGGCTCAATTCATTGATGACATGCATCGAGCATTGGACTATGCTGCCACACGTAACTGTTTGCTTACGGTGGGTATACGTCCCACGCATCCTGAGACCCGTTATGGATATATACAGGTTGAGGGTGAGGGCGGTGACGGATTTGGCAAAGTGAAGACTTTCACTGAGAAACCCGAATTAGAGTTTGCGCGCATATTCATGGAGAGTGGCGAATTCTTTTGGAACACGGGTCTCTTCGTATGGAATGTGAATGCAATCATTCGTGCTATGGCTGAGTTGCTACCTGAGATGAATGTTCGGTTGGGTGAAATTTTTAGTGAGGAGCCCAATCGCGACAGGCGTCGCGCAGCACTATACGAGTGTTACGAGTCGTTCCCCAATATATCGGTGGATTATGCAGTCATAGAGCGTGCCTCGAATGTGTATATGCAAATAGGTACTTTCGGTTGGGCTGACATGGGACGATGGGACGATGTGTACCGCTACTCGGGAAAGGATGGCGAAGGCAATGTGGTGCAGAGCGGGAAGGTGGAATTCTATAATAGCCGCGACAACTTGGTGTCTGCAGCGGCAGATAAGGTGGTAGTGCTGCAAGATCTTGAAGGATATCTGGTGAGCGACACCGATGAGGTGCTTGTGATCTGCAAAAAAGATGAGGATGATGACTTCAAGAAATTTCGCACAAAAGTCTTGCTCAAGCATGGGGAGAGGTATATGTAGCGAAGTAATTCTTGTGCCTTCTGTTATTGGTTGTTAGTTAGAGGTTGTTTCTTGGAGATAAAAGTTTTTTGCTTTTTATCGTGCTATTTCAAAAAAGATTCCTATCTTTGCACTCACATAGATGACCTGAAGGGTTCCGACATGACAAGAGTGTCGGGATTCTTTTTTGTTTAGTTTAAAACGAGGATGGGTTTTCTGTTGTTGACTGTAGAAAAGAATTAAAACAAATAATTAAAGAAGAGAAAGACTATGGCTTATATGTCACAAGAGGGCTACGACCAATTGTTAGCCGAACTGAAGAGATTGGAGAGCGTAGAGCGTCCCGAGATTTCGCGCCAGATTGCTGAAGCACGCGATAAGGGCGACCTTTCGGAGAATGCAGAGTATGATGCGGCGAAGGAAGCTCAGGGCATGCTGGAGATGAAGATTAACCAACTGAAGTTGACCATCAGCGAGGCGCGCATTATTGATACCAGCAAACTGAAAACTGATACAGTGCAGGTGCTCACTAAGGTAGAACTGAAGAACGTAAAGACAGGCATGAAGATGTGCTATGCCATCGTGCCTGAAAGTGAGGCTAACCTCAAGGCTGGTAAGATATCTGTAAATACTCCCATAGCGCAGGGCTTGCTCGGTAAGAAACCTGGCGATGTGGCTGACATCAAGACTCCTGGCGGCATGATTAGCCTCGAGGTGCTGAGCATCAGCATTGCGTGAGGTGTCTGAAGTTTATGAGTAAAGAGTGGACTATGACCCCCCTTTTGAAGTTTATAGTTCATCTTAATTTTAATTTTAAGAGTTTTCAAAAAACTATGGCGAGCATATTCAGCAGAATCGTAGCAGGTGAGATCCCTTGCTACAAGGTGGCAGAGAATGACAGATACTTTGCTTTTCTCGATATAAATCCTATGGTGAAAGGGCACACACTTGTGATACCCAAGCGTGAGGTCGACTATATCTTCGACCTTGAAGATGATGAGTTGACAGAACTGCATCTCTTTGCTAAACAAGTGGCAACGGCGCTGAAGGCTGCGTTTCCTTGTCAGCGTATAGGTGTGGCAGTGTTGGGAATGGAAGTTCCTCACACGCACATTCATCTTATTCCTCTTCAGAAAGAGAGTGACATGCTCTTTAATAACCCCAAGTTGTCATTTACTCCTGAAGAGTTTGCTGAGATAGCTGCCAAGATACGCGAACAGCTATAAACGATTTCTTATACATACGAAGGATTCATCATGCGCTACATTCGTAACACCAGTACCGATGTGTACTACAATATGGCGTTTGATGAATATGCTTTGGAACACCTGCCGCTCGATGAGCCACTATTTTTTCTTTGGCAAAATCGGGCGGCAGTTATCATTGGTATCAATCAAGATCCCCATATCGAAGTCGATATGGATTATCTCAATCAACATGACGTCGTTTTGGCGCGTCGTATCACGGGGGGAGGGGCTGTATTTCACGATCTGGGTAATTTGAACTATACAATTGTGGGTCGTAGTGCAGATATTGAACGCGACTATCCAGGGTATGCGCGACATATGATGTTGGCACTGCAGGCATTGGGCGTACCTGCTGAACTTTCGGGGCGCAATGATATCTTGGTTGATGGGCTCAAGGTGTCGGGGTATGCCAAGCGTGTGTACAAAGACCGGCTTATGGTGCATGGTACCCTCATGTATGATGTGGACATGGAGCATCTTGTTCGTTCTCTCACGCCAACTGCAGACAAGTTAGCCAGCAAGGGGATAGCCTCGGTTAGAAGTCGTGTAGCCAACCTCAAGAACTACTTGCCTGATATTGCTAATGTGAGAGAGTTGGCTCAAGCATTGGAGTGTAATCTTTCGCGCCAATATCGGGACAAGGAATATCTGCTTTCCGCGGCTCAGCGTGAAGCTATCAGTGTGATTGCCAAAACAAAGTTTGCTACTCCAAGGTGGATTTATGGTCGATCGCCCAGTAGTAATGTAGTTTATTCGCGACACCTACCTTGCGGAAAAGTAGAGATATGCTTGTGTGTCAAGAGGGGGTGTATTGATAGCATTCATGTTGGAGGTGACTTTATAGGAAACTTGCCAGTAACAGGGGTTGAACAACTCCTCCATGGATGTCTCTATGAGCGTCAAGCACTATTGGACCGACTCAAGGATATTGACATACAAGAGTTCTTCGATAATACTCCTGTTGAAGCGTTCGTTAATCTATTATTCAATTTGTGATCTTCCTATGTTGGTGCACATACTCGTCGTTGTAAAACTGGTTTTCTACTATTTTGCCTATCAATTGGTATTTGGCTTGATTGGTGAGGGTGTGTCATCTCTGTGTGCATGTATAGATGATATTACAGCTACCTCGCTGGCTATGATGGCATCTACTATTGCGATGTCATGGCATCTGATTCACTTTGGTTATGTTCGTTTTGTTGAGGATAAATATAGGGAAATTAGTTTGTCTATGATGGGGGTGTCGGTTGTCTTTGTGTTCTCGGCTATTTATGTGCTCAACCTGCTCATTGAGCAAGCAGGTATCCCCAATACTTTGGAGAAGGTCTTTCTCGAGATGAGTCGCAATCCCTTTGGTGTACTCTCTATTGCCTTTATGGGGCCGATACTTGAAGAGATGCTTTTTCGTGGTGCTCTACAGGGTTATCTGCAAGCAATATGTAGGATTCCATGGGTGGCTATCGTCGTATCGTCACTCGTCTTTGGTGTCGTTCATATGAATCCTGCGCAGATCCCTTTCGCTTTTCTTCTTGGTATGATGTTTGGGTGGCTCTATTATCGCACGGGTAGCTTGCTGCCCGGCATTGTGGGGCATGTGCTCAATAATGTCGTGGCTACTATCAATATGAATCTGTATGGCAATACTCCTATTGAAGATTTTGTGGGCAATCCAGCTGCAATGTGGATGGGAGTGATAGTGGCTGCTATTATCTGTTATCTTACTATTGTGTGGTTAAATAAGAATCTGCCGAAGTTTGTGGGGAAAAATAAATAAATTTGTCTTTTTCGCTTGGTTCGCACCAACTTTAGTCAACTTCTGCTTCTTAAGTCTGGCTAAACTTCTGAAAATCGTAAATAAATTTGCTTTTTCGCTTGGTTTGCACTAACTTTGCAGCCGCAAATGCGAAAAGTATCAATTTTTAATTATTAAACCTATGTATTTAAACGCTGAAAAAAAGCAAGAAATCTTTGGACAGTACGGAAAGTCTAACACTGACACTGGTTCACCCGAAGCTCAGGTGGCATTGTTTTCATACCGTATTTCCCACTTGACGGAGCACTTGAAAAAGAACCGTAAAGATTATAGTACAGCAAGAGCATTGACAAAGTTGGTTGGTAAGCGTCGTGCACTCCTTGACTACTTGAAGGATCGTGACATCGAGCGTTACCGCGCTATCGTTAAGGCTCTCGGATTGCGTAAGTAATCCTCTACTTACAAGAAGGGAAAAGGCTACATCGAAAGATGTGGCCTTTTATTGTTGGGTCATAACAAGTTTTGGTTACCAGTCAACTCTCCATATAGGCTCTCCAGGCTTGCGCGTCGGTGCACCGATGAGGATGCCCACCTTATGAATACCTAGGAGTAAGGGTTGGTCAAGTTGTTGAGTGAGGGTTATGGTCGTGGGGAGCGTGTCGCAAAGGGTGATATTGTCTACGGGTAAAGTGTAGTCGCAGCGAAGTCCTATGCCACTTTTGGCTTGGCAATTGTCAAGCTGATAGCTGCGAAGCTCATGGTAGAGCAAACAAGTGTCTTGTCTAATGGTAATATCGAGAGCAATATTATTATATTTGTAGGCTTGGGTGTGGAGGAGTAGGGATATGCCGCTCTTGCATCCATTTGGTGTGGTGGTATTATTTTTTACCAAAGGGGTAATGGTGTAGGTGAGCGTGTCTGTATGTGCCCATCCGCAGTGATTGACTGAAGCAAAAACAAGATGCTTTGTATCGGCCATGCAGCCATACAAAACAACTTGTAGTATCGTCACGCATAGGGTGAGGCACAATGTCCTTGTTCTACTCTTGCCTTTCATTATTGTCTAAAAGACGGCGGTGCTCTCTATTGTGATTGTTCCCACCATTGCGGCCTGCGGGCTTTTTCTTCTTTTTCTTCTTCTTGGCCGAGTCGAAGCGGGTTACACTATCCTGGTCAAGTAAATCTACTCGCTGAGGAGTATCAATGTGTCCGTCTTCGTGCAGAGACTCGGGTTTCACTCCTTTCTTATTGAGGTTTATGATATCGAAGGCACGGCGTGTGCTGATAGTAATGAGATTAGCGGCAAAGTTCTTGTCGGTAGAGTAGGTGACCTCGTGCTTGAGAATATCGGACTTGAAGTGGTAGTAGGTGTTATCCAAAGTTTCGAGTGTGATGTCTCGTGCAGGGAATCGCTTGCTTGCCTCCACATACACATCTACCTCGTAGTTCATGCAGCACTTGAGTTTGGCGCATTGTCCAGCGAGCTTTTGTGGGTTCATGGAGATGTCTTGAAAGCGTGCTGCGCTGGTTGATACGGAGGTGAAGCTGGTAAGCCAGGTGGCACAACAGAGCTCGCGACCACAAGGACCGATACCGCCTATGCGACCAGCTTCTTGGCGTGCGCCAATCTGCTTCATTTCAATGCGCACTTTAAATACATCGGCAAGAACTTTGATGAGTTGACGGAAATCGACACGCCCATCGGCAATATAGTAGAAGATCGCCTTGTTCCCATCGCCTTGATACTCTACATCGCCAATCTTCATGTCTAATCCAAGTTCTTTGGCAATTTGACGTGAGCGTATCATGGTGTCCTGTTCCTTGGCTTTGGCCTCGTAGTATTTTTCCATGTCTACCTCGCGCGCTTTGCGGTATACACGGCGTACTTCTGCATCGCTCTTGATGCGAGCTTTCTTCATTTGTAACAATACAAGGCTTCCCGTAAGTGTGACCACTCCGATGTCGTGTCCAGGACTGGCCTCTACAGCCACGATGTCGTCTTTCTGAAGGGCAATCTTGTTGCTGTTGAGGTAGTACCCCTTACGTGTGTTTTTAAATTGTACCTCCACGAAGTCGGTCTCGCTGATATTGCCAGGCACATCAACTAGCCAATCGAATACATTGAGTTTCTTATCCTGTCGGCCGCATCCCTTGGCGCAAAGCCCGTCACAGCCGTTGATTCTATTGTCGTTCATATATGCTATGCTTATGTGAGGTATCTGTGCAAGCAACCCCATCTTGGCACAAAGGTATAACTTTTTTGCGAATGAGCCAAAAGGAGACAGATTTAATTATTTTGCTCCAAATTTCTCTATTCCCCAAATTTTGTGTAATTTTGTGTAAAAATATATCACACAATGAATGTTAAGTTACTTGCTGGTGCAGCGATGGCTTTTCTGCTGGCACTTGGCACCCCAAGCTCTATGGCGCAGAAGAAAGCAACAATGAAAGAGTTCACTTTGGAGGACCTCAATTTTGGTGGAACCAATTACCATAATATGGTGCCTGGTAATCGTCTTCTTGCCTGGTGGGGTGATCAGCTGGTGCGTTTAGATTCGGAAGAGTGTTATTTGGTCGATAAGAAGACGAGTAAAGAGACTCTATTCTTCACTGTAGACGATGTGAACAAGTGGTTAGGTTGTGATTCCGACAATGCTTTGCAATCACTTTATGGCGTTCGTTTTCCTTATGCCGACCAGACGGTAATGCTTTTGAACCATGGTGGCGCGCGTTATCTTGTTGACTTCGAGCAGAAGAGTCAAGTATGGTACCAGAGTAGTGTCGGCGAACACCTTGCCAGCAGTTTTAATGCAGCGTCGCGCTATACGGCCTTTGTTAATAGCGATCATCAACTTTATGTACGCCCTGCAGATAGGGAGAAAGACGATATAAAGTTGACTACTGATGGCTCGCGCGAAATCGTCTATGGACAAAGTGTGCACCGCGATGAGTTCGGTATTCATAGTGGGTTATTTTGGAGTCCCGATGGCATGCGTCTTGCTTTCTATCGTATGGATCAGAGTATGGTGGCTGACTATCCACAGGTGAACCTCTTTACGCATATTGCGACTAATGAGCCCGACAAGTATCCTATGGCGGGGAAGACTTCTCACGAGGTGACTATTGGCGTGTATGATGTGTCAACAAACAATACAATCTATTTGAAAGCAGGTGATCCTAAAGACCGCTATTTTACCAATATAGCATGGAGCCCCGACTCGAGGACGATATACGTATTTGAACTCAATCGTAACCAAAATGACTGCCGTCTCGTGAGTTACGATGCTGCCACGGGTGATTATATTGCAGAACTTTACCGCGAGACAGACGATAAGTATGTAGAGCCACAGCATCCTATTGTATTCCTTCCTTGGGATACAAACAAGTTTATCTTGCAGAGCCAACGTGACGGCTACAATCATCTTTACCTTTTTGATATAAAAGGTAGACAGTTGAAGCAAATCACCCGAGGTGAGTGGGTTGTGCTCGGTATTGTGGGCTTTGATACTAAGAGCAAGAGCGTTATTGTTAGTAGCAATGAGTGTAGCCCTATACAGTGCAATACTTGGAGTATCTCGGTACATACCGGCAAGCGTACTTTGCTTGATAATGGAAAGGGTTGGCATTCAGCATCTTTGAGTGGTAGCGGACGCTATATTGTCGACAACTATCAAGAACCAGAGGTGCCTCGTAATATTGAAATTACAGATGCTAAGACCCTCAGACGCACTGCATATTATTCATCGCCCAATCCATGGGAGGGATATAAGGTGCCCCAATTCTCATGTGGCAGTATCAAGGCTGCCGATGGTACTACAGATCTCTATTGGCGCATGGTAAAGCCTGCCGACTTTGATGAGAAGAAGAAGTACCCTACTATTGTATATGTATATGGAGGCCCTCATGCTCATCTTGTGGATGCTCATTGGAACTATTCGAGTCGTTCATGGGAAACTTATATGGCACAAAAGGGCTATATCACCTTTATTCTTGACAATCGTGGAAGCGAAAATCGCGGCAAGGAGTTCGAGCAGGCCACCTTCCGTCAGCTCGGGCAGCAGGAGATGCTCGACCAGATGTGTGGTGTGGAATACCTTAAGAGTTTGCCTTATGTAGATGCAAACCGTATCGGCGTGCATGGCTGGAGTTTTGGAGGCTTTATGACTATCTCACTTATGACCAACTATCCCGATGTCTTCAAGGTAGGTGTGTCGGGCGGTCCTGTCATTGATTGGAAATGGTATGAGGTGATGTATGGTGAACGTTATATGGACACTCCCGAGGTTAACCCCGAGGGTTATGAGAAGACCTCGCTTCTTTCCAAAGCAAAGGACCTCAAAGGCAAGCTACAAATCATTACTGGCTATAATGACCCCACTGTGGTGCCTCAACACTGTCTCATGTTCATTGAGGAGTGTATCAAGGTTGGTACTCATCCTGATTTCTTTGCCTATCCAGGCGAGGGGCATAATATGATGGGTCATAAGAGCGTTCATCTTCACGAACGCATTACGCAGTACTTTGAAGATTACTTGAAATAACCCATTCCCCATCCGAACTTACGAATAGCTCATGTTTTTCAAGGATATCGTCGGACAAGAGCATGCCATTGCTCTATTGCGCAAAGCAGTGACAGATGGTCGTATACCTCATGCACAGCTCATCAGTGGTGGTGAGGGTATGGGGCAGTTGGCCATAGCCATTGCTTATGCTCGTTACCTATGTTGCACTTACCGCAATGGTGATGATGCCTGTGGCGAATGCCCTTCATGTAAGAAGTTTGATAAGTTGGCCCACCCCGACCTGCATTTTGCCTTTCCCATTTACAAGAAAGAATCCTCTAAGACATCTTATAGCGATGAATTTATCGATAAGTGGCGTGAAGCAGTGTTGAGCAATCCCTACTTGAGTCTCAACCAGTGGATGGACCACATCGGATCTGAAAATCAGCAAGGCTTCATCTATGTATCGCAGAGCGATGAAATCATAAAGAAACTCTCGCTCAAGTCGAGTGAGGGAGGCTACAAGGTGCAAATCATTTGGATGGCCGAGAAGATGAATCCTGAATGCTCAAATAAACTGCTTAAGATTATTGAGGAGCCCCCTACGCAGACGATATTTTTGCTTGTGACAGAGAATCCGGATCTGTTGCTCCCTACTATACAGAGTCGTGTGCAGCGCATTTCACTGCGTCCCATTGAGGAAGAGTGTATCGCCCAGGCTTTATGTGAGAGGTTTGGTCTCTCGGATAATGATGCTCGCCAGATAGCCCATGCCTCGGCAGGTAGTTGGCTCCGAGCCGTGGATGCAATTCATTTAGGTAGCCGTTCTAAGGAATATATAGAGCTTTTTATGACGCTAATGCGCAAGTCTTATGGGCGTGACCTCAAGGGTATGCGTCAGTGGGCTGATAGTGTGGCTTCTTTGGGACGTGTGGTGCAGAAGGACTTTCTCATTTATTGCCAGCGTATGATACGCGAGAGTTTTATATGTAACTTTCACCGCCCCGAGATTAATTATATGAATGCCGATGAGGCGAACTTCACTTCTCGTTTTGCTCCTTTTGTGAATGAGCGTAACATCTTCGGAATTATGGAAGAACTGAGCGAAGCTCAACGTCATATAGAGCAGAATGTCAATGCTAAGATGGTATTCTTTGACCTTTCGCTTAAGATGATTATGCTGCTCAAGCAACCTTAAGTATGGTTGTGAGCTATTACCTCTGAATATTTACATATATATAGGTGGCAGACATAGCTGATACACAAAATGTATGTGCATGATGTCTGCCACCTATATTGTTTATCTTGACTTCTTAGTCGACGATGCGTGTCTCGAGTGTGTTGTCGAGGTTGTCGGCATGCTTGATGACTACGCATTGTACGCCGCCATCGATGGCGCGAAAGGCTCCCTCGATCTTGGGTATCATACCCTTGTTGACGGTGCCGTCGGCGCGCAGGGTGGCAAAGCTCTCGCGGTTGATGGTGGGGATGACGCTGAAGTCGTCGTCCACATCGGTGAGCACACCGTTCTTCTCGAGGCAGAAGATAAGGTTGGTAGGTTGTATCTTCGATGCTGCTACAGCCACGGCAGAGGCTACGCTATCGGCATTGCTGTTGAGTAGTGAGCCCTGCTCGTCGTGGGTGATGGCACAGAATACGGGTACGATGCCCTGCTCTACGAGCGAACTAAGGAAGGTGATGTTCATGCGCTCGGGCACGATATCTCCCACATAGCCATAGTCGATGGGTTTGGGGGCACGGCGTACGGCGGGGATGACATTGGCGTCAGCACCCGACAAGCCTATGGCCTTGCAGCCCAAGGCGCCGAGACGAGCCACGATCTGTTTGTTTACGAGTCCCGCATATACCATGGTCACCACATCGAGCGTGTCGCGGTCGGTCACGCGGCGTCCGTCAATCATCTGAGTCTCTATGCCGAGTTGAGCGCTGAGGCGTGTGGCCAGCTTGCCACCTCCATGGATAAGCATTTTGGGGCCCTCTATGGCGGCAAACTTCTCCAAGAATCGGGTCAGCGCAGCGGCATCATCAATGACATTGCCGCCAATCTTTACTACTTGAATCATAAGTTTTCCAACAGGCGCTTTAGTACTACTGTAGCCGAGATTTCACGGTTGGCGGCTTCGGGGATGACAAGACTTGTAGGGGCCTCTATGACCTCGTCGGTAACAATCATGCCGCGGCGTACGGGTAGGCAGTGCATGAAGAAGGCGTTGTTGGTGAGTGCCATCTTTTCCTCGGTGATGGTCCATGAGCGATCTTTCGAGAGCACCTGTCCGTAGTTGGGGTCTTCGTATGCACTCCAGTTCTTGGCATATACGAAGTCTGCACCACGCAGGGCTTCGTCTTGGTCGTGTGTCACCTTGGCCTTGCCCACAAACTCGGGAGCGAGGTCGTAGCCTTCGGGGTTAGCAATCACAAAGTCGTAGTCCGTAGCGTTCATCCACTCGGCAAACGAGTTGGGCACAGCCTGTGGCAATGCCTTGGGGTGGGGGGCCCAGGTGAGCACCACCTTGGGACGCTCGGTGCGCTTGTGCTCCTCGATAGTGATGAGGTCGGCAAAGCTCTGCAGGGGGTGGCGGGTAGCGGCCTCCATGCTGAAGACGGGGCGGCCCGAGTAGCGGATAAACTGCTCGATGACACGCTCCTCGTAGTCGTCGGCCTTATTGGTGAGACCAGCGAAAGAGCGCACGCCGATGATGTCGCAGTATGAGCCCATCACGGGGATAGCCTCCAGCAGGTGCTCGGCCTTGTCGCCATCCATGATGACACCTCGCTCAGTCTCGAGTTCCCATGCGCCTTGATTTACATCGAGCACGATGACATTCATGCCGAGGTTCATGGCCGCCTTTTGTGTGCTGAGGCGTGTGCGGAGCGATGAGTTGAAGAATATCATCATGAGTGTCTTGTTGCGTCCCAACTCCACATGTGCGAAGCGGTCTTTCTTGATGGCGAGTGCCTCGGTAACAGCCTCTTGCAAGTTGCCGATATCCTGTACGCAGGTAAACTTTTTCATCTTGTATGCTTTATTTATTTGTTGTCCTAATAATCCTTCTTTACCTTATGTCTATACTTATTTGCAGCGTTTCAGCAACTCTGCGAGACGGGGGCGTAGGTGCTTGTTCATTGCCCAACGCCAGTCTGATAGAGTGTGGCGTGCAAAGGTGTTGTAATCGTAGAAGAATGCCATGGCGGGGATGAGCAGTGCTATAGCGAGCAATGCAGGTACCAGCGGCAGTGTGCATAGGGCTACGATACCCCAGATGATCACCAGCAGTCCGCACAATGCGAGGTTGACACCCAGGCGTGCGGTGTTGCTGAAGGCTTTGTCCTTGAGCTTGCCCACGATGATGGTTGATACCACCCACGAAGGTAGCATGGTGATGGCGCAGAAGAGGTAGTAGGGCAGTGCGCAGAGGAGCACCAAAGTGTTGCCGATGGCGGGCACTAAGGGGTGCTTGTGGCTGGTCGATGAGGGGTGTATGCCAAGTGCACGACGCTCCTTCTGGAAGGCGAGCGCATCGGCATAGAGCGCTGCGGTAGCCTCGGGTGCTTCGCTCTCCTTCTTCTCCACCAGGCGCTTGATGGCGGCTTGGTTGAGGATGAGGCGCTCGGCAGGTGACAGGGGATGACACTGTGCGGTGCAGAGCTTGGTGAGCTCCCACTGTGCGTCGTAGTCCTCGGTGTCGGGCACATAGGCGATGAGCTTACTCATGCGTGTGGCGAGCTCTTCGCGCAGCATGGCGAGTAGGCGGGCGGGAGTCACTTCATTCTCGTACTGCTTGACAAACTCGGTCACATTGATGGCTTCGCCATAGGTGGCCACCACGGTAGAGCGGTAGTCGAAGTACTTTCCATACTCCAGTCCCATGGGGACGATGTATACGGGTCGTTCGTGTCCGATGCGCTTGTTGGCCTCAAGGGCGATGTGGAATATACCCTTGCTCAAGGGCAACAGCGAGTGCTTGGGGCGGTGTGTGGCCTCGGGGAAGAGCGCCAAGGGGTAGCCATGTTGCAGCACATCGCCGCACTTGGCAATGATCTCCTCGTTCTGCTTCACGGCAGCAATGCCGTCGCGGATGCGGAAGATGGGTAGCATGCGGAGGAAGGTGAACACCTTCTGCAATAGGGGCTTGCGGAAGATGTCGGCACGGGTCATGAACACGGTGCCGCGATTCATGGCGCGTAGGATTACCAGCGGGTCGAGCAATGCGCTTGTGTGGTTACAACCGATGATGACTGCGCCGTCCTTGGGCAGGTTCTCCTTGCCCTTTACCACGAAGCGTCGTAATGACAACTTGATTATGGGATTGACCCAAAAAATACGCAATAGCGTGTATCCTATGTTTTTGTCGTATACTTGCACGAAATAATAAGTTTAGAGTGAAGAGTTTAGGTGAAGAGGGGAAGAGTAGCCATTTGGGCTTCTTTCTCTTCCCCACTTAACTCAGCTTAAGAATGTCTCTTTGCCCATACAAATCTGTCGCGTAGGCGGAAGATGCCTGCGGCAGAGAGGCCTGCAATGATGTGCCAGATGCCCCACCATGCGGTGACGATGAGCATACCACCATTCTGCAGTTCGGGCGGGAAGATGTTGGGGTTGAACAAGAGGATGAGTCCGAGTCCTGAGTTCTGTATACCCATCTCGATGGTGATAGCACGACGGTCGGGTCGGGGCAGTCCTGATAGTTCTCCGAGCCAGTAGCCAGTGAAGAGGATGAGTCCGTTGTGGATGGCTACGATAACGACAATCCACTTGAGGTATTTGACGAAGATGTCAAAGTTGTTCCAGAACGAGATTACCACCATGCCCAGGAACACCACGATAGAGAGGTACTGCAGGGGCTTGTTGAGTGCTTGGGCTACCTTGGGAGCGTAGTGTGTAGTGAGCACACCGAGTGCCAAGGGTATACCGAGGAGTACGAATATCGTGATGAAGATGTCCCATATGGGGATTGAGAGCACCTGCAATGCATCTGCGGCGTGGCGGTCGAGGTAGCGCACATAGAGGCTTCCCCAGATGGCAAAGTTGGCCGGTGTGGTGAAGATGGCTGCTGTGGTGGTCACGGCCGACATGGATACAGATAATTCGCGGTTACCTCTTGAGATGGCGGTGATGAAGTTTGATACATTTCCTCCAGGGCAAGAGCCTACCAGTATCATACCCATAGCCACCATCGGGGTGATGTGCTTGTGGAAGATGATGATGAGGAGGAAGGTGATGGCAGGGATGATGATCCACTGGCCGATGACACCAACAAGGATTGACTTTGGCTTACGGAAAACATCGGCGAAGGTGCCGGGTTTGATGCCGAGTGCTACGCCGTACATGACGATAGCCAGGGCGATGTTCAGCATGTCCATACCAGACTTGCTGAAGTTGATCTTAACAGGATCAAGGTTTAGTAGTTGTTCGTACATAATGAATTGGCCTTCCCTAACCCCTCCCAGGAGGGGGACTCCCATCTATGCGAGGGGTTAGTAGTTGGCTTTTATAAATGGTTTGTACTATGTGTAATTCATTCTCAACGATGTCTGTAAGCCCCCTCTGTAGGAGGGGGTTGGGTTAGGCCCCTCTTACAGGAGGTTCATGGTATCGGTAGCAATCATCAGCTCCTCGTCGGTGGGGATGACAACCACCTTCACCTTTGATGCGGGAGTTGAGATTACCTCCTCCTTACCGCGGAGGCCCTTGTTCTTCTGTACATCGAGCTCTACGCCCATGAATTCGAGGCCGCGGCATACTGCTTCGCGAGTGTTGTCCTGGTTTTCACCCACACCACCTGTGAAGAGGATGATGTCTACGCCACCCATGGCAGCAGCATATGAGCCGATGTACTTGCGCAGACGATACTCGTACATGTTGAGGGCGAGGGTAGCGCGGGGGTGTCCAGCGTCTACTGCATCGCAGATCTCACGCATGTCTGATGATACGCCAGAGATGCCAGCTACGCCAGACTTCTTGTTCAAGAGGTCAGATACACCTGCGGGAGTAAGACCCTCCTTCTCCATGATGTAGGTCACGGCGCCACCGTCGATGTCACCGCTACGGGTACCCATCATGAGGCCTTCGAGCGGAGTGAGACCCATGCTGGTGTCGACGCACTTGCCGTCTACTACGGCTGAGATAGATGCACCGTTACCGATGTGGCAGGTGATGATCTTGGTGCCTTCGGGCTTCACGCCGAGGAACTCGCATACGCGTTGTGATACATAGCGGTGTGAGGTGCCGTGGAAACCGTAGCGACGCACGCCATACTTCTCGTACAACTCGTAGGGTACAGCGTACATGTAGGCATAGTCGGGCATGGTCTGATGGAAGGCGGTGTCAAATACACCCACCTGAGGGATCTCGGGGAGCAATGCGCTGATAGCGTTCACGCCCTTGAGGTTAGCGGGGTTGTGCAGGGGAGCGAGGTCGTTGCAAGCTTCGAAAGCGGCCAACACCTCCTCGTTGAGGAGTACAGACTGGCTGAACTTCTCACCACCGTGCACCATACGGTGACCTACAGCGTCGAGCTCGTCGAGCGACTTGATGGCGCCATACTCCTCGCCTGTCAGGGTCTGAAGGATGAACTCCACACCAGCGGTGTGCTCTTGGATGTCCTTTTCGAGGATTACTTTCTCGCCAGTAGGGAGAGTCAACTTAAGGAATGAGCCGGGAAGGCCAATCTTCTCGATACCGCCCTGTGCGAGTACCGATTGGGTATCCATCTCGAAGAGTTTGTACTTGATAGATGAGCTACCGCAGTTTAATACAAGGATTTTCATAATTTTAATTGGAGCCTCCCCAACCCCTCCCGAAGGAGGGGCTTCCCGTCATCGCGGAAGGGGCTGGAGAGGATTTCTATTAAAGGTTATACATTTATTTGTTCATTGGCTTCCGAATCACCTGCACTCTCCCCTCTTTAAGGGGGAGTCCCCGTAGGGGGAGGGGGTCTTCGGGAGGGGCAAGGGGGAGGCCATTATTTTGCCTGTGCCTGACAAGCGGTGATCGCCACCATGTTATACACATCGTCGATAGAGCAACCGCGTGAGAGGTCGTTCACAGGACGAGCGATACCCTGGAGGATGGGGCCGAGAGCCTCGGCACCGCCCAAGCGCTGAACGAGCTTGTAGGCGATGTTACCTACCTCGAGGGTGGGGAATACGAGTACATTGGCCTTACCTGCAATCTCTGAGCCGGGAGCCTTGCTGCTACCTACAGAGGGAACGAGAGCGGCATCGGCCTGCAATTCACCATCAATCTTGAGCTCGGGAGCCAGCTCCTTGGCGAGGCGGAGCGCCTCGGTCACCTTGTCTACGCACTCATGCTTGGCCGAACCCTTGGTTGAGAAGCTCAGCATAGCCACGCGGGGATCCTCGATGCCAGCCACGGCGCGAGCGGTCTCGGCGCAGCATACGGCGATCTGTGAGAGCTGTGCAGCATCGGGCACGGGTGTCACGGCGCAGTCGCCCATGATGAGCACGCCACTCTCGCCATATTGCGGAGTCTGTGTGATCATTACGAAAGCACCCGATACGCAGCTGATGCCAGGGGCTGTCTTGATGATTTGCAATGCGGGACGCAGCACATTACCGGTAGTGTTCTCTGCACCGGCGAGCTGACCGTCGGCGTCACCAGCCTTGATGATGAGGCATCCGAGGTAGAGGGGGTTCACCACGAGCTTCTGAGCCTCCTCGTAGGTCATGCCCTTCTTCTTGCGGAGCTCCACGAGCAGGTTGGTATACTCCTCCTTCTTGGGGTGGTTCTCGGGGTCGATGATGGTAGCCTTGCCGATATTGGTGAGGCCCCACTCAGCGGCGAGTCCGTTTACCTTGTCGGGGTTACCGATAAGAATGATGTCGGCTACCTCATCGGCAAGGAGGCGGTCGGCTGCTCTCAATGTACGCTCCTCAGTAGATTCGGGGAGTACGATGCGCTGCTTGTTGCTTTTGGCACGCGCAATGATTTGACTTAACAGATCCATTAGTACCTTATATTTTTATTATAATATATGTTATATGTTGCAAAGGTAAGGTTTTTTATTTAACGATGTAGCTTAAGCTCCCCAAAAAATGCATAATAATGCGCATTATCAGGCGTTTTGCCCTCAGCGCTTGCAATAACGAGATATTATCGTTACTTTTGTGCCCCATTAAGGTAAAGAGAAGAATATGACAACCCGACAGATTGAAATAATGGACACTACGCTGCGCGATGGAGAGCAGACCAGCGGCGTATCGTTCGTCCCTCAAGAGAAGCTATCCATTGCTCGTTGCCTGCTCGATGACTTGCGTGTCAACCGCATCGAGGTAGCCTCGGCGCGTGTGTCGGCAGGCGAGGCCGAGTCGGTCAAGGCTATTTGCGACTGGGCACAGCGTGCTGGACATATCGATAAGGTCGAGATTCTCGGCTTCGTTGACGGCACCACTTCGGTCGACTGGATCCTCGGTTGCGGTGCCCGCGTGATGAACCTCCTCACCAAGGGCTCGCTCAAGCACTGTACCGAGCAGCTCAAGCGCACCCCCGAAGAGCATATTGCCGACATCCGCCGCACGGTAGCCTACGCCACCGAGAAGGGCGTGTCTGTCAATGTATATCTCGAGGACTGGAGCAACGGCATGAAGAGCTCGCCCGACTATGTCTTCCAGCTCATGGACGGTCTGCAGGGCTGCGGCATCCGCCGTTTCATGTTGCCCGATACGCTTGGCGTCCTCAACCCCATGCAGGTGCAGTCCTTCATGGGCGTCATGGTGCAGCGTTACCCCGGCACCCACTTCGACTTCCATGCCCACAACGACTACGACCTTGCCGTGAGCAATGTCTATGCCGCCGTATTGGCGGGTGCCAAGGGCTTGCACACCACCATCAACGGCCTTGGCGAGCGTGCAGGCAATGCCCCCTTGGCCAGCGTGCAGGCCATCCTGCGCGACCACTTCGGTGCCGACACCACCATCAACGAAGAGCGCCTCAACGATGCCAGCCGCCTCGTAGAGTCCTACTCGGGCATCACCATTCCCGCCAACAAGCCCATCGTCGGTGAGAATGTCTTCACCCAGGTGGCAGGCGTGCATGCCGATGGCGACAACAAGAACAACCTCTACTGCAACGAGTTGCTGCCCGAGCGCTTCGGCCGCAAGCGCGAGTACGCTCTGGGTAAGACGAGTGGCAAGGCCAACATACGCAAGAACCTCGAAGCCCTCGGCCTCGAGCTTGACGACGATGCCATGCGCAAGGTCACAGCCCGCATCATCGAGCTGGGCGACAAGAAAGAGGTGGTCACCCAGGAAGACCTCCCCTACATCATTTCCGATGTGCTGAAACACTCCGTCGAGGATGCCCGCGTCAAGCTCCTGAGCTACTATGTCACCCTCTCGCAAGGCCTCAAGCCCATGGCTTCGCTCAAGCTCAGCATTGGCGACCAGGTATACGAGCAGAACGCCAGCGGCGACGGTCAGTACGACGCCTTCGTGCGTGCCCTGCGCAAGATCTATAAGGAGACCCTCGGCCGCAAGTTCCCCATGCTGACGAACTACGCCGTGTCTATCCCCCCTGGCGGTCGCACCGACGCCTTTGTGCAGACCATCATCACCTGGGAGTACGAGGGTAAGACCTTCAAGACCCGCGGCCTCGATGCCGACCAGACGGAGGCTGCCATCAAGGCCACCATCAAGATGCTCAATATCATTGAGTGAGCGTCTGCCCTCGACTTATTTCTTGACGCAGATCAAGCCTCAGTCATTGGATATATGCTATGGCTGTATCACCACCACCTCCATATCGGTAGCCAGGCGTACGCGGAGCCATTCGGTGAGCAGTGTCAGCTCGGTCGAAGATAGTGTAGAGTCGGGGTGTACGATGACAGATAGGCTTGGTACGGCAACGAGCGAGTCGGCGCTCACCATAGCGCCACGGGCCAGCATCACATCCCGAACAGAGGGGTATATGCCCATAATTTCGCGGGCCAGCTGCACATAGGGGATCTCCTCCTTCGCTGAGGCAGCTAGTTGCTGGCGTAGGCGGACGATCTCGGCATCGCGGCGCGACACCTCGGTGTCCATCTTGTCGTAGATGCTCTTCACGAGCTCGATGCCGTTGTCCTGTGCGGTAGTGCTATACTCATTGATGAGCACCTGCTCCTCCTTGATGCCATACTCGGTAGCTTGTGCAAGAATGTCGCGTCGTGTCTGCTCGGTGAGCGGGTCGCCTGAGAAGTAGAGGTTCACCACGGAGCCGTCGGTGTGGTCTATCTTATAGTCGTAGAGGATGGTGCGCCCATACACCTTGCACTGCTCGGCAAAGGTGGCGGCATTGCCCTCGAAGTTGTTTTGGCGGATGAAGGTGACTGCCGACCATATGCTAGGCACGATGAAGAGGACGATGAGCACGCTGCTGAAGGTGCGCGTGCGGCGCTGCACGAGAGCATCGGCGAAGGCCACCTCGCGAAAGCCGAAGTACTTGACGCTGATGTAGGTGGCCAGCATGATGAAGATGCAGTTGATGACAAACAGGTAGGCCGCTCCCACGAAGTAGCTGAAGTTGCCGCTGGCAAGTCCGAAGCCAGCCGTGCAGAGGGGCGGCATGAGGGCGGTGGCGATGGCCACGCCAGCAAACACGGTGCCCTTCTCCTTGCGGCACTGCTCGAGGATGCCTGCAAAGCCACCGGCAAGGGCTATGAGCACATCGTAGATGGTGGGGTTGGTGCGGGCAAGCAGTTCGCTGGGGTCGTTGAGGCTGAGCGGAGTGATGAGGAAGTAGACGAACGAGGCCACCAGACTGATGGTCACCATCACCAGGAGGTTCTTCCCTGACGACTTGATGAGCTGCATATCGTTGATGCCCAAGCCCAAGCCTACACCGAAGATGGGGCCCATGAGCGGCGATATGAGCATGGCACCGATGATGACGGGGATGGAGTTGACGTTGAGGCCCACCGAGGCGATGATGATGGCGATGGCCAAGATCCACGCGTTGGGTCCACGGAAGTAGATGTTGCTACGGATGGACTTCTCGGCCGCTGCTGTGTCTACATAGTCGGTCAGGCGTGTTGTCTCACGCAATAGGGTGGTGAGTCGTTGCATCAGTCTCTCTCTCAGTTTCATAGTCGTATGTGTTTTTTTTGATATTCAGCGGCAAACTTACATAAAAAAAGTGAACTTTCACGCAAACCGCATAAAAAAGGAGTCTCGCTTGTGAGCCTTTGGCGGGGGAGAGGCTTCCCTTCTTGCCTCACTTTTGCCATCCTTCGGGGAGAGTAACTCGGTCCGCGGTCTTCCGAGTCACCCCTCCTTTAGGAGGGGCAGGGGGGAGGCTTTTTTCTGATGCAAAGATACTACACCTATTTTCCCCATTCCGAGATAATGATAAGTTCGTACAAGTTCTCCGCGTAAAGCATTGATATTCCTCCGTATATTTATTGTAGCTTTCATCTATGGGTGGGTCACTCCAAATCATCAGTATTCAGTAATCAGTAGTTTTTATCCGTGTGTAAATAGTGGAGAAGAAATTTTATATATATAACTAATTATATATATAACCTATTTTTTATGTCCTTGTGTGGTGTCATTTATCTTACTGATTACTGAGTACTGATAACTTTGTGTGTCGTGTGTACTTGTGAAGGTGTTGATATTGATGCAGTTAGCTGGCGTGATTGATGTCATCAGTACTCAGTACTCAGTAGTTTTTTATCTCTTTTTGCTCTCTGTAGAGAGGTAAAATACGGTAAAACCGCCTTCGAGTGTACTGAAATCGTAGACTTTATCGACTGAAAAAGTTGACCTTTTCCCCGAGAAAAGTTGACTCTTTCCCTGAGAAAGTTGACTCTTCCTGCCTCCCCAGTCGACTTTGTTGTGCTTGTGCGTGTGGTATTAGCGGCGAGCCTGCGGCGAGCGTCCGCCGCACCTATCATAGATGGTTGTGTAGCCTACGCCGCGCCGCGCTGGCAGGTGCGAGATGCACGAGACCCGCGGCATGTGGGAGGCATGCAGGCCGTGGGGGTATAAGGAGAACTCCAAAAGTGATCACCCGCACGCAAGTAATGACGATAGTACAGCTCCTCGGTGAACCGTAAGAAAATATGGCCGAAAGCCTTGCAGATATGCAAAGTCTTTGTAACTTTGTGGAGGAAAGTAAATGTTTTTATTGGTGATTTTTATTGGTGAGAGTGCTCATCGTGAGATGGGGCTCTCTTTTTTTTATCTACACGAAGAAAAAACTTGTTTTTTCGCTCGCCTTACATTAACTTCGCGGCATCTTATGTGAAGATATCTAAAGAGAGAAAATCAAACAAGACTATTATAGTTATGGAAAAAGAATTGGAATTGGACTGGTCGAACCTCTCGTTCGGCTATATGAAGACCGACTACAATGTGCGTTGCTACTACCGCAATGGTGCGTGGGGCGATGTGGAGGTGTCGGATAGTGAGAGTGTGAACCTGCACATGGCAGCTACCTGCCTGCACTACGGACAGGAGGCGTTCGAGGGACTGAAGGCCTTCCGTGGTAAAGACGGCAAGATCCGTGTGTTCCGTCTCGAGGCCAATGCCGAGCGCTTGCAGAGCACCTGCGACGGCATCATGATGCCGCAACTCCCCACGGAGAAGTTCCGCGAGATGGTGCTCAAGGTGGTGAAGATGAACGAGCGCTTCGTGCCCCCCTACGAGAGTGGTGCTTCGCTCTACATCCGTCCCTTGCTCATCGGTACTGGAGCTCAGGTGGGCGTGCATCCTGCCGATGAGTACCTGTTCATGATATTCGTGATGCCCGTGGGCCCCTACTTCAAGGGTGGCTTCTCTACCAATCCCTATGTGGTGATACGCCAGTACGACCGCTCGGCACCCCTCGGCACCGGTATCTACAAGGTGGGTGGCAACTATGCCGCTTCGATGAAGGCTAACAAGCTGGCTCACGACCTGGGCTACTCGTGCGAGTTTTACCTCGACGCGAAGGAGAAGAAATACATCGACGAGTGCGGTGCGGCCAACTTCTTCGGCATCAAGGACAATACCTATGTGACTCCGAAGTCGACCTCTATCCTGCCCTCTATCACCAACAAGAGCCTGATGCAGCTGGCCGAGGATATGGGCTTGAAGGTGGAGCGTCGCCAGATACCTATCGAGGAGCTCGACACCTTCGAGGAGGCGGGCGCATGCGGCACAGCAGCGGTAATATCGCCCATCGAGCGCATCGACGACTTGGAGATGAAGCGCTCCTATGTCATCGCCAAGGATGGCAAGCCGGGCCCCATCTGCCGCAAGCTCTATGACACACTGCGTGGCATACAGTATGGCGACATCGAGGACCGCCACGGATGGGTAACTGTGGTAGAGTAACAGTAAAGAATGTAAATAAAACGCGATAAACATATGAAAAGAGTATTGTCAGCGATTGCGCTCATGGCGTTTGTAGGCATGGGCTTCGCACAGGATAAGGCGGTGAAGGCCGAGATCTATGGTTTCATACGCAATTACTTCACTTATGACTCGCGCAGTTGCGTGCAGTCCAACGAGGGCTTGTTTAACATGCTTCCCAATGACCATAAGCTGGGAGGTGTTAATGGTCAGGACCTCAATGCCATCCCCTCGGTGCGATTCCTTTCTATGACCACACGCTTCGGCTTGAATGTGACCGGTCCCGAGATATGGAACGCCAAGTCGACCGCTAAGATTGAGTCGGACTTCTGTGGGGCCTCTTCGGGTACGGCCTTCAACCTCCGCATCCGTCAGGCCTATGCCAAGTTGGCCTGGGAGAACAGCGACCTGCTCGTAGGTCAGGCATGGCACCCCATGGCGGGCGACCTCATGCCCGAGGTGTTCAGCCTCGCTACGGGCGCTCCCTTCAACCCCTTCAACCGCTCGCCGCAGGTGCGCTACAACTATGCTCCCATCAAGGGACTCTCGTTCACGGCTGCAGCGATCCATCAGTTCCAATATGGCTCGGTGGGCCTCGATGGCAAGACATCGAACACCTACCAGCGCAATGCCCTCGTGCCCGAGCTCTTCGTGGGTATGACCGCCAAGGGTAAGCACCTCACTGGTGGCTTTGGCGTAGACGCATCGACCATCGCTCCGCGTGTGGTAGTCAACAATATGCGTGTCGATGAGCGTCTCACCAGCTACTCGGCCATGGTGTTCGGTTCGCTCAAGGTCGATGACCTCTCGGTGCGTGCCAAGGCTACCTATGGTGAGAATACCTCACACATGCAGCAACCCACGGGCTTCGGCATCGTATCTGTTGCTGACAATGGCGTACAGATCTACGAGCCCATGCAGCTTGGCTCGGCATGGGTCACCATGATGTATGGCAAGAAGTTGCGCTACGGCTTCTTTGCCGGTTGGCTGAAGAACTACGGCTTGGTGAAGAATCAATCAAAAGACATTGTCGTACGCAACAATAAGGGTATGGATCAGGCCTACCGATTCTCTCCCATCGTGACCTATAAGGTGGAGAATATGACGATAGGTCTTGAGTATGAGCACACAGCAACTGCATACGGCGACTATCAGCCCAGCGGTGTGGTGACCAATACACACTGGGTGGCCAATCATCGCGTATGCGCAATGTTGAAATATGACTTTTAATAGATTCTGAATTTTTGAATTCTAAGATTAGCAGATGAAAGGAGAAAACTTTCAACTCTCAACTCGTCGAGTGTGTGCCCAACTTCAGCGAAGGGCACAACATCGAAACCATCAACGCCATCGCCGACGCCATACGCTCGGTCGATGGCGTTCGGGTATTGCACATCGACCGGGGCGAAGCGGCCAACCGCACCGTCATCACTTTCGTAGGACCTGCCGGGGCAGTGGTGGAGGCTGCATTCCGCATGGTGAAGTGCGCCTCTGAACGCATCGACATGCGCACTCATCAGGGCGAGCATCCACGCATAGGAGCTACCGATGTGCTGCCCATCGTACCTATCAAGAACATCACATTAGAGGAGTGTGCCGCATTGGCCCGTACGCTTGCTCGGCGCATATATGACGAATTGGGCATTCCGACCTATTGCTATGAGTCTGCGGCATTCCTCCCCGAGCACGCAAACCTTGCCGATTGCCGCCGTGGCGAGTACGAGGGCTTGCGCGACAAGATGCTCGACCCCGTGATGCGCCCCGACTTTGGGCACGAGTACACCCCGCAGGCTGCCCTCTCGGGTGCTACGGTAGTGGGTGCGCGTAACTTCTTGATTGCCGTAAACTTTAACCTCAACACCGTGTCGCGCGAGGTGGCTTCGGCTATTGCCTCTCGAGTAAGGGCCAGTGGCGAGGTACTCCGCGATGAGGAGGGCAATGTCGTCCGCGATGAAGAGGGTAGGGCAGTGCGCCGCCCCGGACTACTGCGTGGATGCAAGGCCATCGGGTGGTATATTGAGGAGTTTGGTTGTGCGCAGGTGTCGATGAACATCAACGATGTGAAGCTCTGCCCCATCCACACGGCCTATGAGACGGTATGTCGCGTAGCACGCGAACTGGGGGCCGAGGTGACGGGCACGGAGCTCATCGGACTCATCCCCGAGGATTGTATGATTGAGGCTGGACGATATTTCGCTGAAACACAACAGGTGGCAGAACTTACCGACGACGAACTGATAGCGCTTGCCGTAGATGCCATGCATATGGACGACTTGGCCCCGTTCGATGTGGAGCAAAGAATTCTGCGATAAAGCGATTTTTGTGTGCTCGGATAGAAATATTTTCGTACCTTCGCACAAAGTATACATCTTAGCTTAAAAGGAATAACTGATATGGAATTGCTCAATCGAATATTTCGTGGCGACAAGGTCGTATGGATAGTGTTTATGTTGCTGCTCATCATCTCTGTAGTGGAGGTGTATAGTGCGGCAAGCACACTGACATATAGAGAAAATAGAAACTATCTATGGGCCATTCGCGACCATAGTGTCAATCTGCTATTAGGATTTGTCGTTGCCTACTTGGCACACCTCGTGCCCTGTCGCTTCTACAAGGCCGTGCCCATAGTGCTGGTACCCCTATCGGTGGGGATGCTTATATGGGTCCTGTTCTTCGGAGAGGAGGTATACGATGCCTCGCGCTGGATCGACCTGGGATTCGTAAGCATACAACCCTCGGAACTGGCGAAGGTGGGTGTCGTGATGGGTACGGCACTGATTTTGGCGCGTACGCAGACTGAGGATGGGGCAGGACCCAATGCTATGAAGTGGATTCTTTGCATGGTGGGTATCGTGTGTGCTTTCATCGTGACGGAAAACCTCTCTACAGCAATGCTGCTCTTTGGCGTGGTGTTCCTGATGATGTATTTTGGGCGTGTACCGGGACGACAAATGGCCAAACTTACGGGTACATTCGTTGTCATCATAGCACTATTCGGCTCGATGCTCCTATTGCCTTACAAGACACTGGAGAAGATGCCCGGCCTGAGCCGATTCACCACATGGAAGGCGCGTGTCGAACGCTTTAGAGACACCTCGGATCATATACCTGCCGAAGCCTATAAGATTACCGATGAGAATTTCCAGGAGACACACGCCACGATGGCTATCGTGTCGAGCAATATCATCGGACGAGGACCCGGCAACTCGGTGGAGCGCGATTATCTCCCTCAAGCCTACTCAGACTTTATATTCTCTATTATTATCGAAGAGTTGGGCATCGAAGGAGCTACCTTCGTGGTGCTACTCTATCTCATCCTACTGGTGAGGGCGGTAAAGATTGCACAGAAGTGTCGAGGGTATTTCCCCGCTTTCTTAGTGATGGGGTGTGCACTGATGCTCGTGGCACAGGCAATGCTCAATATGATGGTTGCCGTAGGACTGTTCCCCGTGACAGGACAACCGCTACCACTAATCAGTAGAGGAGGTACATCGACCGTCATCAACTGCGGATACATCGGCATGATACTTAGCGTGAGCTGCTATGTCGAGAAGCTATATCAGAATGCCCAACTCACAACAGGGCAGAATGACGAAAAGGATATTCCCGAGATGCTGAGAGAAGAGGTGTAACATTATGAAAAGTGAGTGCAATGGATAATATCAGACTAATCGTGAGTGGTGGCGGTACGGGAGGACATATCTTTCCGGCCCTGTCAATAGCCAATGCCGTGAAGGCCAAGTGCCCCGAGGCGGAGATTCTCTTTGTAGGTGCGGAAAATCGTATGGAGATGCAGCGCGTGCCTGCTGCTGGGTATCGTATCATCGGACTTCCCGTAAGCGGATTTGACCGCAAGAACCTGCTGAAGAATATCGCTGTATTGTGGAGGCTGATGAAGAGTCGCCGCAAAGCTCGCCGTATCATCCGTGACTTTCGTCCTCATGTGGCGGTAGGCGTGGGTGGCTATGCCAGCGGACCTACCTTGAAGGAGGCTGGAGCGATGGGCATCCCTACACTATTGCAGGAGCAGAACTCGTATGCTGGTGTTACCAATAAACTGCTGGCCAAGCAGGCCGATTGCATCTGCGTGGCATACGAGGGCATGGAGCGTTTCTTCCCTAAAGAGAAGATCAAACTCACGGGAAACCCCGTGCGCCAAAATCTCTTGGAGGCTACGATGACGCATGATGAGGCTATCCGCACTTTCGGACTCGACCCCACGAAGAAGACCATACTCATCGTAGGAGGTAGCCTCGGTGCACGCACGCTCAATGAGAGCATGCTGGGCGCATGGGAGGCTATCAAGGAGAGCGGGGTGCAGTTTATCTGGCAGACGGGTAAATATTATTATGAGGATATCACCAAGCAACTGAGCGGACGCGAACTGCCGAATGTGCATGTGTGCGACTTTATCAGTAGCATGGATGCGGCTTATGCCGCCGCTGACCTGGTCATCTCTCGTGCTGGAGCCGGCTCTATCTCTGAGTTCTGCCTCTTGGGTAAGGCGGTAGTGCTGGTGCCCTCGCCCAATGTGTCGGAGGATCATCAGACGAAGAATGCGCTCGCACTCGTCAACAAGGATGCGGCACTCTATGTCAAGGATGCCGATGCACCACGCGAATTGGTGGCTCTCGCGCTCAATGCAGTGGCGGATGAGGCGAGATTGGCGAGCTTGAGCAAGAATATCCGTACGCTGGCCTTCCTCAACTCGGCTGAGGTGATTGCCGACGAGGTGATAGCACTGGCCGAAAGGTATAAAAGTACACACTGATAGGAATTGTATAAATGATTCACCTTAAGACCATCTTCCGCATCATTGGCCTATTGCTATTGCTGCTCTCGGGTATCTTCTTCCTCTTTAGCATAGCATCGCCTTTCTTGGCAGGTAACGACTTGTTCAGTTTTCTTGTCTCGGCACTGACTACTCTGCTTGTTGGCTTGTGGTGTTGTATCATTGGAAAGGGGAATAAAGGTGAGTTCTCAAGGCGTGATAGCTACATTACGATCACGATTTGCTGGATTGCCTTTGCGCTCTTTGGGAGTCTGCCCTACTGGCTTGGTGGGCATATACCTGACTTCACTGATGCTTTCTTTGAGTCCATGTCGGGATTTACTACTACGGGGGCCTCTATTCTTGACAATATCGAGAGCCAGCCTCACGCGTTGCTCCTCTGGCGTAGCCTCACGCAATGGCTGGGTGGCTTGGGTATCGTGTTCTTTACCGTGGCCATCTTGCCCATGTTCGGCATTGACAAAGTGCAGCTCTTTGCTACGGAGTCTACAGGTGTCAACCACCGCAAGGTACACTCGCGCATCTCTGTAGGTTCGCGTTGGATCTTTGGTATATACATGCTTCTCACTACAGCCTGCGCCATCTCGCTCAGAGTCTCTGGTATGGGGTGGTTTGATGCGGTCAATCATGCGCTGACAACCATCGCAACAAGTGGATTCTCGACCCGACAAGGCAGTATCGGTGCCTTTGATTCGGCACAGATAGAGTATGTGATCACTCTGTTTATGTTCTTGAGTGGTATCAACTACACACTATTATTCCTGCTTTTGTTCAAGGGTAAACTGCGCGAGTTGTATAACAATACGGAGTTTCGTGTCTATCTGTTTACCGTATTGAGCTTTACGGCCTTTATAACTATTGGCCTATTGGGACAAGGGGATATTGGCTTTGCCAAGGCATTTCGCGTATCGCTCTTCCAGGTGGTGTCGTTGCAGACAACCACAGGCTTTGCTACGGCAGACTATATGCAATGGCCGCCATATCTGTGGATGCTACTCAGCTTTGTGATGTTCTTCGGTGCTTGTGGAGGCTCATCTACCGGTGCCATGAAGTGTGGCCGTGTGGCTATCCTTGCCAAGAGTATACGCGGTGAGTTTCGTCGTATCCTTCACCCCAATGCCGTGATTCCTGTGCGCATGGATGGCGACCCTATCAGTCAAGACACCCGAGCTACGGTGCTCACCTTCACCTGCCTCTACTTCCTGCTAATCTTTGTAGGGTGGTTTGTGTTCATGGTGATGGGGCTCGACTTTGTGGAAGGGTATAGCATCTCGGTCAGTTGCGTGGGTAATATCGGCCCTGCACTGGGCACGTTGGGCCCCGCCTATTCGTGGAGTGCTCTTCCTGCATCGGCCAAGTGGCTCAGCACTCTGCTGATGCTTATCGGCCGTTTAGAGCTATTCACCATCCTGCTGATGTTTACCGCTTCGTTCTGGAAGAAACGCTGATGCAAATGCTCGCTTTGGGCATGTGTAACGGTTAGCGATGGTAGTTCATCGTTCACCTCTGACCTCTTTCCTCTACCCTTTAATCTCTACCCTTTTACCTTTTATCTCCCACCTTTTACCTATAATATAAAAGGGGAAAAGACTGAATCTTTTCCCCTTTTTAGTGTGGTCAGGAACGCTCCTTATTTGTTCGGATTGTTGCCATAGCCATACTGACCATATTTGCCGTATTTGCCATAGCCATAGCGTCCGTAGCGAGAGCCGCCATACTTGCCATAGCCATAGTAGTATCCATACTTGCGCTTAGACATGTCTATGCCGTTGAGCACGATGCTCATATTCTTCAGCTTGCCCTCTTTGTAGAGTGAGTTGACCAGATCCAGGTCGCTCTTGGGAGTATAGTCGGCACGGCAGATGTATACGGTAGCATCGGTGACGCGTGAGATGATCAGCGTATCGGCTACCAAGCCCACGGGTGCAGTATCCAATATGATGAAGTCGTATCTCTCTTTCAGGTATTCTATAGCCTTGTCGAGATTCTTCTTAGAGAGCAGCTCGGCAGGGTTGGGAGGAACGATACCTGCAGGCAATATATCCAAGTTCTTATTGACGCCAGAGGGCATGATCTGTTCGAACAACAACTCCTTGTCGTTGGCGTCGCCCGAGAGGAATAGGGTGATACCCTTCTTGTGGTCTGCAAGGTTGAACATCTCGGCCAATCTGGGCTTTCTGATGTCAAGACCGACGAGGATAACCTTCTTGCCTAACAGGGCCATACTCATCGCCAAGTTGGAAGATACGAATGTCTTACCCTCTCCTGCGGTAGATGAGGTGAACTGGATAATCTTCTTCTCGGGACCTCCCAAGACAAACTGGAGATTGGTACGAATGGCTCTGAAGGTTTCGGCCATCTGGTCGTTAGAGTTCTCGTGAACGACGATCGCGCGCTTGTTCTCCTTGGCTTTTGGCGAGATGGCCACATCACCGAGCACGGGCACCTTAGTCAGCTTTTCAAGGTCATTGCGTCCCTCAATCTTATAGCGCAATACCTCTTTCAGATAGATGGCTGCGACGGGGAGTGCTAAGCCAAGAGCCAATGCGATGAGCCATATCATCTGGCGGTTGGGTGATACGGGAGCGTCATAGGCAAGTGCCGCGTCAATCAGCTTGGCATTGTCCGCGGTAGCTGCCAGTGCGATGGAGTTCTCCTCTCTCTTCTGCAACAACATCATGTAGAGGCCAGACTTCACATCGAGCTGACGCTTGTATCCTGCCAACACCTTCTCTTGTGTGGGGGCATCGCCCAATTTAGAGTCGTACTTCTTGGCTTGTCGCTCGAAGTCTTCCTTTCTGATGTTAAGTGAGCTCTGCAACGAAGCGATTGAGGTCTTGATGGTACCAGCCATAAGGTTGGCCATGGCCGTAGCATCAGCCACGGCGGGGTTGTTCTCGCTGGCTGTACGCAACAGGTCGCTACGCTCTATTACAATCTCGTTGTATCGTCCGATGAGTGCTGATAGGCTGGCATCTGCGAGGCCTACATTGACGGGGATAGGTTGTAAGTTGTTCTTGGGGTCGTTGATGTACTCGTTCAAGAAGCTGATAAGCTTCAGCTGGGTCACCACTTCGGCCTGTTGCTTCTCGTATTCCGAGCTACCCTGCATTACGCGTTGTGCATCACCTGAGAGGTTGACCAAGCCTGAAGAGCGCTTGAACTGTGCCACCTGCTCTTCGGCTTCATCCAGTTCGGCCGAAACCTTGGCCAGGCGCTTCTCGATGAACTCTTCGGTCTTCATCGCAACGATGTTCTTGTCGTTATTGTTCTCTCTGTTGTATGCAGTCACGAGTTGGTTGACAAAGTCGACACCGCGACGCTTGTTGATATCTAAATAAGAGATGCGCGCGATAGAGGTGGTCTTTGATGTGGGCTCAATGCTCAATCCGCCCGAGCATCCTCTTGCTACGAGTAGCGGAGGAAGGATAGTCACCGTGAGTTTTTTGTCGGGGTCGAGGGGGCGCATCTCGCCTTTCTCGAGCACCAGGCGGCCGATGTGAGTGTTCAGGATGTACGGCAATGAGTTTACCTCCTCCTTGATTTCTGTCATCTCACCGGTCTCCTTGTCGTAGCGGTTGTACGAGATCACGAATGACGAAGCATTGGGTTGGGTAACCTGGAAAGAGGCCGAAGAGGTCATGCGCTCCAAGTCCTCTCGGCTGATCTTAAACTCGATGGGATACTCTCCGTAGAGGGTGGTGGCGGGTCTGAAACGGCCATTGCCAATGCTGTATCTGGTGTGAAGTCCCAGATCCATTACCGCCTGCTTGATGACAGACTTTGAGCGGAGCACCTCGATCTCGTTGTCGAGTCCGCTAGTGGTACTCATGATGCCAAAGTCCTGCTGGAAGGTCTGCATCTGGTTCTGGAACGAACCCTTTTGTCCGTCGTTGATCATGATGGTGGCCTGCACTCTGTATACAGGAGTCTGCTTCTGCAGGTAGAACTTGGCACCTATCAGGCATACGATGACTGAGAGGACAATCCACTTCCAGTTGATCAAGAGTTTTACCAATACGGATTTAATGTCAAATCCGCTTTCTTCATCTTCGAATTGATTTATGTTCAAGTTTTCGTCAATCATATTCTATAGATTATAAAAGGTTTAACAAGAAGGTGATAACGGCCATGAGCAACGATGTTGCCGAGAACCACATAGAGGTCATGCTGCTGACATCCGAGTTGCGTGCTTTCGCCTTGTTGGGCTCTACATACAGGATGTCGTTCTGTTGCAGGTAGTAGTAGGGAGAGTAGATGAGGTTTGCGTCGTTGAGGTCGAGAGGGATGATTTGCTTTGTTCCGTCAAGGTTTTCTCTGACGAGTTTTACGCCATCTCGCTGGCCATATATGGTGAGGTCTCCAGCCATAGCTACGGCCTCAAGTACATTTACCTTTTCGTTGGCGATTGTCTTCACACCGGGAGCGTTGACCTCACCCAACACGGTTACCTTATAGTTAGACATACGCACGGTGACGATAGGCGCCGTGGTGAAGTTTGACTTGATGTGCTCCTTCACATACTCTTCCAACTCGCCTTTGGTCATACCAGCCACATGTATCTTGCCCAAGATGGGGAAGTCGATGTAGCCCTCATTGTCAACCAGGTAGTTTTGTAGTGTGGGTTGTGAGGTGAGGCTTCTGTTGGCACCGTTACCCGAGTTCAATGCCGTGGGGATGGTCAGGTTGAAGGGGATGGCTGCTTCGGGTTTCTCGCTACTCACAGTGATTGTCAGCATATCTTTGGGTTGTATGCGTGCGTCGTAAAACTCGGTCACTGTAGTTGTGTCAATCTGCGCGCTATTTTGCAGATAGTAGACCTTCTTGTACGATGTACAAGATGTCATGGCAATCACTCCTGCCAACAAAAAAAGTTTAAGTCTTCTCATACGATATGTAGTGTGTATATTATTCCATAATATTTTGCAAAGATAGCTTATATTTTTCATACTTCATATTATTTTCACTCCCATTTTTTTGTTGATATGGCAAAGTATCCTCCGAAAAGGGACGGAATTTATAGGTGTGGGTAACAAAACTCGTGCAAGTTTGCTCAACTCTAAACTTTTATGTACTTTTGCGCGAAATTTAAGCAACTATGGGAATTTTTAGTAATTTGTTTCGTAAGAAATCAGCAAACGAAGAGAGTAAGGTCGGTGGAATCGAGGATTTCATGACCCTCATCCGTGTATATTATCAGGCAGTGATGGCAGGCAATCTGGGTATCAGCAATATCAACATGTTGCCCGACTTGGCCATGTTCAAGCGTACATTGAAGGTGGCTACCCAAAACAACAAATTGGGTGTGGCCGAGAAGTCGCGTTGCAAGAAGATGTTGATGCAGGCTTATGGTCTTGGCGAAGGTTTCTTCAAGGAAATCGATGCTTCTATCAAGAAGAATTGCCGCAATGTGAACATGGTGAACGGCTATTTCTTCCAGTTCCAGCGCTTCAACGAGAGCCTGATGATGGCCGTGAGCAATGAGATGAAGTATACCATGCGCATCCCCTTCAAGAAGATGCTCTATACGCAGACAGAGGCAGCTATAAGCAATATCCTTACCAAGAACGACTGGAAGGATGCGGCCATGTTCAAAGCCGTGAACGAGGTGCGCCAGTTGCAACATGCACTCGGCTACTCTGGTCAGTGGATGACCGACTTCGTGTTCAATGTCATCCGATTGGCCAAAAAAGAGCCTAAAAAGAAGAGCGAATAAGCCTTTTTGAGGCTTGTGGCTCACTTTTTTCGGCAAAGAGTTTTGATTTTGTCGAAAAAAGGCTACATTTGTAACGAAGTTTGGCTATGATGACAGGGACAAATGGAATTGTGATCGAAAACTTTGAGTCGAAGCTAAACAGATTGATGGAAGCTTACACGCGGCTATCCGAAGAGAATGCCGCCCTGCGCAAGCAGTTAGACACCCAATCTGTAGCGTTGGCCGAGGTGCGTGAGCAATACGATGCGTTGGCTTCATCCTATACCGAACTCAAGCTGGCCAAGATAATCAGTGTGGGCGACTCTGAAATAGGGGAGACACAACGGCGATTGTCGAAGTTAGTGCGTGAAGTGGATAAGTGCATAGCACTACTCAATGCCTCGGGGCAAAAAGATGATACGCTATGACACCGACCGACCGATTGCGAATAAAGGTGATTGTTGCCGGGATGACCTTCTTCTTGAGGATTGACCCCAAAGAGGAGGAAGCTATCCGTAAGGCGATAAAGCACATTGATGATAAATTGAATGTGTATCGGGAGCATTTCCCGGGGCAGACGACCGAGAAATACCTCTCTATGGTAGCGCTCCACATAGGAGCATTGTATCAGCAAGAGAAGATGCGCACCGATACCCGACCTTTCCAGGAGAAGTTCGAGGAGCTGGATAGTATGCTCGACGACTTCCTTGCCGACAATGAGGAACACATTTGATTTACACATTTATTTTAGGTAATAACCACGCACTACTGCAGCGTCAAGGCACATTATTGTTCTTTGCGTATGAGGTAGTGCGATTTTTTTTATAAATAAATTAAGTAATTAAAAAAACCATGACAACGTTAATACCGGTAATTGTCGGAGTAGCAGGACTTATCATAGGTGCTGTACTCAGTTATTTTATCGCTTTCTCGGGTGCGAAGTCCAAGGCTAAACGCATGTTGGCCGAGGCAGAGGCACAGGGCGAGGTGATGAAGAAAAACAAACTCCTCGAAGTGAAGGAGAAGTTCCTCAACAAAAAAGCAGAGTTGGAGAAGGAGGTGGCTGCTCGTAGCCAGAAGTTGCAGCAGGCCGAGAGCCGCATCAAGCAGCGCGAGCTCCAGCTCAACCAGCAGCAGAGCGAGAACCAGCGTCGTCGCAACGAGATCGACACCATCAAGGCCAACCTCGATGGTCAGTTGCAGATCGTCAGTGACAAGCAGGCCGAGCTCGATGCCCTGAAGGCCCAGGAGCGTGAGCGCCTCGAGGAGATCAGCGGTCTCTCTGCAGATGAAGCACGCGAGCAGCTCGTAGAGTCTCTCAAGGAAGAGGCCAAGACACAGGCAGCATCCTATATCAATGACATCATCGACGATGCCAAGATGACCGCCAACAAGGAGGCCAAGCGCATCGTCATCCAGTCGATCCAGCGCGTGGCTACCGAGACGGCTATCGAGAACTCGGTATCGGTGTTCCACATCGAATCTGACGAGATGAAGGGCCGTATCATCGGTCGTGAAGGTCGCAACATCCGCGCTCTCGAGGCAGCTACCGGTGTTGAGATTGTCGTTGACGATACCCCCGAGGCTATTGTGATCTCGGCTTTCGACCCCGTTCGTCGCGAGATTGCCCGTCTGGCACTCCACCAGCTCGTAGCCGATGGCCGTATCCACCCCGCCCGCATCGAGGAGGTGGTAGCCAAGGTGAAGAAGCAGGTTGAGGAGGAGATTATCGAGACCGGTAAGCGCACTACCATCGACCTCGGCATCCACGGCTTGCATCCCGAGCTTATCCGCATCGTGGGTAAGATGAAGTACCGCTCATCGTATGGTCAGAACCTGTTGCAGCATGCCCGCGAAACCGCCAACCTCTGTGCCGTGATGGCATCAGAGCTGGGTCTCAACCCCAAGAAGGCCAAGCGTGCAGGTTTGCTTCACGATATAGGTAAGGTGCCCGATGAGGAGGACGAGTTGCCCCACGCACTGTATGGTATGAAGCTGGCCGAGAAGTACAAGGAGAAGCCCGATATCTGCAATGCCATTGGTGCTCACCACGATGAGGTGGAGATGGAGTCCCTGCTGGCTCCCATCGTGCAGGTGTGCGATGCCATCTCCGGTGCCCGTCCCGGTGCACGCCGCGAGATTGTAGAGGCCTACATGAAGCGTCTCAACGACCTTGAGCAGCTGGCCATGTCATACCCCGGTGTGGTCAAGACCTATGCCATCCAGGCCGGTCGTGAGCTCCGTGTGATCGTGGGTGCCGACAAGATTGACGATAAGACCACCGAGACCCTCTCGGCTGATATCGCCAAGAAGATCCAGGACGAGATGACCTATCCTGGTCAGGTGAAGATTACGGTTATCCGTGAGACTCGTGCCGTGAGCTACGCTCGCTAAGCGCATTTGAGATAATGAGATGATGGGCGGTCGCGTAGGTGGCTGCCCATTTTTTTTGGGTTTCGCTCGATTGGCACTTCGTCTTCCTCCTCCTTGCAAGGCATAGTATGCAAGCATCCTCTGCTCTTGCTTCGTTCGTCGGTTGCACTAATTTTAATCTGCTTCGTGGCTTGAAATTATTTGGTATTTCATTCGATTTGCACTACCTTTAGTCTACTTCGTAGCCTGTGGTTTTCGCTCGATTTGCACTACCTTTAGTCTACTTCGTAGCCTGAAATTAGGCTGCATCTCAGAAATACTCAAATAAATTTGGTATTTCATTCGATTTGCACTAATTTTGCACCCGCTTTTCGTAGAGCACTCGTAAGAGGCTCTTACATCGTGTGATGGCGAATTGAGAGATAACTTAATTTAGAGTAACACATTTAAAAAAAAGAAACAAACATGAAATCATTTGATTTGAAAGGTACTTCACGCGCTGAAGTAGGTAAGAAGAGCACTAACGAGCTCCGTAAGAACAACGGTATTCCTTGCGTATTGTACGGAATCGAGAAGGAGGCTAAGGCTTTCGCCGTTACCACCGACGCTGTACGCAAGCTCGTTTACACTCCCGACATCCATGTAGTAAACCTCACCATCGACGGTGTAGAGTGCACAGCAGTGTTGAAGGACATTCAGTTCCACCCCGTTAAGGATACCATCCTTCACATGGACTTCCTCCAGATCGTTGCTGACAAACCTATCGTAATGGAGGTTCCCACCGTTCTCACTGGTCTTGCAGCTGGTGTTAAGCTTGGTGGTAAGCTTCAGCAGGCTATCCGCAAGATCAAGGTGAAGGCTGTATACGCTAACATCCCCGAGAAGTTGACCGTAGATGTTACCGAGCTTGGCCTCGGCAAGTCTATCAAGGTTGGTGAGCTCTCATTCGAGGGTCTCGAGCTCGTAACTCCCGCTCAGACCGTTGTATGTAGCGTAGCTGCTACTCGTGCTTCACGCGAGGCTGCCAATGGTAAGAAGTAATCATTGATCGATTGAGTCTTAAGGGTTGAGGGTTGTGGATGTAGGTCCCGGCTTTCAACCCTTTCATTTATTATTAAAACGAAACACCCCCTCAATCCCCCGAAATAGGCTATAAACTATCGTCTATACTCCTTCACTCCTCGACTCCTAAACTCCAAAAAGAGACCCCCTGAGAAAGGCTTTAGGTATTGTCTATACTCCTTTACTCCTCTACTCCTAAACTCCAAAAAAAACACCCCCAAAGATATGAAATACTTGGTTGTAGGCCTCGGCAATCCGGGCTATGAGTACGACGGCACACGCCACAACATAGGCTTTCGCGTGGTAGATGCCCTTGCCAGTGCGGCAGGAGCCGTGTGGGACGACAAGCGCTACGGCTTCGTGGCACAGATGCGTGTCAAGAATGCCCAGATCGTGCTGCTCAAGCCCACCACCTTCATGAACCTCAGCGGCAATGCCGTGCGCTACTGGCTCGAGAAAGAGAACATCCCCACCGAGAACCTGCTCGTCATCGTCGACGACCTCTCGCTCCCCGTGAGCACCCTGCGCCTGCGGGCCAAGGGTAGCGATGGCGGCCACAACGGGCTCAAGCACATCGCCCAGCTCATCGGTCAGGGCTATGCCCGTCTCAAGTTCGGCATCGGCAACGACTTTCCCCGTGGTGCGCAGGCCGACTTCGTGCTCGGCAAGTTCAGCGCCGACGACGAGGCCCTCATCGAGAAGCAGCTCCCCACGGCGTGCGACATCGTCAAGAGCTTCTGCCTCGCAGGTATCACCATAACGATGAATCAGTATAATAAGAAGTGAAAAGCCTCCCCTAACTTTCCGCTTTGCGGCTCCTCTGGGAAGATAAATCTTCCTTTGTCGCAACCGACGCCAAATCGAGAGCAGACTCAAGCTCGCTTGAATTTTGCCGAGATGCGAAGGAGGAAAACTGCAAGTTAACCGACGCTTTCATACCGCGTCGGCCTAAAAGAGGGGAACTTAAAGTCCTTCCCTTTAGGGGAGGATTTAGGAGAGGCTACAACCCCAATAGTATGGAAGCAAGAATCGACAAATGGCTCTGGGCCGTGCGCCTGTATAAGACCCGTTCGATGGCCACAGATGCCTGCAAGAAGGGTCAGGTAACGATGAACGGCACTACGATGAAACCCTCGAAGAACATCAAGGAGGGCGATGTGGTGAGTGTGCGCAAGCCGCCCATCACCTACACCTTCCGTGTGCTCAAGGCCATCGAGAGCCGCGTGGGCGCCAAGCTCGTGCCCGAGATGCTCGAGAACATCACCCCCAAGGAGCAGTACGACATCCTCGAGATGAGCAAGATCAGCAGCTTTGCCGGTCGCATGCGTGGTACCGGCCGCCCCACCAAGAAGGAGCGCCGCGACCTCGACGAGTTCCTCTCCGACGACAACTTCGGTGCCGACCTCTTCTTCCTCGACGACGACGACGAGGATTGAAAGTGCGGACGAGGATATGATGATAGAGAGAGGACATTTCCATGCGAGTGTCCTCTTTTATTTGTTCTTTATTGATTGTTATAGAAAGTTTTGTTACATTTGTCGGCATAACTTAATGGGATATGAGAACATTTACATTTTCGGCAAGCAAATTAAAGTATAAGGAGTTGGAGAAGTCGTTATGCTTTTTTGTGAGTATGGAGAGTTGTTATAGCTCTTCAGGTTATTACGATGTTTGGATGCCAACTGACAAGGGTATTGAAGGCAGTATCCTTGATTGGAGATTTAAGACTTCCTATGTATTGATGATTGTCAACAAGGTGGCTGCCGAGAATGACGAAAAGTCTGATTCAGTATTGTTCGAATGCTACGAGGCCTATAAGTATAGTGCTACGCGCGAGCGCGATTGGGTCATCGTGCTCAATAGCTACCTTCATCGATGTCACGATGCAGAGGATAAGTACTCATATCTTAATTTGTTGTGGTTTCTCAATCATTGCCGATGGACTGAAGAGATATTTATCAATGTTTTGGATAAATATTTCAACGCTTATATCCCAACTATATTTGATATAATCAAGCAGATTGGTCGGTGTCTGTCGATTCGCAAGCAAGAGTGCTTAGAGAGGGTGTTTCGTCACTTTGGGCATCAATACACCGCTTATCGCCCCGACTTCTTGCAGGAGGCTTTGGAAAATGTGACTCCCCGAGTAGAGAATGCGGATGATAGGAATCTTTTAAGTCTCATCTCTTGTGTCCTCGTTGACCCGCAAACTGCTACTCCGCGTCATAGAGCCGTGGTCCCCTCAAATCCCCTGCTTTCGTTATATCATTGGCTTACCGACAATGATGCCGATATTCAGTATGATACGTTGAGTTTCTTGTTCGCCATAGTGCCTCCAAATATTCGCATGCAGATTGTGAAGCGCTATTTTCATGATATCAGATTGGGTAAGACCACTTACGATGATAGGCTTCTCAATGACTTCAAGGATAATCCGTATGGTGATTTTATTAGATACAGGTATTGTCTTTATACGCCTAATACTCCTATTAATCTGGGTGTTCCTCTGTTGTGTGATTGCTTGTCTACTATCAAGAGGACGAATGGAACGGAGTTTCAGACATTCGATGGAGTGCTGGACTTTGCTGCGAGTCGTTGCGATATTGCAAACCCAGAAGTTGACTTGGGGCTAAATAGCTTTATCCCAAAGTGCAATGGTGGTGCGGTGTGTAATCGCCAATTTAGGGGATTCGTCGAGTTTGAGAATGTGTATGAAACTGGTGAGGCTGAATCGAAAGTGATTCACCGCGTCAAGATATATCCCCTCGAAGCACCCTTTAATGCCTCCTCTGAGATTCCTGTCGTATGTCGAGATGTCAAGCAAAGAGTGATAGATTCATTGAAGAGGGAGTTGGGTGAGCACGCCTTTAATGGCGTCTATTTTGAGATAGCTTATGATGCCGACAAGTTGCAAGACCTTAAGAGAATTTACTATTACAGTGATAGCCAAGAAGGGGGAATTGGTAATCCATTTTTTTTGAAGAAGAACCACTACACTAAACATCTTTGTGCTCCGACATTCTCTGACACTCCCCATAAGGCGACGGGACTGCCTTATTTCTGGTGTCGTGGAACGGAGTGTTTCTATAATTGCTTGGACAAGCAGGTGCTGGCATGTTGTAGTGACTGGAAGGAGTATACCCTATACCACTTGGTAGAGATTTTGGGCTATCCTAAACTGCATCGCGTTGAGGCGGGGTTAGAGCCCGACGATACCGTTAGGCGTTTTTTGGCCATTGCGAATAAGGCTATGAAGAAACTCCAGCATCTGAGGTGTCGTGAGTGTGGACACTTGATGCGTGTGGCCAGGGATGGCTCATTTAATCGTTACAACAGATATTGCTGCTACAACCCCACTTGTGGTGAATATCGCAAGGAGGTGTATTTGAATTATTGCTTCAACTGCAAGCGAGGGCTTATTGATTCTCGCGATACTAAGAAGTGTCCTAACGGTTGGTATATTTGTCCTGATTGCCATTCTTGTTGCGACGGATCTCAGTACGAAAGACAGGCTCAAATTTATATTCAGGCGGGGCGACCTGTTCCTCCGTCGCTTCAGTCTCGTTTGAATAGTGGGCACAATGACAAGGGCATTTACTTTTGTCATCAGTGTGGAACTCAGCTTGAGGAGGTCGATGACCATGGCGAGATCTTCTATGGGTGTCCGCAGTGTAGGGTGAAGTATAAGATAAAAGGGTAATAAGAGGGCGTTGGTATGGCGACACCTGTGCGAGAGGGATATCGGTTAACTTGTAGTATCCCTTCTCCTATACTCGAAGCGAGACCCCTCTCTCCGATAAACCTTTTCAGCAAGAATGTGAGGAAGTAGGGGAAGGTATAGAATTGCCATTGAAGCCGATGTTCTTGTATCCCAACTTAATGCCGTACTTTACATCGGGGTATTTTCACACAATCCGCCTTGGAGGTGGCCGAAAGGGCTCTCCCCAGCCCCCTCTTTTAGGAGGGGTTGGGGAGGCTCCCTACCTCATGCAGCTCACCACTCCGAGTGCGCCTGCGATGGCGGTGAGTACGGCGATTAATACTTTGAGCCACTTGGCCCAGTCAATGGGGGCCCTTCCCATCCCTCCCTGAAGGGAGGGGGTTGCAGAAGCTATCATATTATTTTTCATAAAAATCGTATTAGTGTGTTTAAATAAATGAATAAAAATAAAGATATTCTCTCGTTCATCGCGGAGTTTCCTTTTTCTCACACGAAATCCGCGAAATTCACAAACATCCATCGCGGGGATTGTCTCACGGATATCTTTTTTAGTCTCACACAAAATACACTCTAAGTTTGCAGCAGATTGCGACGCAGTCGCATAAATCAAGAAATTTGGAATAAGAATTGACAACTCAAGACCATGTTCTTACCTTTGTTGTAGGAAGGAAGAATCGGTCTGCTGAAAAGGGAAACCAGAAAATTCACAAGATATAATCTATATTTTGTTTCGGCCCTTTCCAGCATAGTTGCAAAGACCAGATAGAAAGTTACGACCTTGGAAGTCTTTTTAGAGTGTAGGCCCACACAACTATTGACCAATTCTTCTCAATAAAAACATGTAAGACTGCAAATGTATGAAAAATTTATTCATTGGAATCGATTTCTCGAAAGAAAAAATTGATGCAACAATTATTACAGCATCAGGTCTTGAAAAATTGTCTGCACGAGTTTATGATTCGTTCGCAACTACGGTTAGTGGTTACAACAAGTTTGTCAAATGGGTAAAGAAGAACTCCAACGACATAGAAGAGTCTGCGTGGCTGTTCTGCGGAGAGAACACCGGTGATTACAGCAAACCCCTATGTAACTACCTATATGGTAAGGGATACGACATTTGGCTTGAGAATGCGAAGTGCATCAAGGATGCTTCAGGTTTGAGACGCCTTAAGTCCGACAAGGCAGACTCTGCTATGATTGCCGAGTATGCCATGAGAAACTATGACCGAGCAGAGCTGTATGTCGCTCTGGATGAGTCACTCTCGCAACTCAGGGAACTTTTCCTGTTCAGACAAATGCTGGTGCGACAGAAACATGGATTCCAAGTAAGAAGAGGAGAAAAGAATCTGACTATGGAGAAATCATCAACCAAAACCACCATTTCCCAAATAGGAAGACACATGGTGAACGAATGCAACAAGCAGATAGAAAAAGTTGAGAAGAAAATCAAGGATATCATCAATGCCGACGAAGAGTTGAAACACACTTACGAGTTGATAACGACTATTCCAGGAATAGGAGCCCAAAATGCAGTATGTCTATTGACTTTTACAAACAACTTCACCCGATTTGGCTACAATGCACGCAAGATTGCATGCTATTATGGCATCGCACCATTTGGGCGGGATTCGGGAACGAGTGTGCACTCTGATCCACATGTTCATTATATGGCAAACAGAATGCTCAAGGCCATGCTGACACAAGCGGCACTAGCCTCTATTAGATGTTGCGCTCCCATTTCCCATTATTACCATAGGCTGCTAAGCTTGGGAAAGAAGAAACAAGTCGCACTAAACAATGTCAAGAACAAGCTTATTCACATCATCACGGCAATGGTGAGAAACAACCAGCCGTTTGAACCTGAATATATAAACATCAACAAATTGGTAGCATAATCAAAAATAAACGGAAAATAGTTTGGTTTTTAACATAGAAAGCGAAATTAGTTGCATCGCTTCGCTCTCAACTGGGCGGCTTTGCCGCCGACGCGAAAGGAGCGTCGGTTAACTTACAGTTTTCCTCCTTCGCACCTCGGCATAGATTAAGCAAGCTTATCTCTGCTCTCGGTTTGGCGTCGGTTGCGACGGCAGCGCGGAGCTTTAGCGCTGCTTGCGACGAAGGGGAGGTTTATCTCCCCCAGAGGAGTGTGCTTTAGCACCATAAGGTTTATCGGCACCAAGGAGTGCAGCTTGCTGCTTAATTCATCCGGAGGTACGCACAAGAGAAACGCGTGCGAAAGTCTGTGCGGTCTGTGCGGTCCTTTAGATTTGCAGAGTAAAAAACAAAGGCAGAGAAATAATCCCTACCTTTGTAAGAGTTAACCAAAGGAGAGAGGTGAACTAGTGTGTCGTCCAGCCTCATGAGCTATACACAGAAACAGTCCTCTTCTCCTTTCCGTTGAACGGAAGAGCCAACTATATTTGTAGGTTCAAAGACCTAATAAAGGATGCAGTTAGTTCAACTCCCGGTTAACATAAACTTATAACAATGCAAAGATATGGAAAAAGATCATTACATCGGAGTGGACATCTCAAAAAAGACGATTGACGTGGCAATTTATGTCAAGAACCAAGCAAAGAAGGATGCTTTCCCTCACGAAACCTTCTCGAATTCAGAAGAAGGATTCAAGGATATGAAGAAATGGTTGCGCAAGCAACATGTGGTTCTTTCCAAGTCCTTGTTCTGCATGGAGGCCACAGGAAACTACACATACGAACTCTGCTTATTCCTTGAGCAATTAGGTGTTGCTTACTCAATACAAAGTCCTCTCCATTTGAAACGATCTTTTGGATTGACACACGGCAAGAATGACAAAGTAGACGCTTCTCGTATCGCCTACTATGCCTATCTCCATCGTGAGGACATCAAACTTTCCAAATTGGCTTCAGATAGCGTACGCAAGCTAAAAGCCTTAATTGCAGAGAGAAAGAGCCTTGTGGTAGAGATTGCACGCTGTAAGTCACAACTCAAGGAAGTGGGCGAACATGCACCAAGTGCAGGTACCGTAAAGCGCACAGAAGCGCTACAGGAATTTCTCGAGAGTCAGGTTGAATCCATTGAAGAGGAAATGGCCCAGACTATAGAAGCCGATGAGCAAATGAAAACCAATTATAATCTGTTGCTATCTATTGACGGCATAGGTATAGTTAACGCCATTAACACGATAATAGCGACACATAACTTTGCAATGTTTGATAATGCCAGACAGTATGCAAGCTATATCGGAGTAGCACCATTTGAGCATACATCGGGAACAAGCGTACGGGGTAGAACCCATGTGGAACCTGGCGCAAAAACGCTGAAAGCTGACTTGACTGGAGCCGTAAGATCATGCATAAATCACGACAAGGAAATCAGAAAATATTATGACCGAAAGATTGCAGAAGGAAAAGCTTTTGGAATCGTCGCAAATGCCATTAAGTTCAAATTGCTACTTAGAATGTTCGCTGTCATCAAGCGCGGGACTCCATTCGTAAGGAAACCGGATTTTATTTATCAATAAACATCAAAAAATCTGCAAATTTATTTGGTGATATCCTATATTTCGCGTTGACAAATAATCATCAATCTCGCAACAATGCTCTCAACTCCTCTTCGGTGGGGAGGTAGGTCAGATACTTGGCTGCAAAGATTTGCTTTTCATCTTTGGGAAGTGTATACTCTACCACCGTATTGTTCTTCTCGGCACAGAGCACGATACCTATTGGAGGGTTGTCGCCAGGATTCATAAGTTCGCGTGTATAATAGTTTACATACATCTGCATTTGTCCAAGATCTTGATGCGTGAGCGTGTCAATTTTCAAATCAATGAGGACATAGCAGCGTGCCAAGATGTTGTAGAATACGAGGTCGATATAGAAATGTTGGTCGTCGAAGGATATGCGTTTCTGCCGTGCCACGAAGCAATAGCCACGGCCCAACTCCAAGAGGAAGTGTTGTAGCTTGGATATGATTAGCTGCTCCAAGTCTCCCTCCAAGAAGTGCTCGCCCTGTGGGATGCCCAAGAACTCCAGAACATACGGGTCGCGGATAATCTCCTTCGGTGCCAAGGCCTGTGGCTCCGAGCGCTTGATTTCCCGTTTTACAGCATCCTTATCTCTACTCGCCAGCATGCGCTCGTAGTATAATGTATTTATTTGGCGTTCCAGTTGACGTGAGCTCCAATTCTCTGCGATGCACTCTGTTAGATAATAGTCTCGTGCCACCCCGTCTTGCACCTTCAGAAGGGTGCGCCAATGTGTCCAGCTCAATTTGTCACGCAGTGCGTGACCTTTTGGGAAACACAGGTAGAACTGCCTCATCATCTTTAGATTGGTAGTGCTGAAACCATTACCATATTCTTCAGACAACTGTTTTGAGAGAGAGGAAATAATGCTTTTCCCGTATTCAGCACGCTGATTGCCCTTCTGCTCATGTTCTACGATACACCTGCCTATCTGCCAATAGGTGTTCACCACAGTAGTGTTGACGGTGCGCACAATATGGTTTCGTGCATCATCAAGCAACTGTTTGATTTGTGTAAAGAGCGTATCTTCAGATACAATCAGGTTCTTTCCCATAGTCGACTCCATCATATTATATAACAATCTTGTTAGGTTGCAAATGTACGAAGAATCGAGCGAAAAAGCAAATCTCAACGGACGATGAAAATAGATAGTCCATTGCCCACCCTCGGCATTACCAAAAGCACGAAGAGCCCACCCCGCAAACCCCACATTCAGGAGAACAATTAGGTGAGCCTCCCACATAAAACAAAAAAAATCCCTATAAATTTTACACACTTTCACAAAAAAAGACTATCTTTGCCCCGAATTAGGTATTTTGCAAAGCCTATGTGACAATTTTAAGGATAAAAGAAGAAAAAACACTTAACAAACTTATTTATAAACTAAAAACAAAACAATTATGAGAAAAATTACTCTTTTGTTTGCTTCGTTGTTCCTCATGATGGGTTCAGCGTGGGCACAGTGGGATGGTTATAAACTGAAATCAGTTTCTACCACACCTGCAACAACACTCGAAAGTGGTTACTATGTAATCTACAACAATGGTCGTGGTACATTCATGAATTCAGAGGGTGCTCTGGGT
>JAZKZX010000054.1:0-121558 GCA_045612925.1 Bacteroidaceae bacterium
AAGCAAGCCCTCATGCACCGCATCTTTGCCGAGGGGTGTGCCCTGGAACTGGAATTCTTCATGATAGGACTTCAAGAAGCATAAGACATTTTATATACGCAAATGAAAAATCCTTTTGACCTTTCTCTTTACCTTGTCACCGACCGCCCTCTCTCGGGTGGTCGTGACATGGCTTGGATAGTGCGTGAGGCCGCTGCTGGCGGTGTCACCATGGTGCAACTACGCGAGAAGGAGTGCTCTACCGCAGAGTTCATCGCCCTTGCACGACAACTGAAAACGACCTTGCTCCCTCTCGGCATACCGCTCATTATCAATGACCGCGTAGATGTAGCACTGGCCGTCGATGCCGATGGCGTACACATCGGGCAGAGCGACATGCCTTACGACGTGGCACGCCACCTTCTTGGCCCCGACAAGATAATCGGCCTATCCGTAGAGACGATGGAGGAGGTCATCGCAGCCAATGCGCTCGATGTGGACTACATCGGCATCTCGCCCGTGTATGCCACCCCGACGAAGATTGACACGCTCACCCCCTTTGGCCTTGAAGGCATAGAGGAGGTGATGCGCCTCTCGCGCCATCGCTGCGTAGCTATCGGTGGCATGAACCGCGACACCATCGGTGAGGTCATTGCCCGAGGGGTAGAGGGCGTAGCCGTGGTGTCGGCCATCGTAGCAGCGGAGTCGCCGCGCGAGGCGTCAAGGGAATTGGCAGACATCATCAGAAGCTATCGCCCCGAGGCATCAGAGTCCTCGGAGGATTCCGAGAATCTCCACTCCCCCATAAAAAAGGTGCTTACCATCGCTGGCAGCGACTCGGGTGGGGGAGCAGGCATACAGGCCGATATCAAGAGCATCTCGGCCAACGGATGCTTTGCTGCATCAGCCATCACGGCCATCACGGCACAGAACACGCTCGGTGTGAATGCCGTGGAAGGACTGTCTATTGATATTATCGAGGGCCAAATCGATGCCGTGCTCAGCGATATCGGTGCCGATAGCATCAAGATAGGTATGCTGCACTCTTCCGAAGTAGTGCAATGCGTAGCCCGCATGCTGCACAAGTATGATATAAAGGATGTGGTGCTCGACCCTGTGATGGTGTCTACCTCGGGGCACAAGCTGCTCGAAGATAGTGCCATTGAGGCACTGAAGAGCGAGCTGATACCTATGGCTCGCGTCATCACTCCCAATATCCCCGAAGCGGAGGTGTTGCTCGGTACAAGTATCGGCAATCAAGACGCACTACCCGAAGCAGCACGCCGATTGGCAGAGATGTATGGCGTGTCGGTACTCTTAAAGGCGGGACATCTGGTCAATGATGAACTCATCGACATCTTCTACAATCACGAGACAGAGGAGGTGGTGGAGCTCGGTGCGAGTCGTGTCGACACACGCAACACCCACGGCACAGGATGTACACTCTCAAGTGCCTTTGCCGCCCAGCTCGCCAAGGGACTTCCGCTCACCGAGGCGGCACGCACCGCAAAGCACTACATCAACCAAGCTATCATCCACGGAGCACACCAAGAGATAGGCCATGGACATGGCCCAGTGGCGCATTTCTACAAGCTGTGAGGAGAGTTTTTTTGGAGTAAAGGAGAGTCTTTTTTTGGAGTAAAGGAGTATAGGAGTGAAGGAGTAAAGACAAATGTTTCTTCCGCGGACGGACTATCGTCTTCACTCCAAAGCGGAGCAAAAACTCCTTAACTCCTAAACTCCCCAAACAAACGAAGCGTCACTCCTCTTATAGCTCTGAACTATGAGGGGCACCGTACTCTCTTTTCAAGAATTCGTAACCGATGCGGCAGCGTAGGCAGTCGCGTCGGTCGCAGTATTGCTTCTTCAGTTGGATGAGTGCCTGGCTATCGGCAGCATGCTTCACGAGTATGCCGCAGTCTTGCCAATTGCGAATGATATAGTTGTTCTCGGCCTTCAGTTGCTCAAGCAATGCCACGGCCTGCTCGCAATGCTGCTCACTATCTTTGCGACGGCCATAGCTGTAGTAGAAGGGAGCCACAGAGTTGATGAGCAGTAGCGTGACGGCATTGTCGGTGACGCGCTTCTTCATCGGTGCCGATGGAGTGGAGGAGAATACATAGTGCGTATCCCAATACTCGGAGGTACCCACACGCAATAGTTCGGTGATTGCCGTGCGATCTGGCGCATTGAGCAGGCGCGACACACTGATGCGGCGCTCATGGTAGAGCATGGCCAACTGTGCCAATCGTACATGGGGGAAGTTTGCCGGACGCATACCGAGCAATTTCCATGCAGTATGGTCCATGGGACGAAGGTCAAACTTATGCGCAAGGAAGGTATACTCTCTCTTCAGCGATTGAAAATACACATTCTTCTTTAGTTCCTCTTGATAGTATGACGGCACCGACTCCTCTTCTAACAATCCTGCCTGCCCGAAGAAGAACGCCTCTACCTGCAACAGATTGTCGGCATGCTTGTCCACCGCACGGAAGGGCATTCTGCGTGCCCACTCATCGAAAGCTTCTCCATTGGTGCCAAAGCCAAAGTTGCGAGCGAGGGTAGCGAAGAGGGCATCGTCCCAGTTCTTGTCGTGGGCCTCGTAGCGCTCGGCAATCTGAGTGGCACGCATATCGAGACGTTCATAGAGTAATGAAGAAAGATAGCTATGAATAGTCAGATTACTCAACTCGGGGATGACGCGGTAGCAGGGAGGGTAGTGGTCGGTCTTGCGCAACTCGTCATAATTATTGATGATGTGTGCAGGTACCTCAAGTTGTAGTTGCGGGATGGGAGTGCCATCGGTGCGCACGACCTCCCTATCGGCATCAGCAACGACATGCAGCACCACCGAGTCGTACCGTTTGTTGGTGTCGTGTCCATGCAGATACCAGTCCGAAGCCTTGCCGTGAATCTCCACATTGCCCACCCATAGTGTGCCGGCAATCTTCACCTTGGCATTGAAGAAGTCGGGTCCATCGTTACGGTTTTCCATACCGGGACTCACCACCTCCACCTCCTGCCCATCAGTAGTGAGCAGTGCCGTGAGCGGAAACAACCGATGCTTCCAGACATATCGTACCAGGTCTTCCATAAGTGTGCGATGACTAATGATTACTACTCTATCAGCAGCTGACGGGCAAACTCCCAGATGACGATGCCTGCCGTCACCGATACATTGAGCGAGTGCTTGGTGCCATATTGGGGCAGTTCGATGCAGCCATCGCTCATGTCGACCACCTCTTGCTGCACGCCCTTCACCTCATTGCCGAAGATGACGGCATATCTCTTCCCCTTCTCCAAACGGAGATCTTGCAGTGCTATGCTCCCTTGTACCTGTTCGATAGACAATACGGTGTAGCCCTCGCGATGCAGCTGCTCCACAGCTTCGCATGTATCCTTGAAGTATTGCCACGCCACCGAATCTTCGGCCCCGAGCGCTGTCTTGTGTATCTCTGCCGAGGGTGGGGTGGCGGTGACTCCACAGAGGTAGATACACTCTACCCGATAAGCGTCAGAGGTACGGAACACCGAGCCCACATTGTGCAGGCTGCGCACATTGTCGAGCACTACCACGAAAGGCACTTTATCAGCCTCACGATAGTCGGCCACATTCATACGGTTCAGTTCAAGGATACCAAGTTTCTTCATTACTTTATATGGATAAAAAAAGTGTTACTATTTGGTGAGGAAATGCAAGAAGGATATCATCACAAGGTCGCGGTCACGGGCACTGCGTATAGCCTCGAAGGGAAATCCCATAAGGATGGAGCGATGGTGGCCGCTATAGGCTACGGTAGCACTGCGGTGGCAGTGCTCATAGATGAGTGGTGTGAAGCTATCTCCCTTGGGAGTGATTATCTCGGGGCGTGTCACGGCATAGTGTTCGGGGTTTATCCAGCGGGGAATCTCCATGGTGGTGCCCAGTCCCATGATACCCTGCTCGCTCCAGTCGGTGACATAGCCATCGGCTTGGGCATACAATATGTTATCGAGCAGAGCCTTGGTAGGAGCGTGGTTGAGGCTCTCCTCACCGATATATGAGCCGCTCACGAGCAGTGCTCCTCCCTGCTGGGTATAGCGGTTGAGGATGCTATACATGGTAGGGCTGATGGCATGGTAATCGGGGTGAGGCATGAGCGAGTATTCGGTGTGGCGCTGCAAGCCCGTGAAGAGGTCGATGACATCGAATCCTTGTGGCTTTACGATACCCTCCTCGAAGGCTTGGCGCGAGCATGATACGAAGCTATACCCTGCATGCTGTATCGATGTGCCATGTATGGCGGCATAGTCCATGGTGTTGCCAGCCATGTAGGTACCCTCGAGCTCGGTGCCGCTGGCACCCATTTGCAGCGCTTCGTCATAGTAGCCCGTCATAGAGCGCGAAAACTCGTGTTGCAATCCGCAGTAGGCTGTAGTGCCAATGTAGGGTACGCCAGGGTCGGCAAGGATATCAAACCCTGCCCGCTCCGAGGTGTTGACCACGGCAGGCCCATCGATGCGCTGGAAGCCATTGACCACGAGCACCTTTCCTTGAGCTTGGGGTGCTATGTGTGCGGTGAGCACTTCGGAGGGGAAGCTCTCGCCGCCTCGGTTTATGGCAGTGACCTTGAAGCTATACATACGTCCTGGCACGAGGGAGATATCACATGCAGTAGAGGAGATGTGTTGTCCATTGTCCCAGCCGCGCTCATCGGTGCGGGTGTAGAGGATATATCCCTCGGGTGCAGCACTATGTTCGTGCTCATCTTGGGTAGGTCGCCATGAGAGTCTTACTCTATCGTTGCCCGCAAACTGTATGGCAAAGGCTTGTATGGGGAGCGGCTGCACGGTGTAGCGTGTGCCGTGCATCTCGGATGTATAGCGCAACAGTCCTTTATATATGGCACGCGAAGCGGTGAACTTGAAGTGTGGGTCGTGGGCATAGCGCATGTCGGCAAAGTTTTGGTGCGAGAGGAGCTCGATGATGCATGAGGGTACATCGGGCAGTCGCGACTCACTATAGTTCTTGTCCCACATGGCACGGCGTGTGAGGCTATCGATATCGGCGGCGATGTAGCTTTGCACCATGTCGGCAAGGTCGCGTGAGGTATGTCGCGAGAGGGTGCCATTGCCCAACTTGCCGTTGTTATAGTCTGTGGTGTATATGCCGAGGGTGCCTACGGTGGTATCATCTTCGCGTATGCCCGCATCGGTGTGCAGCGCGAAGGAAAGTTCTACGGGTACGCCCATGCCCACACTGTCGGGGCAGTATACCGAGCCTCCGAGCAGATAGTTGGTCACGAGTGAGCGCGAGTTGATATCTTCGGCATAGTCCTTCTCACCTTGGTAGTTGGCATAGCGCTCTACGGGAAATCCTGCCCATTGTGCATGGTAGCGTGCCCCCTCATAGTAGCGGGGCATATGGCTGGTATTTATTGTATCTCTGCTGCCTCGGCTTACGATGGCCCTTCCTCCACCGAAGCGCACGGCGTCGGCGCTGACCACACCGGTGTGCTTGCTTTGGTTGGTGAGGATGACCATCTGGTCGTCGCGCTGGCCTTGTCTGAACTCAAAGGTGCCTATATACACCCATGTGCCTCCACCCATCTGCTGGTTTACTTTGATGCGTGTGGTGCCTCCGGCATGGAGCACCAGGTACTCGGCATCGGGCACGCTCGACGGATAGCTCTGATAGGTGACATATACGGCATATTCGCCCCGTTCTGGGATGTGGGGTATCCACAGGGCGGCTCCCTCGGTATTCTTCTCGTGGCTGGCGGTGCTGATGATGCGGCTATTCCCTTTGCGGAAGGGGTTGTCGCCATGGTGCAGTGCCGTTTCGGGCAGGGCAAATCCCACGGCACCATATCCCCACCGTGCCTTACGGCGCTTCTCCTCCATGTAGAGTCCGCAGTCGTTGTGTGTACTGTTGTCAATGATGATGTCGTGCGGTTGTCTGTCTCGCTCGCGGGCGCTGAACACTACGGCTCCTGCTTTTTCGAGCATCGGGGTGAGGTAGGGGACGACGACAGACTGTGTGAGCAGGTCCTCTCGTGTACAGTATAGTGCGGGGCGTTGCCACTTCCAGCGCTTTTCGTCGTTCTTGTAGTATAGCCCGTGGCTGGGGGTTACGGCAAGGTGACGCCCCTGTAGTCCCTCGCTGATGGTATAGGGACGCGAGGCATTGCTCACCCACGGTTCGCCCTGATATTGTGTCTTGCCCCATAGGCGCGTGTCGTCCTTGACCTTGCGATAGATGTTGGGTACGAGATCATCAATGCTCTTGTTGCCTACGAAGATGGTGATATTGTAGTAGTTGACAGGTCCTGGCAGCACTTGTCGCAGGTCGCTATAGATCTTCTCGGTGGTTTCGGGCCTGAAGGGCTGGTAGGCAAAGTTGGCATTGGCATGTATGTTGAGTGTGCGCTTCTTCGGGTCGAGATGGAAGCGTATGAGTTTGCAGTTGCCCACATCGACTTGTTCAGATTCGTAGTTGCGGAAGTACTCCTTCAGTCGCTTCTCCACCACCTTCTGTTGCGATTGGGCAGAGAGGTCAAGCAGCGAGATGCCGAGTAGGATGATGATATATAGCAGTCGTTGGCGCATGGCTTGGTAGGAATACGATGCGAAGGTACGAAAAACAATTGATATTATCCATATGTTATGCTCGCACAATGTGTGTATGTCATGAAAAGAATACTATTGATAATTGCTGCTTTGGGGCTATGTGGTGTCTCCGTCACATATGCCGGCATCTCTGCCGATAGCCTGTGTGCTCGTCCCAAGGTAGCATTGGTGTTGAGCGGAGGGGGTGCTCGCGGGGCGGCTCATGTGGGGGTGATACGCTTGATAGAGGAGATGCATCTCCCCATCGACTATGTGGTGGGTACCAGCATGGGTGCCATTGTAGGGGCACTATATGCTATAGGTTACACTGCCGACGATATGGATTCGCTCATGATGGTGCAAGATTGGAAGACCCTGTTGAGCAATGATATCTCGCGTGTGCAGCAGCCCTATGCACAGCGTGTGGCTCGCAAGCGGTATCAGGTGAATATCCCTTTCGAAAAGGGCGTTTTCACCGATAACTCGGCACTTTATCGCGATGCTGGTATCAAGGTGCGTCGCACCAGTTTGCAGACCTTCCCCAAGGTGTTGTCACTCCCAGGCCTTATCGATGGTCATAACTTGATGGGTAAGTTTGTCCAGCTCACTTCGCCCTATACAGATTCGGTATCATACGATGCTTTTCCCCATGCATTTGCTTGTGTGGCTACCGACCTTGTCACGGGTGGTGAGGTTGTGCTCGATCGAGGCCGATTGGCCGAGTCGATGCGTGCCAGCATGTCTATCCCCGGAGTGTTCTTCCCCATCTATAGGGGCAATCAGGTGCTGGTCGATGGGGGTGTCGTGAACAACTACCCCGTGAATGTAGCTCGGGATATGGGGGCCGATGTCATCATTGGCGTAGAGGTCAACACCTCCACTATCCATGCCCACGAGTTGCAGTCCTTCTCTTCTATCTTTGAGCGTCTCATCGGCACTTTGGGGAGCGATCTCCACGAGCGTAATGTGGTAGATACCGATATCCTCATCCGTCCGCGTGTGAAGCAGTTTCCCGTGATGGGGTTCGACACGCTCAACCTGCGCCAGCTTATCGACATAGGCTACCACACAGCCGTGCAGAGTAGGGTACAGCTCGACTCGCTGAAGCAGCGTTTGGCGTGCTACTCCTCCGATAGTGTTGTACGCTCCACGCCCCCTATGCCGCATGGTGAGCCGATGGTAGAGGAGTCTGTCAAGCCCTCCGTTTCCAGCAATCAGGTGTCGATAGGCCTTCGGTTTGACTCTGAAGATGCTGCAGCAGTGCTGCTGCGTATCGGTATAGACCGTTGGCGCTTGTCGGGCATGAAGCTGCATCTCTCCACTCGCCTCAGTGTCAATCCTTGTGCCGAGGCCTGCCTGTCCTATACCTGTGAGGGTTTCGGGCAGATCAACGCGAGTGTCAGGTATGGCGCGTCTGATGCCAACCGCTTCTATGACAAAGCCAGCTACACCCTTGGCTATCGTCTTTATGGGAGCGATATCTACCTCTCTGACCTCTTTTCGCGCGACTACGACCTGCGTGTGGGAGCCCGATACGACTATTTCTCGGTGCACCGCCTTCAGCGCAGCGATGATGGCTACTACAGCTATGTCGACACTGACAACCACGAGTCATACACCACCCTTTATGCCCAAGTTCGTGGCGACAAGTACGATGCTCCCTACTTCCCTACTCGGGGTTATGCCTATGGTGCCGAGATGTCGTACAATATCAGGAACTGGAGCCCCGATGGCACCCACTTCGGTGCCATACTGGGCATGTTCTCTACGGTAGTGCCGTGTGGGCGTAGTACGGCACTGTTGCCCAGCGTGTATACCCGTCATCTGATAGGAGAGCGTGTGCCCCTGATCTACTCCAACGCCATGGGCGGCTACCTGCCCCACCGCTATCTGCGTCAGCAGTTTCCCTTCGTCGGTTTTGTGGGTAGCGAGTTTATGGAGCGCCATCTTGCCATCGCTCGTCTCGAGCTGCGCCAGCGTCTCTTTGCCGATATATATGCTTCGGGGATTGTCAACTATGCCTATGCCTCTGCCTCCCCCTTCGCCTCCTCCCAATGTCAGGATGTATGGGGTATGGCTCTGCAGCTGTCCTATGATACTACCGTGGGGCCGCTCTCGATCAGTGGTCATTGGAGCGATCTCTATCACCAGTTTGGCATATACTTCAGTCTCGGCTTCGAGTTTTGACGCGTCCTTGATCAGTAGGGGTCTACATCGTAGTATACCATGACCTTTTGCAACGCCCCTTGTGCTGTGAGGCTCTGCTGTATGCTTGTGAGGCATTGGCGCACTCGGCTGACGCCGAGCGTGGTCTCCACCTTGAGCATGATCTTGCGTATGTGCAGCGCATGCACTCTTGCCACGGCAGGAGGCTCGGGTCCTAACACGCGTTGGGCAAAGCTGGCTCTTAATGCCGTTGCCAGGAGCTCGGCGGCGTGCTCCACCTCGTGCTCGTCGCGCCCTTTAATATATATATATATGAGTCGGCTGTAGGGAGGGTAGTGGAAGAGCTGTCGCTCGGCCGACTGGTCGGCATAGAGTGCGGCATAGTCGTGTGCCATCACCTGGTGTATCACGGGCAGTTCTACATTGCGTGTCTGTAGTATCACAGTGCCTTGTTGTCCGCGTCGTCCTGCACGCCCTGCCACCTGTGCCATGAGCTGGAAGGAGCGTTCGTAGGAGCGGAAGTCGGGGAAGTTGAGCATCGTATCGGCATTCATGATGCCCACCACATGCACATTGTCAAAGTCGAGTCCCTTGGATATCATCTGTGTGCCTATGAGCACATCGGTGCGTTGTTCCTGGAAGTCGGTGAGTATCTTGTCGTAGGCGCTCTTGGTGCGTGTGGTGTCGAGGTCGAGTCGTGCCACACGGGCAGTGGGGAAGTAGTGTATCACCTCCTCTTCGATGCGCTCGGTGCCCATGCCTCGCTTGCCGAGGGTGTGGTTTCCGCACGATGGGCATTGGGTGTGTACTTGATATATATTGCCGCAGTAGTGGCATATGAGCTGGTGTGTGCCCCGGTGATAGGTGAGGCTCACATCGCAGCGGTCACACTTGGGCACCCATCCGCAGGCGGCACACTCGAGCATAGGAGCATAGCCTCGTCGGTTTTGGAAGAGTATCACCTGCTTGCCCTCGTGCAGGGCATCGTTGATGGCGTCGTGGAGCAGTGTCGAGAAGGGTCCGTACATGCGTTTCTTGCGCTGCTCCTCCTTGATGTCTACCACGGCGATGTGTGGCAGCTGCACCTGGCTATAGCGTTCGGTCATCTCTACCAGGGCATACTTGCCGCACTGGGCATTGTAGTAGCTCTCTATCGATGGTGTAGCCGTACCCAAGAGTGTCTTACCCTGGTGTAGCGAGGCGAGTATGGTGGCCACGCTGCGGGCATGATAGCGGGGTGCGGGGTCTTGCTGCTTGTAGGTGGTCTCGTGCTCTTCGTCTACGATGACGAGTCCTAAATCCTTGAAGGGGAGGAACACCGATGAGCGCACGCCGAGGATGACATCGTAGGGCTTGTCAGAGAGTTGTCGGTTCCACAGTTCGACCCGCTCGGCATCGGAGAACTTCGAGTGGTATACTCCTAACCTGTTGCCAAAGGCTCGGCGCAGCCTCTCGGTCATCTGTTGTGTGAGGGCTATCTCGGGTAGCATGAACAGTGCCTGTCGTCCCTGCTCTATCTGTTGTCGTATGAGGTGTATGTACACCTCGGTCTTGCCGCTCGATGTGACGCCGTGCAGGAGGCACACCTCGTGGTCGCGCCAGCCGGCACGGATGTCGTCGAGTACACGCTGCTGATGCTCGCTCAAGGGCGATATGTGGGTAGGGTAGGGCATGTCGGTGGTGTCCAGGCGACCTATCTCGACGATATAGGTCTCTACGATACCTTTGGCGATGAGTGCGTTGAGCACGGCAGCCGTCATGCCGCTCTCCTTGAGGAGTTGTGCCCGTGACACCTCTTGGCGGGGCATATAGTCGGGTGCCTCGCATGCCGCGAGGTCGATGAGTAAGAGTAGTAGTTGCTGCTGCTTGGCTGCGCGGCCCAGTGTGGCGAGCGCCTCGTTCAGTGCTTGCTCGGAGCGATAGGCTTCGGCAAGCCGCACATGCACCTCCCTCTTGGGTTTGTAGCTTTGCTTCAGGGTTTCGTCTACGGTGATGGCTCCCATGTCGAGCAGTGCCTTGATGGTGTGTAGCCCTCCTTTGATGCTGCTATGCCCAAGCAGCTGTTGTATGCGTTGCTTGGGGTTGAGCATGAGGGCATCGAGCAGTGTCTGCTCGCGCTCTTTGAGGGGTGCCTCGCAGGCAAATTCAGTGTTGAGCTCTACCACCGTCTCGCTCTCCATCTTCAGCCCCGAGGGCAGTGCCGCCTTGTACACCTCACCGATAGAGCACATGTAGTAGTCGGCCATCCACTGCCATAGCCGCAGCTGTGCGGGCAGCACGATGGGTGCCGTGTCGAGCACCTCGCTCACCTCCTTGATCTCGTAGTCACCTTGTGGGGGGGCTTCATGCTTGCGCAGCACGATGGCTGTGTAGTAGCGCCTGGCGCCAAACTGCACCACCACGCGGCTCCCGGTCTCCACTCCCTGGGCACACGCCTGTGGCAGCAGGTAGGTGAAGCTACCGGCCAAGGGTAGGGGCAATATGACATCGACATACTGTGGCATCTCTCGATAGGTGTTTACGGCTATATGTCGCAAAAGTAAGCATAATCTCCGAGAATACAAAGCCTGCGTCATATAGCTTGGCAGAATAAAAAAAAGAGTGGGCGTGTCTTCTCGACATGCCCACTCTGCCGGTAGCATCAGTGTGCTACACTATTTAGGGAGGGGAAATGCTCCTTTATTTATTACTCCTCACGGCGGCGGGGACGGCGGTCGCCACGCTCACCACGCTCGGGGCGCTCGCGACGGGGGCGTGCGGGACGCTCCTCATAGCCCTCGGGCTTCTCCATGAGCACACGGTGTGAGAGCTTGAACTTACCTGTCTTGGGGTCGATCTCGAGGAGCTTGACCTCAATCTCGTCGCCCTCCTGGATACCTGTCTCCTCCATGGTCTCGAAACGCTTCCAGTCGATCTCTGAGATGTGGAGCAAGCCGTCGCGACCAGCCATGAACTCTACGAATGCGCCGTAGGGCATCACGCTGCGTACCTTACCGGTGTATACCTCACCTACCTCGGGTACGGCTACGATAGCGCGGATCTTAGAGAGAGCAGCGTCGATAGACTCCTTGCAGGTACCTGCGATCTCTACCTTACCTACGCCGTCAACCTCTTCGATAGAGATGGTAGCACCAGTCTCTTCCTGCATGCCCTGGATGATCTTTCCGCCCGGGCCAATGACAGCACCGATGAACTCCTTGGGAATGGTGAGTGATACGATGCGGGGTGCGTGGGGCTTGAGGTCGGCACGGGGCTCGGCGATGCACTCGGTGATCTTGCCCAGGATGTGGAGACGAGCGTCACGAGCCTGGTAGAGTGCCTTCTCGAGGATCTCGTATGAGAGTCCGTCGCACTTGATATCCATCTGTGTAGCGGTGAGTCCGTCGGCAGTACCGGTGGTCTTGAAGTCCATGTCGCCCAAGTGGTCCTCATCACCGAGGATGTCGCTCAGCACGGCATACTTATCTTCGCCAGGGTTCTTGATGAGACCCATGGCGATACCTGAAACGGGCTTGCGGATGGGCACACCAGCGTCCATGAGGGCGAGGGTACCGGCACATACGGTAGCCATAGAAGATGAGCCGTTTGACTCGAGTATATCAGATACTACGCGTACGCAGTAGGGATAGTCGGCAGGGAGTACCTCCTTCAAGCCACGCCATGCGAGGTGGCCGTGACCAATCTCACGACGGCCTACACCGCGCTGAGCCTTGGCCTCACCGGTTGAGAAGGGGGGGAAGTTGTAGTGGAGGAGGAAACGCTCGCGTGACTGGTTGAGCACGTCGTCGATGATCTTCTCATCAGACTTGGTACCGAGTGTCACTGTAGTCAATGACTGAGTCTCACCACGGGTGAACACAGCTGAGCCGTGAGGACCGGGCAAGTAGTCAACCTCGCACCAGATGGGACGGATATCGGTAGTAGCACGACCATCGAGACGCTTGCCCTCATCGAGGATGCAGCGACGCATAGCGTCCTTCTCTACATCGTGGTAGTAGCGGTTGATGAGCGACATCTTCTCGGCGAGCTCGTCGGCATCCATCTCGGCGTGAGCCTCAGTGTAAGCTACCTTGAACTCCTCGCGTACAGCCTCGAAAGCCTCGGCACGAGCGTGCTTGTCGCGGTCACCCTCAGCAGCGCTAGCGTAGGCCTTGTCGTAGCAAGCAGCCTTTACCTCGGCGCGGAGCTCCTCGTCGTTCACCTCGTGGCAGTACTCGCGCTTCACGGTAGAGCCTACAGCCTCCATGAGCTCGATCTGCGCCTGGCACTGCACCTTGATAGCCTCGTGAGCAGCCTTCAGAGCCTCCAAGAGGTCGAGCTCTGATACCTCCTTCATCTCACCCTCCACCATCATGATGTTGTCGATGGTAGCACCTACCATGAGGTCCATGTCAGCCTTCTCGAGCTGTGCGAAGGTGGGGTTGATAACGAACTCGCCATCGATGCGTGCTACGCGCACTTCAGAGATGGGGCCGTTGAAGGGGATGTCTGATACGGCCAATGCAGCTGATGCTGCGAAGCCAGCCAAAGCATCGGGCATGTCTACACCATCAGCAGAGAAGAGGATGATGTTTACATACACCTCGGCATGGTAGTTGTCGGGGAAGAGGGGGCGCAATGCGCGGTCCACCAAACGACATGTGAGGATCTCATTGTCCGAAGCCTTACCCTCGCGCTTGGTGAAGCCACCGGGGTAACGGCCGAAAGCGGCATATTTTTCTCTGTACTCAACCTGTAAAGGCATGAAGTCTGTACCGGGAACTGCATCTTTGGCGGCACATACGGTAGCGAGCAGCACGGTGTTACCCATGCGGAGCACTACAGAGCCGTCGGCCTGCTTGGCCAATTTCCCGGTTTCCAATGTGATGACTCTTCCGTCGGGTAGAGCCACTGATTTTGTAATCGGATTCATCTTAACTTATTTATATAAAACGTCTAATATTGATATAATCAACCAAAATTCGGACAAAAATAGTGCAAACCGAACGAAATACCAAATTTATTTTGAGTATTTGACTTCAGCCCCTTCGATTTTATCTTCGGGCGTCGACCTAAAGGTTCTGAGGCGCAGCCTATTTTAAAGCTGCGGAGCAGATTAAAGATAGTGCAACCGAGCGAAAACGTAAATTTATTTTGAGTATTTTAAAGTTACATCAACACAAGTCCGCCGACGCGGTATGAAAGCGTCGGTTGCGACGACTAAACCTCTAGGTTTACAAAGGAGTCTCCCCGGCACTACATCAGTGCCAGGGAGATAATAGCAAGGCCTACGCCCTTCACCACTCGGATAAACAATTCGCTATACATAGCTGCAGCGGTTAGGACATGCAGCTCACCACTCCGAGCGAACCCGCGATAGCGGTGAGTACGGCGATTAACACTTTGAGCCACTTGGCCCAGTCAATGGAGGCCCTTCCCATCCCTCCCTGGAGGGAGGGGGCTGCAGAGGCTATCATATTATTTTTCATAAAAAACGTATTAGTGTGTTTAAAATAAATGAATTAAAAAAGGTTTCCGCGAGGCCCGAGCCCCCTCCCTTTCAGGGGAGGGCTGGGGTGGGGCTTCAGGGGGTGGGACTCCCCTTACTTCACCGCATCGCTCGCGATACGCTTGTAGCTGACACCTTGGGCGAGTTCCTTCTTGAGCTTGGGTTCGGGGCGGAAGTTCACATGCCAGCCCTTGATCATCTACGAGGGGGTGAAATCCTCGCTCTCCAAGGCTGCCTCGGGGAAGCACTTGGCGGTGAGTCCCATGACGAACGAGCCGAGCTCGTTGAGCACCACGCGACGGCCGTTGAGGAGCGCCTTCACGATGAAGGGTTTGATACTGGCGAGCACTGCCATAGCGTCACCCTTGGTACAGGTGGTGGCAAAGGCGATGTCGTTCGCCAAGTCCTCGAAATCATAGTCACTGGTCTTCACGGCACGGGGAGCGAGGTAGTTGACACCATCCTGGCCGTTAGGGTTCTTGCATTTTCCAACTTTGTAGGTAATAGACATAATTCGTTTGTGTGTTAGGTGGGGTTAATGGTTTAGGTTAATAATCTCATGGTGCGCACTTGCCTCGTTTTCGTCTCTCTTCGGGTCGGGAGCGATGCAGGTCGCGCGATGTCTGCAGGCTCCTCTTCTCGCAGGCCGACGCGAAAGGAGCGTCGGTTGCGACGAAGAGAGGTTTATCTCTCCCGAGGAGTCTCGCTTGCGAGCCTTTGGCGGGGGAGAGGCTTCCCTTTTTACGCTTTTGTTTCACTTCTACACTGCGAAGGTACTGCTTTTATTTTTGGCATTCCGACTTACTGCAAAGTTCTGCAAAGTTCTTTTTGCAAAGACTTCTTTATTAGGAGTTTAGGAGTTTAGGAGTGACGCTACGCTTAGGAGTGTAGACGATAGTCCGTTCGCGGCTTGTTTTAGGAGTTAGGAGTTTCGGGGGCGCTGCCGCGCAGAAAAGCCTCAAAGAGGCATCGGGGATGCCTGTACGATTTTCCTTATCGCCTACTTCGGCTGGCGCGTTGGCTGAAATCCCGTGCGTAACTCACCGCCGACGCGAAAGGAGCGTCGGTTGCGACGACGGGAGGTTTATCTCCCCAAAGGAGTGCGAAACGTAAGTGAAGCTTTTAGGGATACGCGCATTATGCGTGTGCGCCACGAGGCGGGGGACAGGGGGACAGGGGACAGATACCTGCGCTGTATAACTGCCGAGTATGCTCTATTATTATAGTGCATATCTATATATTAGTTATATTTAATATAACTAATATATAGATATGAATTTTTACACCATATTATTTTAGTATTTTCTCGGAGAGAGCAAATTAATTGTCCCCTGTCCCTGTCCCCTATTGCTTTGTCTTTTCCTGAAAAATAAAATCTTCTCAAAAACTTGCAACGCATGGGGGAATGTTGTATCTTTGTATAGTCATTGAGAGATGGCTTACGACTACACTTCTACGCCCGCTTTTGTTTTACTTTTACACTGTCTGCCGCGAGGTAGCAGCAGGTTTTTCGATTTAGTGATGGCACCGAGTAGTATTTATGGAGGTGGTTTTGCTTTTTCTGAAAAAATGCGTATTTTTGCACATCTAATCAAAAAAAAATAATGAGATCATGAAAAAACTATTTGCACTCGTATCCTTGTTTCTGGCAGTGACTCTCCCCTCCGCTGCCGATGTGTTTGTGACAGAGCAGATGACTGCCACGAAGGGAGCTCAAGTGACGGGTTCGGTAAAGGCCGACACCTATTACATCATCTCGGGTATAGACCAGGGCGATACGGAATATTACCTCTACGACAATGGCGGTCAGGTGAAGGGCGTTGCGCCGCTTCCTGAAAGTGGAACCCACATCTGGACCTTGAAGGCCGCCAAGGACAACTCGTGGGTGGTGGTCAACGCATTCACTGGCATGTGCATGAACCTCGGTGACGGCGACGGAAGTGCTATCAAGACCTCATCGGAGGAGCAGGCCAACGCCATACACTTCGGTGCGGATGGTTACCTGACGATACTCAATGCCAACGAACAGGCTATAGACATGACGGCCAACGGTGCCAACCCCACCACATGGACGGGTACGACCACACCGAACGGTTCGCGCCGACTGAAGATGTATGTGGCCGAGAATGTACAGCGCCAAGAGGTAAAGTCGCTCAGCCTGATACCTGCTCCCAAGGTGGCTACCGTAGGTGAGGGAGAATATGTACTGAAAGAGGGCTTCACCATCGCAGCGGGCGGGTTTGCCGAGAGCGAGCAGACTGGCGTGTTGGCCGATGTGACACGCTTCATCACCACTATAAACAATGCCACAGGCCTCGGATGCAAGGCCTCTACCGGAGGAGCCGACATCACCATCGCAGAGAACACTGCCTTGGCAGCAGAGGGCTACATCTTGGATATCACCCAGAATGGGGTCGCTATCGAGGCAGCCACGGCCGATGGCGTATTCTATGCCATGCAGAGCCTCATGCGCCTGCTCCCCTCGAATGTCATCCTGGGCAAGCAGGGCGAGGAGGGCACTACCTACGCGCTCCCCGTGGCCCGCATCGAGGACGAGCCCCGCTTCGCATACCGCGGCTTCATGCTCGACGTGAGCCGCCACTTCTTTACCATCGAGGAGGTGAAGAAGATGATCGACCTCATGGCCATATACAAGATGAATGTGTTCCACTGGCACCTCACCGATGACCAGGGCTGGCGTGCCGAGATCAAGCAATACCCGCTGCTCACCACCTTCGGTGCCGAGCGCAAGAGCAGCTACGACACACCCATCACCCGCATCGAGGAGAACGGACAGGTGTACTGGACGGGTGAGGGCGCACAGACGGGTCGCAAGTATGGCCCCTTCTACTACACCCAAGAGGAGATGCGCGAGGTGGTACGCTATGCCGCCGAGCGACATATCGATGTGCTACCCGAGGTGGACATGCCCGGACACTTCGTGGCAGCCATGCATGCCTACCCCGAATACTGCTGTCATCCCGACAAGGCCCCCGAGGTGTGGATCACTGGCGGTGTGAGCCAGGATGTGCTCAATGTGGCTAACCCCGAGGCGGTGCAGTTTGCCAAGAATATCATCACCGAGCTGTGCGACATCTTCCCCTACCCCTACTTCCACATCGGTGGCGACGAGTGTCCTACCACCCAGTGGGAGAGCAATGCGCTGTGTCAGGAGAAGTTGAGACAGATGGGCAAGACCAGCTACCGCGCCCTGCAGACAGAGTTTATCCGCGAGATCAACGAGCATCTGGCTACCCTGGGCAAGAAGCTCTTCTGCTGGAACGAGAGCATCACTGATGACGGTGCCGACCTCGACCTGATGAAGCAGTCGGGCGCGACGATCATGTGTTGGAACCCCTGTCAAGCTGGTGCTGCCAAGGCCGCCTCGCTGGGGCTCAATGCCATCATCACCGAGTGGGGTAGCGGATGCTACTACATCAACCGCCGCCAAAGCAACGACTATGGCGAACCTACCGCAGCAGGCGGTGGTGGCGACAACGTAGCTGCTACCTATAACTATGTGCCCGTACCCGCCAATGTCAGTGCCGAGCATGCCAAGCACTACATCGGCGTGCAAGCAACCTTCTGGACAGAGCATGTGAGCAGCAACGAATACCTGGAATACCTCGCCCTGCCGCGCTTCATGTGTGTGGCCGAGGCGGGATGGACCCCACAAGAGAAGAAAGACTGGCGTAGCTTCGTGCTCCGCATGACCCTCGACACCGAGATGCTCGACCTGGGCGAGTACATCTATGCCCGCCACTGGATGGACGACTACATCCCTCGTCAGGCACCTGGTTCTACCGCTACAGATATCACCGATGGGGCAGTGGTCACCTTCACCAACAAGAGTGCCGACCGCGGACAATGCCTTGCCGACAACGACGGTTCGCTCAATGGCCAGGGTGGTAAATGCACACAATGGACCTTGGAGAGCGCAGCTACGGATGGTAAGTACTACATCCGCAGCAATGTGAGCGGCAAGTATCTCTATGCCGCTAATGGAAACAAGGGTACGATGGTAGAGCTCAGCGACAACAAGACGGAATGGGTGTTTGACACCACTACCATCTCCGGCTATGTGGCCATCTGCTACGGCAGCACCTCGGGCCAGGCTGTAAACAACAATGTGTCCAATAAGACCAAGACCCGCCTCTTCGACCACGGCACGGACAACGGAGCCTCCTTCTGGCTCATGGAGTCACCTGTCGATAATGAACTGAAAGAGGGCGAGCATGGCAAGCTCGTCTACAACTTCTACTTCCGCGGCATCAGCGCAGGCAAGAGAGAGTTTAGCCTGGCAGCAGGCAGCGCATACCCCTCGTATGAGGAGTACATCCCCAAGGGATACTATGTGACAAACCCCAATCCCCTCCCCTCGGGCACCGTGCATCTCAAGAGCGAAATGGTAGAGATACCCGTAGAGCGCGTGGTCGTTGACACAGAGGTTGAGGCTATAGGGGCAGATAGCCCTGCCTCACAACCCGCCTACTACGACCTCCAGGGACGCCGTCACACCAACCCCACGAAGGGACTGTACATCACCAATGGCAAGAAGGTTATCATCAGATGACCTTCTGCCATCAAGAAAAGACAGATATGCATTATACAGGATTGCTCGTAGGCCTCTCCACATTTCTCGTCATAGGTCTCTTCCACCCGTTGGTGATCAAGGCCGAATACTACATCGGGGTGAAGAGCTGGATCATCTTTGCCGTGGCAGGCGTAGCGTTCGCTATAGCCTCACTGCTGACCGAGGGTTTCATACTTTCTACCATCCTTGGCGTAGTGGCATTCTCCTCGTTCTGGAGCATATTGGAGGTGTTCGAGCAGCGTGAGCGCGTGCGCAAAGGCTGGTTCCCAAAAGGACCGGGACACGATAAATAAGTAATCATTCAATAAAACCTTAACGAAAAATGAACATCCGTACACTCGTCATCACGCTACTCCTATCAGCCAGCAGCGTCATGGTGGCGCAAGAAAACAAGGTCATCAAGGGCTTCTCGGGCGGTATGATGGTGCATAGCGGCTATCAGTATGGCTGCGACAACCCTTACGGGCTCGACATTAGCAGTCCTACCTTCGGCATCGGCGGATGCGCCAAGCTGAACCTCACGGACCACTTCCGCGCAGGCTTCGAGGGCTATTTCTCTACAGCCCCCATCAAGAAGGGTGCCGAGAGCGGCAGCCACAACAAACTCTTCTGGACGGGCGTGCTGGCCGACTGGTTCTGGCAGCATGGCAAGTTCACTCCCTACATCGGCACTACCCTCGGTGGCGGTATGGAGACCTCGTTCTTTATGTTCGCCGGCGACAAGCACGACTGGAAGCCCGAAGGCATGACCGTACTGCACAAGCAACCCTTCTTTGCCGTTGACCCCTATGTGGGCGTCGAGTATGCCGTGGGCAAGGCCCTACGCCTCACCCTCAAGGCCGATTGGATGCTGGCCATCAACTCCGACGGGCTGAACCGTCCCATGGGCCCCCGCGTATACTTCGGCTTTATCTTTGCCCACTAAGGGCACACATCTCAGTAGCTTACCACCAACGGGTGCTGTATGCGTTGCGCACAGTGCTCAAGGTAGGCGCTCCATGCTTCCATGGAGTCAAACCCATATTTGCTCCATCCCGCTCCCCAGTAGTAGGTATACGCGCTGCCTGGCCTGTAGTTGCTGATGGCGAGCACATGCCCCAATGCCCCACGCTCCTTGGCCTCCTTAGAGGTGAAGGCCGATAGCTGCGTATCCTTTATCTTCTTGGTCATCACGGCTCCTACATAGATGACACCATTGCCATTGGCCACATTCTCCGTGAGGTCAGCATAAGCGATGTATCCCCTCTCTCTCTCGGTGACGAAGGCTGTAGGGTGCGAGGGGTGGATGACGAGTCCTGTGGCTACGGGAGTAGTCTTGGATAGCCCGGTGTAGGTGACGATGGTCTTGTTGAGCTGCTCACCCCGCGCCAAGGAGATGATGCGGGTCTCGGCAACCTCCTTGTCACTGCCGACAACAAGGGTGGGGTAGGTGAGCCTAATGGTGAAGCGCAGAGGCCCGTTCTCCAGCACCTCGTATCCCTCCCAGCAGGCAGGGTATATGATCTTGTCGCCCTGCATGAGCGCCGAGGTGCCACAACCCAAAGTGGCATCCACCCTGTAGCAGTCGAGCCCATCGCCAAGGTCTACATGATGCGATACGGCATGTCGTAGCGCATCAGCCTCCCTATATTTGCGGGCCTTGCGCAGCTGGGCGATCTCGTCCAATGTGGTGGGGTGGTGCTCCTTGCTATAGCGCTCTTCGAGCACAAGGTGGGAGACACGCTTTGCCCATATGTCGTACCCGATCTCCTCATCGCCATAGATGCGGTAGCCGATGCGGTCGTTCTCCCATGCGATGTCGTCAGCATACTCCAGGTAGTGACGCCCATGCACATAGAGGGCTGCCTTGACGGGCTCACCTACAGTGATCGTATAGGTGGCAGTGTCTTGCGCTGCGATGCTGACGCTGAAGAGGAGATGGTCATCGTAAGTGATCTGATAGGGTACTTGCTCGCCTCTGGCATCGAGGACGATGTATTGCTCCTCGTCGATGAGCCTTATCCTCTCGCCGATGGCGCTGATAGGAACCTCTACCAATTCGTCGCGAGAGAAGTCTTGATCATTGCTCACAGTGACGATGAAATCGGGGTTTTTGTGCTGTCGGCATGAGGCAAACAAGACTAAAAGGGAGAAGAAAGCTAACTTTTTCATATGCAGTGGTCGATAATGTCAGTAGTTGTAGTCAGAGCAAAGTTACAAGAAAATATTTAATATTATATAATTAGAAATCGAAATGCGGTGGTATTGCCGTTTTTTTTCGTACATTTGTGCAGTTAAAGACTGGTATATGGACAAGAAGCGTATAATCATCGTAGGGCCAGCCTATCCGTATAGAGGAGGTATCGCTGACTTTAATGAGCGACTGGCACGGGAGTTTCAACGTCAAGGGCATGAGGTCGTGACCTACACCTTTACACTGCAATACCCGAGCTTCCTCTTTCCAGGCACGACACAGTATTCTACCAGTGAGGCTCCGTCAGACTTGCATATCGTAAGGAAGATCAACTCTGTGAACCCTCTCAACTGGCTGAAGGTAGGGCGCGAGATTCGTCGCCAACGCCCCGATATGGTGATGATACGATTTTGGTTACCCTTCTTGGCTCCATGCTTGGGCACGATAGCCCGCGTGATACGACGCGACAAGCGTATCCGTGTGGTCGGCCTGCTCGACAATGTCATCCCCCACGAGCATCGCATAGGCGACAGGATGTTTGCACGATACATGATAAGGTCGCTCGCTGGCTATGTGGCCATGTCGGAAAGTGTGTTGAGAGATGCGCGTAGCTTTGACGGCACACTCCCCTATGTACTCACTCCACACCCCCTGTATGATAATTTTGGCGAAAAGGTATCAAGGGATGAGGCCATCAGCAAGTTGGGCCTTGATGCCGACATGCGATACATCCTCTTCTTTGGACTCATCCGTGACTACAAAGGTTTGGACCTGCTGCTGCAGGCCTTTGCCGACCAGCGCCTGCGTGGCAAGAAGGTGAAGCTTATCGTGGCAGGTGAGTTCTATAGCAATGCCGAACTCTATGAACGCCTCGAAAGCGAGTTGCACCTGGCCCAACATATAGTGTGGTATAAGGAGTTTGTACCCGCTGACAAGGTGCGCTACCTCTTTGCCGCTGCCGATCTCGTGGCGCAACCCTACAAGACCGCTACGCAGAGCGGCATCACGCAGATTGCCTACCATTTTGAGCGACCCATGCTGGTGACCCATGTGGGAGGATTGGCCGAGATTGTTCCCCACGGAAAGGTGGGATATGTGGTAGCCCCCGATGCCAAGGAGATAGCAGAGGCACTGGTCGACTTCGTAGACAATCGTACCGAGGCCGACTTTCGCGAGGGCATACTCGAGGAGAAGGCCAAGTATGTATGGAGCAATATGACAAAAGCATTGTTTGATGTAGCCGCCCAAACAGAATAGAGCATGCGCGTACTGATAATCAATACCACCGAGCGACAAGGCGGACCAGCCATAGCGGCTTACCGACTTACCGAAGCCTTGAAGAACAATGGCATCAAGGCCAAGATGCTGGTGCGCAGGAAAAGTACCGATCAGCTCACTACCGTGCTGGCCGAGCGTAGCCTTGCCAATAGACTGTCGATGCTATGGGAGCGAATGTCGGTAGCATGGCATACACGGTTTAGACGCAACCGTATATATACACTTGACTTAGGACGCTCGGGAGGAGACATCACTGATCTGCCCGAGTTCAAGCAGGCCGATGTCATCCATCTGCATTGGGTCAATGATGGCATGTTGTCACTCTCGTCTATAGAGAAGATCATTGCTTCGGGGAAACCCATCGTATGGACACTCCACGATATGTGGCCCTTCACGGGAGTATGCCACTATGCGCATGATTGCGATTACTATACGGAGCATTGTCACGATTGTCCACAACTGGATAGTCGGAAGCATCGCGATGTGGCCTATCATGTGTTTGAGCATAAGGCCCAGTTGCTGCGAGGTGCCCACATCTGCTTTGTCGCTTGCAGCCGGTGGCTCGGCAATATGGCAAGCAACAGCCGTCTGCTACAGGGAAGAAAGATAGCATGTATCCCCAACACTATCAATATAAACCTCTTCCGCCCGCGCAACAAGCATACGGCTCGCGCTGCGCTCAGATTGCCTCAGGACAAACGCTTGATACTGTTCAGTTCGCACATGTTGGATGATGAGCGCAAGGGCTTTCACTATCTGAAAGAGGCCTCTATCCGCTTGGTGGCAGAGCACCCCGAATGGAAAGATACACTCGGCATTGTCCTTGTGGGTAAGAACATGGAACCCACCATGTGTGAGAATATCCCCCTTCAGGTATACCCGCTCAACTATATCGCCGACGAGAAGGTCATGGTAGACGTATACAATGCGGTGGACCTCTATGCCATTCCCTCATTACAAGACAACTTGCCCAATACCATCGTGGAGGCTATGGCATGCGGAGTACCCTGCATAGGCTTTAATGTGGGAGGTATCCCCGAGATGATAGACCACCTGCACAATGGGTACATTGCAGAGTACAAGAATGTGGCAGATCTGGCCGACGGCATACATTGGCTCCTTACCGAAGGAGAATATGATATATTGAGCCGTGAGGCAGCACGCAAAGCAGCCAATACATACGGTGAGAATAGCGTGGCGATGAAATATATCGGAGTGTACAATAGAATGACTGGAAAAAACGAATAATATACAATAATATAAAAAGATAACGAATTATGTTTGCAAAAGAGACTTATATCCGTCGCCGGAAGCAGTTGAAAGATACGCTCAAGAGTGGTCTGTTGCTCTTCCTCGGCAATGATGAGTGTGGCATGAACTATGCTGATAACACCTATCACTATCGTCAGGACTCTACATTCCTGTATTTCTTCGGTTCTGACTATGCAGGCCTTGCTGCCATCATCGATATAGATGAAGATCGCGAAATCATCTTTGGCGATGAACTGACCATTGATAGCATCATCTGGATGGGCATTCAACCCACCATCCGTGAAAAGAGTGAGCGTGTAGGCATTCGCGAGACATTGCCTATGAACGAACTGAAGAGCTATCTCGACCGGGCAATGTCAAAGGGGCAGACGATTCACTACTTGCCTCCTTATCGTGGCGACCATAAGTTGTGGCTCGCAGAACTTCTCGGCAAGCAGCCGGGCGAACTTGCGGCAGGATCATCGGTACCCTTCATCCGTGCCGTAGTCAATCAACGAAACTACAAGAGCGATGAAGAGATAGCACAAATCGAGGAGGCTGTCAATACCAGTGTAGAGATGCATGTGACAGCTATGCGTATGGTGCGCCCTGGTATCAAGGAGAGCGAGGTGGCTGCTGCTGTTACCGAAGTGGCTATGCGCCATGGAGGCAACCTGTCGTTCCCTGTCATTGCTACGATCAACGGACAGACACTGCACAACCACTGCCATAGCAATGTGCTGAAGGAGGGACAGCTCTTCCTTCTCGATGCTGGAGCCGAGAACACCATGCACTATGCAGGTGACCTCACCTCGACGATGCCTGTATCGGGCCGTTTCACCGAGCGCCAGAAGACGGTGTATGACATCAACCTCCGTGCCTATCGTACGGCTGTAGCGGCCTTGCGCCCCGGCATTACCTACCGTGAAGTGCACATGATGGCTGTCACCGAGATATGTAAGGGTATGAAGGAACTCGGACTGCTTAAGGGTGACCCAGCCGAAGCTGCTAACCTCGGCGCGTATGCCCTCTTCATGCCGCACGGACTCGGACATATGATGGGACTCGATGTGCATGACATGGAGAATCTGGGAGAGGTATATGTAGGCTACGATGGGAAGCCCAAGAGTACACAGTTCGGATTCAAGTCCTTACGCCTTGCACGCACCCTCGAGCCAGGTTTTGTCTTTACTATCGAGCCAGGTATCTACTTCATTCCCGAACTCATCGACAAGTGGCGTGCCGAAAAGCAGTTTGCCGACTTCATCTGCTACGATAAGCTCGACGCATGGAAGGACTTTGGGGGCATACGCAACGAAGAAGACTACCTCATCACTGCCGATGGCTCGCGCCATCTGGGAAAGAACAAACCCTGCACAACCGAGGAGATTGAGGCCGAGTGTAACCGATAAGAGCCGACAAGTGAGATGAAAGCGAAGACGATACTCCTCCTGCTTGTGCTATCCGTCGTGGCGGCTTGCAACCGTTCGTACGAGGTGTTTAGCCACAAGTATCCCGTATCGTTCTCGTGTGATATCAGCCAATCGCCCTTCAATAAGGTACACACATTAGGGTATTTCTTGTCGGTGAGGCCCACCCCTACCAAGGACGGATACAAGGTAAAAGACCTCGAAGGAAAGGTGTATACCACTCCATATACAGAGGTGCAGAACCGAGTATTCAGTTTTGGGCTGGCAGGACTGATTATTGGCAAGCCCTACTTTGGTGATGATGTCATCTTTGCCTATGACCAAGGCTGCCCGCAGTGCGAGAGCCCCTCGGCATATCTGAACGTGGATAACCATGGCACAGCCACCTGCCCTAAGTGCAATAGCAGCTACGACCTCAACAATGGCGGCATTGCCAAGGTAGGCGATAGCCGCCCACTATACAGATATCGCACTACGCTGAATGGCAATAGGCTGATGGTACACAATTGATATTAACATTAAACACATAACACACAACCTACAACACAATGAAAAGAATAACCATGCTCGCCACTGCCTTCGTAGCATTGGCTATGGGTGTACAAGCCCAAGTGATCGAGAGTTTTCAGGTGCGTGATGCGGTGAGTCTACGCGAGCCAGTCCTTGCCGATAGTATCAACACCGAAGGACGCAAGTACGAAACCCTCAACCTGTTGGGTACCGCTATCGGACTTAACCAAGATAACTTCTCTGTGCAGGCGATGAGCACCGATACGACGGGTTTTGTTACCTTGCAAGCTGCAGATGGTGAACACCTCATCTATGTGGTGAGCACCAGCATCCGTGCTGACCGATTCATGAGAGGTAAGCTCAGGGTCACCTCACCAGTACGTTGGGAGGCTTTCGTCGATGGAGCCTCGAGAATGAAGAAAGAGAGCGCCGAGGATAGCCTTCAGGCAGCAGCAGTACGCGACATCCCTCTGCGTATGGAGCCAGAGCGCAACTGCGAAGTCACTATCAAGGTGCTTGCCCATAAAGACGACAAGACAGTACCCGCCATCAAGTGCGAAGTGGTGAAGGACAATGGATACGAAGAGGTGAATGTCTTTGCCGGTCATGACCTCAAGAAGCGTTTCACCCTTGACAACACCGTCTATGGTAACCGTGTGATTGATGTCGCCATATCGCCCAGCGGCAAGTACCTCTATACTCGTCGTTGGAACAACTATAGCAAGGGTCGCCAGCATGTATATGCCCAACTGATTGACACCAAGACAGGAAAGGTCATTCTTGCCAACGCCAAGGATGGCATGCGCTGGATGCCCAAGAGCGACAAGATGTATTACACCGCTACGGCTGCCACAGGCAACGATGTCATCCTCTTCGACCCCGCAACACTCACCGAAGAGCTCCTGCTGCAGGAGATCCCCGCTGAAGGCTTCACCTGGTCGCCCACCGAGGACTTCCTCATCTATTACCCTAACGAAAGAGGACAGGCCGAGCAGGGACCGCTGAAGCGTGTGATGACTCCGCGCGATCGCATCCCCGGATTCCGTGGACGCAGCTTCCTCGCCAAGTATGATATCAAGAAGGGTACCACCGAGCGACTCACCTATGGATATCACACCACGAGTCTGCACGATATCAGCAAGGATGGTGCAAAGATCCTTTTCAGCACCTATGCCGAGAATGTCACCGTGCGTCCATTCGGAAGCACCTCCATCTATCAGCTCGACCTCAATACCTATAAGATTGATACCCTTGTCCGTGAGAGTGGCTTTGTCAATAGCGCCAAATACTCACCCGATGGCACCCAAGCAATCTTCTTCGGTAGTGCAGAAAGCTTCGATGGAATTGGTAAAAATTGCGGATCCCATGCTATTGCCAACGACTACGATAAGCAAGCATACATCATGAATCTCGCTACACGCGAGGTGACCCCCATCACCCGTGACTTTGACCCCTCGGTAAACTTTCTCCAATGGAATGTTGCTGACAAGCACATCTACTTCTCTACCGACGACAAAGACGAGGTAAACATATACCGCTACAACACCACCAAGAAGGTGTTCGAACAGTTGCCTTTAGAGGTGTCTGTGACTCAGCGCTTCTCACTCCCCACACAGAGTGCCTCGGTAGCAGCGTATTATGGTGAGGACGACTATACTTCAGGCGTAAGCTACCTATATGACATGAAGAAGAAGACTTCACGCCTCATTGCTGACCCCATGAAGCCCATCCTTGACGAGATCGAGCTTGGCGAGACCCACGAGTGGAACTTCATCTCCTCTGACGGCACCACTATTCATGGTAAGTATTGCCTGCCTCCTTCGTTTGACCCTACCAAGAAATATCCCCTCATTGTGTATTACTACGGAGGTACTACCCCCACGGTCAAAGGTATCAGCAACCCCTATTGTGCACAACTGTTTGCGTCACGCGACTATGTTGTATATGTCGTTCAGCCCAGTGGTACCCTTGGCTATGGCCAGGAGTTTGCAGCACGCCATGTCAATGCATGGGGCAAGCGCACAGCAGACGACATCATCGAGGGTACCAAGAAGTTCTGTGAAGAGCACCCCTATGTGGATGCCGAGCGCATCGGTTGCTTGGGAGCTTCGTATGGCGGTTTCATGACTCAATATCTACAGACTCAGACCGATATCTTTGCCGCTGCCGTCTCTCATGCTGGCATCAGCAATGTCACCAGCTACTGGGGCGAAGGCTACTGGGGCTATAGCTACAATGCCATTGCTGCTGCCGACAGCTACCCTTGGCAGAACCCTGACCTCTTCACCAAGCAGGGCTCTCTCTTCAATGCCGACAAGATTAATACTCCATTGCTCCTCCTGCATGGAACGGTCGACACCAATGTGCCTATGGGTGAGAGTATTCAGCTCTTCAATGCACTGAAGATACTCGGTAAGACTGTCGAGTTCATCCAGGTCGAGGGCGAAGACCACTTTGTAGCTGATTATGACAAGCGTGTGCTCTGGCACAACACCATTATGGCATGGTTTGCCCGATACCTGCAAGGTACAGACAAATGGTGGAACGACCTCTATCCCAAGCGTTATTTGTAATGTCGTCTATACAAAATGCTACCTTTTGAAGCGCATAAAAGACCATTTAAGCAAAAAAAACGATATATTATATCGAAAAATCAGCAAATGTTGCCTATCTTTGCGCTTTGAAAAGAGAAAACTATCAATAATTTATAACCTTTTATTAACACGATGAAAAAAATTCAATTATCAGTAATCGTAGCTTCATTGCTCGTACTCAGCTCTTGTAGCAAAATTGGTGAAATGTCATCAAACTATTTCGCAGTTACTCCTCAGATCCTCGAGGCTGTGAACGGCGAAGTTCCCGTGACAGTTTCAGGTACATTCCCCGCAAAGTTCTTCACCAAGAAGGCTGTTATCACCGCTACTCCCGTTTTGAAGTGGGAGGATGGCTCTGTAAATGGTGAGACATACACCTTTATCGGTGAGAAGGTAGAGGGTAATAATCAGGTAATTCCTTTCGCTACTGGTGGTAACTTTACCATGAAGAGCACCTTCGACTATGTACCCGAGATGGCTAAGTCAGAACTCTTCATCGAGTTTACTGCAAAGATTAAGAACAAGACCAAGGCTCTTCCCGCAGTGAAGGTTGCTGATGGTGTGTTGGCTACTGCCGAGCTCTATGCACAGACTACAGCTTCTACCACTCCTGCCAATGCAGCTGACGCTTTCCAGCGCGTTATCAAGCAGGCTAAGCAGGCTAACATCATGTTCCTTATCCAGCAGGCTAACCTCCGTTGGAGCGAGACCAACTCTGACCAGATGAAGGACTTTACTGCTACCGTAAAGGATGTATATGCTGACACCGACAACAAGGTAATCGAGAACATCGAGGTATCAGCTTACGCTTCACCTGATGGTGCCGTTGACCTCAACGACCGCTTGGCTACACAGCGTGAGAAGAATGCAACAAAGCATGTAAACTCACTTCTCAAGAAGGGCAAGGTTGAGGCTAATGGAGATGCTAAGTATACTGCTGAGGACTGGGCTGGTTTCCAGGAGTTGGTTGCTGGTTCTAACATCGCCGACAAGGAGCTCATCCTCCGCGTACTCTCTATGTACAGCGATCCCGAGGAGCGCGAGCGTGAGATTAAGAACATCTCTTCTGTTTACAGCGAGTTGGCCGACGAGATTCTTCCCCAGTTGCGTCGTGCACGCCTCACTTTGAACTACCAGCTCATTGGTCGTTCTGACGAAGAGATCCTCGCTGCTTTCGCTGAAGATGCATCAGTACTCAGCGTTGAGGAACTCCTCTATGCTGCTACACTCGTAGAGTCTGCCGATGAGAAGGCTGCTATCTATAAGAAGACTACAGAGCTCTTCGCTGACGACTATCGTGCATACAACAACCTTGCCGAACTCGCTATCAAGGTTGCTGACTATGCTACAGCAAAGAACTACTTGGAGAAGGCTGCTAAGCTCAACGCTACTGCAGCTGAGGTAAACACCAACTTGGGTATGGTTGCCCTCATCGAGGGTAGCGTAGCTGACGCTGAGAACTACCTCGTGAAGGGTACAGACTCAGAGGCTAATGCTGCTGCACTCGGTAACCTCTATGTAGCACAGGGTCAGTACGAGCGTGCTGTGAGCGCATTCGGCGACACCAAGAGCAACGCTGCTGCTCTCGCACAGATCATGGCTGAGCAGTACACTGCAGCTAAGAACACACTTGACGCAGTTGCTAACCCCGATGGTTACACCTACTACCTCAAGGCTATCGTAGGTGCTCGTACCAACAACGCTGCTGCTGTTGCCGAGAACTTGATCAAGGCTGTTAAGCTCGATTCAAGCCTCGTAGAGAAGGCTAAGAAGGACATGGAGTTCAAGAAGTTCGCTGCTGCGCTTTTGAACCTCTAATCTTCTAACATAATCGAAAGAAACCGAATAAAAGGGTGGGATATGTCATATTCCACCCTTTTTTATACCATCCCCGATGAAAGACTTCAGCTACGAATTGATCATGAAGGTGCGCGACTATGAGTGCGACCTGCAGGGTATAGTCAACAATGCCAACTATCAGCACTATTTAGAGCATACGCGCCATGAATTTTTGCTTTCCATTGGCCTCAGCTTTGCTGATATGAGTGCTGCAGGGTACGACTTTGTAGTGTCAAAGGTAACACTCAACTATAAATCTCCGCTGCGAAGCCGCGATGAGTTTCGTTCGCAACTCTATGTCACGCGAGAAGGTATCAAAATCGTGTTCCATCAAGAGATAGTGCGTGTGTCCGATGGTAAAGTATGCCTCAAAGGCACTGTCGAGAGCGTATGCCTACACGAGGGTAAGCTTGTTCGCACTACTCCCTACGATAGCATTCTTGAAGGTCATCTCAACTAATACTCCGCATGGAAGAGAAAGAACTACTTAGCCTCATTGCCCTGCAGCATATCCCTGGCGTAGGAAGCATCACCGCCAAGCGTCTGGTCGAGGGCGTAGGTAGCGCGACACAGGTCTTTGAGCACCGCACCGACCTCCCGTCCATAGTTGCTCAAGTACAGCCTACACTTGTCAAGGCATTGGACTGTCCGTCGGCACATCATCGGGCTCAGCAAGAGCTCGAGTTCATAGCCAAGCATCATATCACCTGCATCGGTTATCATGATGAGGCTTATCCTTCGCGACTTCGCGAGTGCGATGATGCTCCTATCCTTCTCTTCTATCGAGGCAATGCCAAACTCAATCCTCGTCGTGTCGTGAGTATCGTAGGCACGCGTAAGTGTACCGAATATGGCCGAGACCTTTGCGAGGGCTTCGTGCGCGATCTTGCAGAGCAGTGTCCCGATGTGCTCATCATTAGTGGTTTGGCCTATGGTATTGACATTTGTGCCCACCGGGCATGCCTCAAGCATGGACTTCCCACTGTGGGCGTACTTGCCCATGGCCTTGACCGCATCTATCCCTCGGTGCATCGCAACACTGCAGCGCAGATGGTGACCTGTGGTGGCTTGCTGACCGAGTATATCAGTCATACGGAGCCCGAGAGACAGAATTTCCTTCAGCGCAACCGCATCGTGGCTGGTATGGCAGATGCGACCATCATCGTAGAGTCTGCCAGCAAAGGAGGTGCATTGGTCACAGCCAACATAACCAATAGTTATAATAGAGGGTGCTATGCTTTCCCGGGGCGTGTAGGTGATGCCTATTCATCAGGTTGTCATCGTCTTATACGTAATAACCAGGCAGCGCTTATCACCTCCGCTGAGGATTTCATTGAAGCCATGTTATGGGACATACCGCAAGGGAATAAGAGCAAACCTATTCAAGGGTCGTTATTTCCCGAACTAAATACCGAGGAGGCGTGTATAGTAGCTCTTCTTGAGCAACATCCCGATGGGCTTCCCATCAATATGCTTGCTATTGAAACCGACCTCCCCGTTCATCGCATCAGCGCAATGTTGTTCGAACTGGAATTGCGTGGTATCGTACGCCCTCTTGCAGGGAGTGTATATAGATTGAATCAGTTGTAAACGCGTAAGATAGACATCACCTTAAAATCAGTTTTAACCAGTCACCTTATTTCAGTACACAGCAGGTTGTATTGTCCTAAAAAGTTCCACATTCACCCATTGAGATTTGGCATTCCGTTCGACTCGAATAAATTTCTAACACCCAGCAATACAAATAAATTTTTATTGCCTTCGCTTAACCGAAATTTTGCACTAATTTTGCAACATATTTAGTATACTACATATGCAAGACATCAGAAACATTGCTATTATTGCGCACGTTGACCATGGCAAGACAACCTTGGTAGACAAGATGATGCTCGCCGGAAACCTGTTTCGTGAGAACCAGAACGGTGGTGAGTTGGTACTCGACAACAATGATTTGGAGCGTGAACGAGGTATAACGATCCTCTCTAAGAATGTATCTATCGATTATAAGGGTACAAAGATTAATGTCATTGACACTCCGGGACACTCGGACTTCGGTGGTGAGGTAGAGCGTGTGCTCAATATGGCGGATGGATGTATCTTGCTGGTTGACGCCTTCGAGGGTCCCATGCCGCAGACACGATTTGTGTTGCAGAAGGCATTGCAGCTGGGATTGAAGCCCGTGGTGGTGGTCAACAAGGTGGACAAGCCTAACTGCCGTCCCGAAGAGGTATACGAGATGGTGTTCGACCTCATGTTTGCCCTCGAAGCTACCGAGGAGCAGCTCGACTTCCCCGTAGTATATGGTTCGGCCAAGAATAACTGGATGGGTGAAGACTGGAAGACCCCGACCGACAATATCAACTACCTGCTGGATGTAATCCTTGAACATATCCCCGCACCCAAGCGTTTGGAGGGCACACCGCAGATGCTCATCACCTCGCTCGACTTTTCGGCATACACTGGACGTATTGCTGTAGGCCGCGTGCATCGTGGCACACTTACCGAGGGAATGACCATCACGCTCGCTCACCGGAATGGCTCAACGGAGAAGGCCAAGATCAAGGAACTGCACACCTTCGAGGGACTGGGCCGCAAGCGCACCGAGTCAGTGAGCTCGGGCGATATCTGTGCTATCGTGGGATTGGAGAACTTCGAGATTGGCGACTCGGTGTGCGATGCCGAGAATCCCGAGCCTATGCCCACTATCGCTATCGATGAGCCTACGATGAGCATGCTCTTTGCCATTAATGACTCTCCCTTCTTCGGCAAGGAGGGTAAGTTTGTGACTTCGCGCCACATCCACGACCGTTTGATGAAGGAGCTTGATAAGAACCTCGCCCTACGCGTCGTTAAGGATGAGGAGAGCGACAAGTGGAGTGTCTTTGGCCGTGGCGTGCTACATCTCTCGGTACTCATCGAGACGATGCGTCGCGAGGGCTACGAGTTGCAGGTGGGTCAGCCTCAGGTAATCTATAAGACTATCGACGGACAGAAGTGCGAGCCTATCGAGGAACTTACCATCAGCGTGCCTGAGGAGTACTCAAGCAAGATGATTGACATGGTGACTCGCCGTAAGGGTGAGCTCACCTCGATGGAGACACAGGGCGATCGTGTGAACATCGCTTTCAATATCCCCTCACGCGGCATTATCGGCTTGCGCACCAATGTACTCACCGCTTCGGCTGGTGAGGCTATTATGGCACATCGTTTCAAGGGCTACGAGCCCTACAAGGGCGACATCGACCGCCGCACCAATGGCTCAATGATTGCCATGGAGTCGGGTACGGCCTTTGCTTATGCTATTGACAAGTTGCAAGATCGTGGCAAGTTCTTCATCAATCCGCAGGACGAGGTGTATGCCGGTCAGGTAGTGGGTGAGCATGTCCACGACAATGACTTGGTGATCAATGTTACCAAGAGCAAGAAGCTCACCAACATGCGTGCCAGTGGCTCTGATGACAAGGCGCGTATCGTACCGCCCATCATCTTCTCTCTGGAGGAGGCACTCGAGTATATCAAGGAGGATGAATATGTAGAGGTGACACCCAAGTCAATGCGTATGCGCAAGATCATCCTCGACGAGATAGAGCGCAAGCGTGCCAACCGCTCTTGATAAAATAGTAGAGTATTAAAAACATGAAACGCCTGTTCTCTTGGGTAATAATTTTGCTTTGTCTTTGCTCCTGCGGAGACAAAGCAAATACTTTTGTACTTGAGGGTACTGTAGGCAGCCTCACGCACGATACGATATATATATATGGCGCAGATGCGCTGTATGAGCACATCGACACGGTGGTGGTCCATGATGGCATGTTTCGATACAGTGTTGAAGTAGACACGGTAGTGCCCATGTGGGTGGTCTTCCCTGGTGGTCATCGCGAAATGGTGTTTGCAGACAAGGAGCTGACTGCCACCATACAGGGCGACACGGCAGCAACAGGGAGGTTAAGCATCGTGGGAAGCGAGCAGAATGCATTGCTCCATAGGTTCCAGGAGCGTGTAGTCGGTTGCTCCGAGAGGGAGATGCTGGCTATAGCTGACTCGTTTATCCGTGCTAACCCTTATTCGGAGGTGAGCATCCACTTGCTGCGCGAGTACTTTGTGCTGCGCCCCAATCCTGACATCACGAAGATAAAGGCGCTCATAGGCTCGATGAGTGGCAACCTACAGGACAACAACTACATCAAGCAGCTGCAGCACTCACTCAATGCTTATAAGCCCTTGACGAAGAACAATGCGGTAAACAGCTATAGCATCTGCGATAGCGAGGGGAAGATTGTAAGTACCATTGATTACAAGAATACCTACCTGCTCATTACCTTCTGGGCTTCGTGGGATGAGGAGAGCCGTCAGCGCCAGCGCGAGCTTGTCACGCTCAAGGAGAAATACAAGAATCACAACTTTGACATCCTCAGTGTATCGCTCGACACCAATCGTGAGGCGTGGTTGCAGGCCATTGACGAAGACTCTGCCACTTGGCGCCAAGCGTGCGACTTTGATGGGTGGTCGACGGGCTTGGTGCAGCGTATGCATATCACCAATCTCCCTTCCAATGTTCTGATCAATCCTTCGCGTCGCGTGCAGGGCACTGATCTTTATGGCGAAAAGTTAGACAAGCGGGTGGGCGAACTGACCACGGAGCGGGAGCCCGAGAAGAAAGGTAAGAAGACCCCTACCACCATCAGAAAAATAAAGGGTAGTAACTAATGTTACCACCCTTTGTTCATACATAGCCCAAATGCTACTTATTTTGTCTTGACGATGTGTGTAGCCTCCTGTGTGGCATTGCGCACCTCCACTTGGTGTACTACAGCATCGGCCAGGTTACGGAAGGCAAGGCCTGTCATCGTAGTGTCGTCAAGTGCTACGGGGCAGCCATTGTCGCCACCCTCGCAGATGCTTTGTACTACGGGAATCTGTCCCAAGAGAGGCACTCCCATCTCCTCGGCGAGTTGCTTGCAACCCTCCTTACCAAAGATATAATACTTGTTCTCGGGCAGTTCGGCAGGGGTAAACCATGCCATGTTCTCCACGAGTCCGAGGATGGGCACATTCACCTTGTCGTTGGTAAACATGTCGATACCCTTGCGTGCATCGGCCAAAGCCACCTGTTGCGGTGTGCTCACGATGACAGCACCCGTGATGGCCACGGTTTGGAACGTGGTGAGGTGTATGTCGCTTGTGCCGGGAGGAAGGTCGATGAGGAAGTAGTCGAGTTCGCCCCACGCCGCATCAGCAATGAGCTGCTTCAAGGCGTTGCTCGCCATGCCACCGCGCCAGATGGTAGCCTGAGCGGGGTCCACGAAGAAGCCGATAGAGAGTAGCTTCACGTCATAGCTCTCGATGGGGATGATGAGGTCACGTCCGTCGATGCGCTCGGCATAGGGGGGTGCATCTTCCAGCTGAACCATCTTGGGCATCGAAGGGCCGAAGATGTCGGCATCGAGCAATCCCACCTTGTAGCCCTGCTTGGCGAGTGCCACAGCGAGGTTGGCCGCTATGGTGCTCTTGCCTACGCCGCCCTTGCCTGATGACACGGCAATGATGTTCTTCACTTGAGGTAGCAGTTTCTCCACCTCGGGGCGTGCCTGTTGGATGGTCTTAACGTTGATGGTCACCTCAACGTCTGCACCGGCTTCGCGCTTGATGGCGGCCTCAGAGGCTTTGAGGATAGACTTCATGAAGGGGTCGGTAGGTTTTTCGAAGATGAGCGAGAACGATACCTTCTGTCCGTCGATGCGGAGGTCGTCCTCCACCATCTCGGCCTCGATAAGGTTTTTACCCGTACCCGGGTAGCGCACTGTGGCCAGTGCATCGTGGATGAGTTTAGGATATAAGTTCATAAATTATGGGAGGCCTCCCCGACCCCTCCCAAGGAGGGGCTTCCCGACATCGCGGAAGCAAGAGGACTTATTAATTAGTTTTACATTTATACTGTCAACGACCCTTGAGTCACCCCTCCTTGGGAGGGGCAGGGGGAGGCCCCTTATTTACTTGTTTGTAGTCCGCTACGCTTGCTACGGTTGTAACTGCGGTAGTCGTCGAGTTCAATTTCGATATCGGGTTCCTGCAATTCCTGTCCGGGGATGAGGCGGAACTTGAGGTACTTGATGCTCAGTCCGCGGTCGAGCCACTGCTGCTCGTAGTAGGTGCGGATAGAGAGGATATCGTCGGCCTGACCACTATGATACAAATCTGTGGTATTTACCTCCGTGGGCAAGTTATTTACCTTCACCAACGCATCGGTGTAGGTGTAGAGGAAGTTACTGTCCGTCTTGAGGTGTATGATGCCGTCGGTCTTGAGGAACGAAGCATAGCGATGCAAGAACGCTGTTGAGGTGAGGCGCTTGGTCACCTTCTTCATCTGCGGGTCGGGGAAGGTAATCCACACTTCGTCCACCTCGCCCTCGGCAAAGAAGCGATCGATAATCTCAATATTTGTGCGCAAGAAGGCCACATTGGTCATTCCCTCGCGCAGAGAGTCGGTGGCACCGGTCCACATGCGTGCACCCTTGATGTCCACACCGATAAAATTCTTCTCAGGGTACATACGACCCAGTCCTACGGTATATTCGCCGCGTCCGCAGCCCAGCTCCAGCACGATGGGGTTGTCGTTCTTAAAGAACTGCTCACGCCACTTACCACGCATCTCGAAGGGCACCTGCTCGGCCACCGAGTGAGGATACTCAAACACATGCGGATAAGACGCCATATCGGCAAACTTTGCTAATTTTCCTTTACCCATTTTTCTTTGTCATTTTCTTTAAGTCGCAAAATTATAAATTAATCATCATTTAGCAAAGAAAATATACTCTCAAACAGGCTTTACAAAACGAAATGCGAGCAAGTCCCATACAAAAAATCTGTAGCATTTTGCAAGTTGAATCCTATGTTTTACTTACGCACTGATGGAATAGGAAGTGCAAACTTTCTTTCCCGAAAAACAAAATGTTATCACGTCCTGACTCTACACAAACTTTTTGTTTTTTCCTAATCGCTCATGGCTGCGTTCTTTTCGTTTTCCTTGGGGATTGAAGGGGAAGAAAGCGAGGATAGGACACAATTTTTATCTATTATCCTACTTAGGGTAATCCTATTTAGGATAATGACGATATTTTTAAGAACTTATACGAATTTCTTTATAGGGATATCTATTTTGAACAATATCCATATACGAATCTACAAAACCATCAAGATACATCTACGCCTAATTTTTGAAGACTTTGTGGATTCTCGTTGGGAGTTGATGATAAACAAACGAAGCGGTGAGTATCAAAATACCCACCGCTTACTTATGAAACCACCATCCCCTAGCTGGCAAGCCCTGGGATGCTTTGACAATAGGGGATAGTGGGAATCAAGTTTTGTTTCTATTCTGTACAAATCACTCTTGATTCTTCTTTATCTCGGTTATATATATAAAGACTTTTTTATTTGATTCGTTATCAAAGTTGGTGAGTTCTTCTAATGCCTTAACAAATCCAATAGAATTTTCATTGATTGTCTCTATCATTTCAGTCAAAGCCTCCCCTTCAGAGTCCTCTGTAGTCTTTATCACCAAATCTGCAGTAATCTTTGAGCCAGAGAAGAAACGACTTGCTTGAGACATGGCTTTTACCCCTGCAACTCGGCTCATAGTACTCTCGTTACCTCCGTATTTTGCAGGGTCAAGCACTACTACTGATATCAGATAGTTATTATCATAATCATTCACAGCTTTTACCCCCTCAAATGGAGCAGAATTATACATTCTGGTTAAGAAACGCGTTAAGGCTGTACGCTCTGTATTATAACTCTGCGCCTGCATCATTGCAGGGAATATTGCAACTAAACTTACTAATGCAATTATAAATTTATACTTTGTTCTCATATTGATTCTTCTTTTTTACCATATCAAAATAGATCATTATAACCCGTCTTATGCTTAGAATAAATAGTTTGGAATTCCCTAGACTCATTAAAGTTTAATAGATTAAAATGGCACTTGTACAATCCAAAACTCCAAACAGCTTCTCTCTTTGGATCAGTGCCATCATCCATGGTTCTTAATTTCTCAAATATAGGCACAGCCAAACGATAGTAATCCTGAGCAGCGGAACCGCGATTCCACGCCTCTGCTTCTCGTGCTTTTTTTACATAACAGATTCCTAAATTTTGATAAGCATCTATATTGTCTGAATCTAGTTCTGTAACAATCTTATACTCCTCAATAGCCTTATCATAGTTCCTACTTTGCCACACATATCCTATGTTATAATGAAGGGATGCATGATGGGGATTCTTTGCTATTATTTCGTCAAGAAAAGCCATCCATTCATTCTCATCTTCGTGGCCATAACAAGAGAAGAGTTTTTGGAGGTAGAACTTATTCTCTAGATCCTTTTCTACGCACCACATAAGAAAGGATCTTCTATGATGTTTTTTAGTGTAGCTTTCGTAGTAGCTATAATAGAGTAGATCCTCGGGGGATTTCTCAATTTCCTTCGAAATAAGATGCATCAATTCCTCGTACTTATCATTATCTGCATAGTAAGAGATAAGTTTCTTGTAATAGATCTCATTCTCGGGTTCATTCTCTACTTGCTCCTTAAGAAACTCTATCCAATTTACCTTTACCACCTCAATCTTTGAAATTTTCATCAGGTCTTCTACTGGGATTAACAAATCTGTATCGATAGTATTTAGTTCTATTGGTTGATGTTTGGGTTCCTCGGGAGTCTCTTCACTTATCTGTTTCTTGGACTTTTTATGACTTTCACTTGAAACTTCCACTTCGTTTTTTTTCCATTCAGGAATAATAACGATCTGTCCTCTTCGTTTTCCATCTCCAGCATATAGTCTTGCTCCATAACAGCCAAAGACCTCTATACCGCCAGCAAGGTGTACGTAATCAAGGTTTACTTCAACTTTTTTACATTTTGTCTTTTCTTCTTCTAAGATGAATTTGTGCGCCATATCGCTTGTTATAACATAACTCGCTCTAGCATCTTCTATTATTTTATTTAGTCGTTTTACGGGAAAATCTGAATAGAATTTAAATTCAGTCGCTTCGGATTTTTCCTCATTGTAATTGCCTCCATATTCCCATAAATAAGTAGAGAATGTTTCTTCGCCTAGAGCTTTCACCTCACTAGCCTGCTCCTCATTAAGAGCCAATGCCTGCATGGTCTTCTTTAGAAGTTGTACAAAAGCGACAGTATTCTCATTAGAAGTTATTTTAATTGTTGAGGGAACACATCCAGAAGTCTTTTCGGCAGTTCCATCATAATCCTTTGACCAAACTAATCTCCCCCACGGGTCACGATATGCTTTAATTTGCGTCGGTTGTCCCAACTCGAGATTATAATCAAATATATAAGGAGCAAGAGTCTCTAATTGCAGCATTAGATTATCAAAAGCTTTTTCTGTATTAATCTTATTCAATTTTATAAGCTTAAGATTAGCCCCGAATGTAGCACCAGCGAACTCACAACTTGAACCTTTTGATTTAGCATATGCTGCCAGTTTTTGAGTAGAGACAACAGCCTGTAGGGTGACAGCAAAGTTTCCATTGGGAAGTGTTACAGACTCCAACTCTGTAAACGACTTAACGTTTCCCGAAGTGACGGTTGCAATTTCATCTTTAACCAACTCATCATTTACGATAGAGGTGTTGGCAGATACAAATACCCCAAAGGCCTGTTCTATGGCTCCACGAAGAGCTGTATGAACAGCATCCTCTTTGGTCGCTCCGCTACCATTTACAACCAATGTAACCTCATCTACGCTCTGTGCATAGATACCAACACATGCAATCAGTGCAACCAATAATAATAACTTTCTTTTCATAATAGTACTCTTTATTAAATATTATTTGGCTACTCCCCATCTTGAGGTCTTTTCTTTCTGAACAGATATGTCAAACTTGCCGAATCGGTTTGCTAATGTTCCTAGTATCGCCGCTTTGTCAGCCTGTTTCTGTTTAGCCATCTCTAAATTATCCTCATATTGTCGCATCTTGAACTCCCAATTTCGTTTGGCAATAGCGGCCTCGGCAGCAGCCTTATTGCGTTCATCCGTACGTAATTTGCTACTAATTTCTTCCATTAAAGCGTTTGCTTGATCAAGGCAGCTGGCATAGGGGTCTATCTGGGCAAGAATAGACAAAGCGTTGGACGCACTTTCATAGTCTTGTTTTGAAGACCACGCCGCCTTGGCTTGTTGCAAAAGCGACAAGCTTTCTTTCTCCATCGCTGCTTTTTCTTCTTCCGCTTTCGCCTTTTGCTCGGCTTCCAATGCGGCCATTTTCAGGAAATATATCTCCACACATCTGTCCTGGGCTTTATTGTACGCCTCGACGCAGACATTAGGGACTGTTATCAGTTTGGTCATTGCCTCATCATATTGGCCCATCTCAACCAAACGATTGGTCTCAGTTTCTAAATCTGAATAGTGATTGGTGTAATAATCAACAATCTTTCTATTTGCTTCGTTCAATGCTTGCTTTATTTCGGGTGTAGAGGGACTAATCTTTTGGAAAGCCATATTATAAGCCTTTATATCACTTTGTCCTACACCTAACACGTTGACCACTGCTGATGAGTAAATTTTATTCTCAAGAATGTCGCCCACATAGAAGGTAACAGTCATCTTTTGCATGAGCATACCGGCCGAATTATGACCCTGTTCCAAGATGTCGACATTTGCCGTCATAACAAATCGTTGTTCACTTTCGTCGGCAAAACCGTTTTGTGTGATAATGGTTTTCATCTTGTTCTGCAGCATATTGATTGACGCCTGAGGTATTGATGCGTCATCAGGCAATATGGCACTAATAGCTATTCTCGGAGTTTCCTGTGCAAAGGAAGCGAAACACAAGAAAAGGGAAAGAAATAGAGCTGTAAACTTTTTCATAATATTCTATTATTATTTTTCACCAATAACAAGGATTGCTTCTCCCAAACCACGTGTCACAATCTTTGACTGAAGCATAAAGGGTTCTTTACGCAGATACTTTCTCAACTTAGCCGCAAAAGCTCGTGCATCCATTGGCATATCATTATCATCAAGGCAGGGTATCATTACCTGCTCAAAGGAAGCTCTGCTCTCTGTTGCGTTAGTGAGGCTAAACGCAGAGTTAACGGTATTTTCTTTAAGCCACAATTGTATGTACTCAATCAGTTCCATATCGTCATACTCCTCTTCGAGATCAACGGGTGCAGAATCCCACACCTGAACTGAAAGGCGTATCTCACGACCACTCTTCTTTTGCTTAGCCAAGAAGTCTTGCAACTGTTTGTCAAAAGCTTTGAGATTCTTTGTCACAATATCTTCGATCTGGTATGCAATGGCCTTGTTTGAAGCTTCGCCTATTCCTGTGGCGGTTGCGATACGCTTATTCGTATATGAGTCAAAGGCCTCAATAGTGAAACGCACTGCTTTGCCGCTTTCATCTTTAATAACTTCCCAGTCGACGCAAAGCTCAATGTCGTACTTGACGGTTCTGCGCAACATATCCAAGGGAGTTTCTACGATCATTGCACCGCTCTTGCTCATTGTCACTTGCTCTTCGAGCATACGATCGTTCAAAGCTTTACTTTCCATGGCATAATCCTTCAAGTCATAGCCATACTTTGTCATAAGTTCACCCACTTTGCTTACAACTTGAGGCAACTCTGCATCTTCACGGAAAGCTGCATCATAGTCATTGATTGTCTGCTTTGCCCCGAGATTATCGAATGTCTTTGTAAAATAACGTGCAGAGCACCAATGGTCACTAGGGAGTAACATAATGGTAGGTTTCTTTGCCGCTTGGGCAAAAGACAAGGTTGCAACTAACAAACTTGTCCAGATAATAAATAAACGTTTCATATTGTATAATTAATTAGGTTTAACCTCTCTGTTTTTTGGGGATAGTCGTGCTTTGTATTGTGCAAAACATCGATGCCAACATTAGATTCGTGTCTTCATAAAATAGTGCTCCCCATATGCAGTCCATTCCGCTTCATAACACGCATTTAGATTAATAGTCTTCCTCCCATACGTATAACTTTGTGTTATACACGGAGCCAATTTTATACCTGAGGTTGTTGACGGGTTCGCATAGTTTTTATTATTGGTATACACAAATTCATAGCACATCAACCTCGGTTCCCTTTTCTTATACAGTTCGAGATTCTCTAAATCCATCAACACAGAAAAACGATTATCCGTCACAGCTTCCTGCGTTTTATCATATTTAAAGTATTTGAGTTCAATTTCTGCACCGATGCTATCCGAATCGTTGAATAAACGAAGAGATATATCAGAACGTGCTTGTCCTCTGTTTCTTTTGGTTGAAGCTTCTATATCTCTTGGAGTTTCCAATTCAATCTTAAAATGGTCTTGATCAGAGAATTCATATAATTGCCCAACTTGTTTCAAGATCACTCCAAATTGCATTTGAAGTGATGCCTCATTTTGAACAATAATACTCCCATTAGCAATCTTATTGCAAAGAATATCATACGAAACAGATATTATCTGTTCCATTCGCTTGGGTAGAGAGACGGTCTTGCACATAACGATATTGTTATTCGACTTTTTAACGAGCCTGCAAGTCTCCCGAAATCAGCAATAAATTTTGTGCTTGATTAGTGTATACAAGAAAAGCGTAGAGACTTGTCGAGCTCATTGTAAATCTGGTATCGCCAAACACCATGCTGAAATGAACTGAGAAACAAATACCCCACGCTGTCGCATATATGGTTAAAAGTGTACAGCCCACGGAAGACTGTACACGCCCCTGCATATGCAAAGACAGAATGAGCGTCGCATTGTCCTCATCCCTCAGCGTTGAAATTGGCGATTTCGATTTACGGGATAAAGCAAGAAACGCTTTCTTGACCCGAGGATTTCTCCCCTCAGGCATGACAAAAGTAGTGAATTAAATTGATAAACAAGAAATACACATCACTTTTTTTGTCAAAAGACAAGAAATGACAATGCAGACGCTCCGAGATATTCGTTTCTCAAAAGACAAAGTAAACATGCTCTATGTATATGAAAACAAGAACGAAGACGAAAATGATGACAAAAACTATTCTCTGGTTGTACCAGTTTGGATAGAGCCAAACTCTCGTTTGGACAAAGAAAAACTAGAGTTTGGATATAGGCAAACTGAAGATTGTAGGCCTCCAAATTAGATTATCACTGTAGTGACAAAATTTTATCAAGCCCTTGATATTTTTTTATCGCTATAGTAATAATTTTTTGTCAAGCCTGCGAAAAAGTTTGACAAACATGAACGAAACATAAAAAAGGTGCCGATTCCTAAGAAACCGGCACCTTGAGTTGAGTTTATCATTACTCTTGATAATATTATAGTCCGAAGGCTTCGCGCACCTTGTCCACGTAGTCGAGCTTCTCCCAAGTGAAGAGCTGTACGGTAACATCCTTGTCGCCTTCGTAGCGTGAGCGGAAGCTCTTGGTTACGACCTCGGGCTTGCGACCCATGTGACCATAGGCTGCAGTCTCGGTGTAGATGGGATTGCGTAGCTTGAGGCGCTCCTCGATAGCTTTGGGGCGGAGGTCGAAGAGTTCATCAATCTTCTTGGCGATCTCACCGTCTGTCATGTTCACGCGGCTGCGGCCATAGGTGTCTACATAGATATTGATGGGGCGAGCCACGCCGATGGCGTAGGACACCTGCACGAGCATCTCGTCGGCTACACCTGCTGCCACGAGATTCTTGGCAATATGACGGGCGGCATAGGCGGCACTGCGGTCTACCTTCGAGGGGTCCTTACCACTGAAAGCACCACCACCATGAGCGCCTTTACCACCGTAGGTATCAACGATAATCTTACGGCCTGTGAGACCAGTATCGCCGTGGGGGCCACCGATAACAAACTTACCTGTGGGGTTCACGTGATAGATGATATTGTCGTTGAAGAGGGCGAGTACCTCCTCGTTGTGGATATCGGCAATGACGCGAGGCATGAGTACCTCGATGACATCCTTGCGAATCTGTGCCAGCATCTCCTCGTCGGCCTTGAGTTGTGCTTCCTTGCTATTGTCGGCAGGGGCTACGAACTCATCGTGCTGGGTAGACACTACGATGGTGTCGATGCGCACGGGCTTGCCATTGTCATCATATTCGATAGTCACCTGGCTCTTGGCATCGGGGCGGAGATAGGTCATCACCTTGCCTTCGCGACGGATGTCGGCAAGCACTCGGAGGATGTTGTGTGCGAGGTCGAGCGAGAGGGGCATGTAGTTCTCGGTCTCGTTGGTGGCATAACCGAACATCATACCCTGGTCGCCGGCACCTTGGTTCATGGGGTCTTCGCGCTCTACACCACGGTTGATGTCGGCACTCTGCTCATGGATGGCCGAGAATACGCCACATGAGTTGCCCTCAAACATATATTCGCTCTTGGTATAACCAATCTTGTTGATTACCTCGCGTGCAATGAGCTGCAGGTCAACATATGCACTTGTCTTTACTTCACCGGCGATGACTACCTGTCCGGTGGTTACCAATGTTTCGCAGGCTACCTTCGAGTTGGGGTCATAGGCCAACAACTTGTCCAGTACAGCGTCCGATATTTGATCGGCCACTTTGTCGGGGTGTCCCTCAGACACCGATTCGGTTGTAAACAGATATCCCATTAGTATACGTATTTAATAAGTTAAACATTCAACGCAAATGGGGATAGTCGAGAGAGAATGCATACAGCGAACGCTGTCTATTTAGCATTTTTTACTGTGGTTGCAAGCTGCTCAAATCTATCCACTTCATTTTCGGGTGCAAAGGTACGATTTTTTTTTGATTGGGCGAAGATAATGAGATGTTATTTATGTTAAAGCGAAGAAGAAAGTGCCGATCCTTCGGGGGGGACCGGCACTTGTGCTACTTAAATGTGTGGATAGATGATGCTCTCAAGCATTTACTCCTCACCCATGAACATGGGATCCCAGCAGGGGAGCAGGATAGGCTTTTGCTGTGAGGCTTTCAGCACTTCGGGAGTAGCGTACTTCTTGTTCACCACAAGGCGGAACATGTACTCGTCAAACCACTCGTCGGTCATGATGAGGTGTCCGTAGTGACCGCTCGATGCGCCCCAACTGTTTTCAACTTTCCACTTGGTAGGACGGCCCTCTGCATCCACATCTACAGCCATCATGGTCATGGCGTGTGATGAGCCACTATCGAAGACGCGGATACGCTGTGCCTTATCCATGCCGAACTCGATGCCCAAGAGCGACTCGTAGTCGTAGTTGTCCATGTCGAGCAGGCCACGCTTGCTGTCGAGTTCCTTGGCCACATCGCATGAGAAGTACATCATGGTAGAGTCCTTGATAGAGGCGATGGCCATCTGCTTGATCTCGTCGAGCGGGAGGTTGAGGTAGAGCCAGTTGTGTCCGTCGTAGGTATGGCGGTCGTACTGTATCTCGTAGGTCTTCCAATATTCGCGAGTGGGGTCGTTCATGAGCATGATATAGTCGTTTTGGTAGTCTTCGCCTACAAACTCTGCATAGAACGACTGCGGGGTATACTCCTTGGGCTCCCACATGTATTTGCCTTGTGCATCCTTGGGTGCCCATGTGAAGGTGGTGACGGGCTCGCCAAAGCCGAGCACGAGGATGTGATACACCTCGCTCAGCATATCGTTCTTCAATGCCTCGAGCTCCTTCTTCTTGGCTCCTGCAGCAATCTTGTCGCGCAAGATGAGACCATCCTCGCGCAGCTTACGGGCGATAAGGGAAGTGAAGCGGCTGGTATTGTTGCTGGCATAGGTCTCGGGCATTACACCGGCAGGTACGATGCCATACTTGGCCACGAGGTCAGCCACGCCTGTGAAGGTACCGCCATCGCTCAAGGGATGCTTGAAGAGCCACTCTACGGTCTTGTCCTCCATAGGCTTGTCACCTGTGTCAATCACTGCCTGCAGGAAGAGGTTTGACTTTTCCAATTGATCGAAGAAGAAGTTGTACACATGCGAGAAGGTGAGTCCAGGCAGGTTGTGCTCGTTGATGACCTTGCTGCGCATCACATTGAGTCCAGTGAAGAGCCAGCAGCGACCCGAAGACTTCTGGTCGGTAACACCCTTTGAGGGTACGCTGTAGGCGAAGTAGGTATCCATCTCCGTCTGATTGCTCTGGTTGAGAGCCAGGTTGCGTACATCATTGGCTGCCATGGCATTGTGTATGGCACGGTCAGCGGGGGTGAGCGCATTGTCGGTCTTGAACTTCTCCAGCATCTGCGGAGTGATACTTTGTGCGGCACTGCCAAGGCTCATGCCTATCAAGGCTGCAACGAATAACATTTTCTTCATCATACTCTATTGTTGTTTTTGAGGTGAGTTAACGGTTTGCAACTACAAAGGTAGGTGGCATTTTTAATATTCCCAAATGTTGGGGATATGAATTTGTTGTTTTATAAGGCAAGTGGCAGTGCATCTCGCGATGTACTGCCACTCTTCATTAAGATTTAGGTTTCAAAAACAATAATAATCAACGAGTGATTTTTTCATATATATAAGGTAGGTCGTCAAAGTAAGAGAGGTTTGACCTTTTCGGATGCAAAGGTAGCGTGTGTGGGCGAGCCCCTCAATTCTTTCGTCCTCAATCTCTGTGCCGTTTGCCACAAAATAAGCTATATTCGCCAAGTCGATGATGTGGCGAATGACTCAAATCGATGCAAATGAATAAGTTATAGTAAACAAAAAAGAGTCGTCACATGCGTGACGACTCTTGATATTTGTTCCCCTATTTTGAGCGAAAGTTAGAACTTTCGCTGGCTATTTAGATAATCCCTTGGTTGGCGAGTTCCTCTGCTACGAGTTCAAGCTCGGCATACCAATCCTCTCCAAAGCGGCGGATAAGCGGCTCTTTGAGGAACTTGTAGATGGGAAGGTTTTCCTTCTTCCCTTTGAGTACTGCCATCTTGCACACATCCCAACGGTCGTAGTTGAGGGCGCGGTAGGGACCATATTCACCCACACGAATAGGGTAGAGGTGACACGATACAGGCTTGTAGAAAGGCACACGGCCTTGGCGGTAGGCACGCTCGATGGCGCAGTAGCAGCATCCACGCTCGTCGTAGCAGGTGAATACGCAGTCTTTGCCATTGACGATGGAGGTGACAAGCTCGCCGCTGGGGTCGTGATACGAGATGCCCTGACGCTCGATGACTTCGCGTGCTTCAGGTAGCAGTTCGTCCCATATCTCGGGCAGCAATGCTTCCACCTCTTTTACCTCATCGGGGGTGATGGGCGCGCCCGCATCGCCTTCGATGCAGCAGGCACCATTGCAACCCTCAAGGTCGCACAAAAACTTTTCTTTGAAAATGTCGAATGATACGACTACGCCGTTGACTTCTACCATGTTCTTTAATTAGCAGTTAAAAGAAGTTCAGGAGTTCAAGATCCTGAACTCCTGACTCCTGAATTCTTAAAAGAGAATTAGATAAGTTGCTTACCTGTCATCTCTGCCGGTACGGGGAGACCCATAATCTTCAATACCGAGGGAGCTACATCAGCGAGGATACCATCTGCAGGCTGTACATCCTTGTTCTCAGTCACGTATACGAAGGGTACGGGGTTGAGTGAGTGAGCGGTGTTGGGCGAGCCATCGGCGTTCACTGCATTGTCGGCATTACCATGGTCGGCAATGATGATAGCCTCGTAGCCAGTAGCCTTTGCAGCCTCGATAACATCCTTCACGCACTCGTCAACGGCCTTAACGGCTGTCTCAATAGCGCTGTATACGCCAGTGTGGCCCACCATATCGCCATTGGCGAAGTTCACCACGATGAGGTCGTACTTGTCTTCGCGGATAGCCTCCACGAGCTTGGTGCGCACTTCGTAGGCGCTCATCTCGGGCTGCAGGTCATAGGTAGCCACCTTGGGTGAGGGCACGAGGATACGGTCTTCACCATCGTAGGGAGTCTCACGACCACCGTTGAGGAAGAAGGTCACATGAGCATACTTCTCTGTCTCAGCGATGTGGAGCTGCTTGAGGCCCTTTGATGCTACATATTCACCGAGGGTGTTCTCTACATTCTCCTTGTCGAAGAGGATGTGTACGCCCTTGAATGATGCGTCGTACGGAGTCATGCAGTAGTACTGCAAGCCGGGGATGGTCTTCATGCCAGCTTCGGGCATATCCTGCTGGGTGAGCACTACGGTGAGCTCCTTGGCACGGTCGTTGCGGTAGTTGAAGAAGATTACTACATCGCCCTCCTTGATAGTGCCGTCGTAAGCCTCGTTCACGATGGGGAGGATGAACTCGTCAGTCACGCCTTCAGCGTATGACTCCTCTACAGCCTTCACCATGTCGGTAGCCTTCTTGCCCTCGCCATTAACGAGCAGGTCATAGGCCACCTTCACGCGCTCCCAACGCTTGTCGCGGTCCATAGCATAGTAGCGACCGATGATAGAGGCAATCTTGGCATTGTGCTCAACGAGCTGACCGATGAAGCCTGCGCCGCTCTTGGGGTCGGTGTCACGACCGTCCATGAAGCAGTGTACATAGGTGTTCTCGATGCCATACTCACCAGCGATGTCGATGAGCTTGAAGAGATGGTCGAGTGAACTGTGCACGCCACCATCAGAGGTGAGGCCCATAAGGTGGAGGTTCTTGCCATTTTCCTTGGCATAGCTATAGGCAGCTACGATCTCCTTGTTCTGCATGATGCTGTTGTCAGCACAAGCGCGGTTGATCTTCACGAGGTCCTGGTATACTACGCGGCCAGCACCGATATTGAGGTGACCTACCTCAGAGTTACCCATCTGTCCGTCGGGGAGACCTACATTCTCACCGCTGGCCTGCAGCTGTGAGTGAGGATAAGTACTCATCAGATAGTCCCAGTAGGGAGTGGGAGTGTTGAAGATAACATCGCCCTTACCTTGGTTGCCGAAACCCCAACCGTCCAAAATCATCAATAAAGCTTTCTTTGACATACGAATAGTGTATTAAATGGTTTATATTGTTTTCAGTTTCACTCAATTTCTTTGCACTGATACTCGAGTCTCACAATAGAGAAACTGTAGTCTCACTGTGGTGAAATTGTAGTATCAACACACTGATATTCGGCTCTGTAAGGAGCCTGTCTATCAATTGTTCTGCAAAAATACAAAAAAAAATAGCAAACACTATGTTTTTTTAATTTTATTAACTACTTTTGCCACCCCGATGTTGCAATCGGGCATAAAAAGGTATTAGTTTTTAACATTTAATATTCATTAATTAATTTACAACACAATGAAAAAGTTTTATTATTCACTGTTGGTACTCTTTATGGGTATCACAACTGCTGCCTTTGCACAGCAGGAAGTTGAAGATTGGGATGGTGCCGAGACTCGAATTTATCTGGAGCCAGGTGATGCATTGACATGCCAGTATGAAGCTACTGAAAATGGGCGCCTATACATCTATGCTGATGAGCAAGAACAAGGAGTTTCTGTAAGTATTTCGGGCGGATTGTTCCTTGATGGCGTTATGAACGATGAATTCACTTTGCAGGAAGCCGGAAAGTTCGATTACACTGGTGTGTACGGATGGATTGATGTGTATCGTGACGACAAGGTACGTTTTACGCTCACTGCAGAGGTTGAAGGTTCTTCGGCAACAGAAACAATGTTCTACTTGAAGAGTATGTTCTTCCCCTCTACAGGTGCCAGCTTGAAGGGTAGTAGCAACCTCAATCCTATAGAATTGAGTGCCGATGCAGTGGTATTGCCTACATTCCCCATTGCCGAAGGTGATGAAATGATGGAGTGGTTGTTCCCCGATCAGTCGCATGTTACATTCTGTAGCTTTACAGCGCCCTGCAATGGTGAAGCCAATATCATTACTAAGGAATACTTGGTATTCTATACAAAGCAGAATTGGTATGGTAATTCTGAACTCACAAGGATAAACTCTAATGGAACAGATGATAATCACAAATTTAAGGTTGAAAAGGATGTAACATATATTGTTGGTATCCCTAATAGCCGTCCAGTAGAGGCTACTCTTGAGGTGAGCGAATCTCGCGCAGGTGAGTCAGTCGAGAATCCCATTGAACTTGCATCACTCCCCGCAACACTTGACCTCGTAGCAGGTGATAACTTCTTTGCATTTGAGGTTGGTGAGGAGAGCACAACTACCATCTTGGAAGTTGCTGCAGCAGCAGGTTGGAACGGCTCAATCGAATATTATGAGTATTCTAAGTTTAGCTGGGGAAGTATGGCAGAAAAGTCAAGCGAACTGGCTACCGACAATAAGGAGAATGGTGCTGCTACTTTTGTGAAGAATTTGGATGCAAACTTCAATAATTTTTCTTCTTGGTTTATTGTCAACTTCAAGGCTTCGGCAGCTGTTTCTGATGCTGCAACATTGACATTGCGTGAGCCCAAAGCTGGCGAAGCAGCTGGTACGGCTAAGGAAGCAGTTAAGGGTGACAACACTATCAGCGGTGCTGCCCGTGACTACTGGTTTGTCTATACAGTAGAAGAAGATGCTGAATATAGCTTTGCTACCTCAAGCAAATCAGAGGAGATAAAGCATGTATGCTTGTATGATGAAAAATGGGGGTCTTATGAGGAGATTGCTACAGCTCAGAACACATATCGTGTGGCCACTGGTGGTAAGATCTATGTATGTGTAGCTAAGAATACTTCTGCCGATGGCAAGCTTACTATCACAAGCAATGAGATTGTGGCTGGTGACTACGAGGATAAGGCTGTAGAGTTCGAGTTGGGCGATAATATCAAATTTACCTCTCGTGGCAGAAGCTACTATAGCACATTCACTGCTGAAGAGTCTGGTTTTGCCATATTTACCTCTAAGGATTATAGTCTCCAGTTCCAAACGGTTGATGGAAAGCGTGTGTATCCTACCGAGAAAACTGAAACAGAGGTTGAGGCAGAGGGAGATGCTGCAAATGGTTTGGATACCTACTTCTATGTAGAGTATACCTATAAAGTAGCTGTAGATGCAGGTCAGAGCTATATCGTAGAGGTGATGGCTGTAGGCGAAGGTGCCAATACGGGCGAGGAGATTACCGTTACCACAGCATTGGAGGCTGCCCAGCAAGGTGATTTCTGCGATACAGCCATCGAGCTTGAGTTGGACGAAAAGAAGGATATTGCCTACGAGTTTGAGAAGATCAAGTGGTTTAAGATTACTGCCGACAAGGATGGATACTACATCGTGAAGGCTAAGTTGGGTAGCTATGGCCGTTCTATGAAGACAAAGGTCGGTGATTGCGATGCCGTTGCAACTTCAGCAGGTAATGATAACGACTTCCCTAGCCCTTCTTCATCTGGAAATATGAAGGCCAAGGTATATTTGACTGCGGGTGAGACGGTGTATATCGAAACAAAGACGGGTAGAGAAAGCCTTGATTACCAGACTCAGGAAGATGCGTATGCAAGGGATTATGGTACAGACCTCTATATAACCGTTTCATACTCAGAGCCTCGTGCGGGTGAAGATGCTGCTATTGCTATTGAGGCAGATCCCTATACCAGCTATAGCGTGATGTCAAGCAATACACAGAGCCCTGACTACGATGCTAATTACTTCAACAAGTGGTATACATATACCATCCCCGCGGGTAAGGCAGTGACAATCTCTATTCTCAGTGAGTCAACGAACTACTTTACTCTCACCTTCAAGAAGGAAGATTTTAGCAATATGAATCAATTTAACGGAGGCTTCGTGCAAACGACAGTTACCAATGCTGAAGGTACTACAGTGGGTAAGACCTACGAGTTTGCTGCGACTGATGCTGATCGCACATTCTATATCTATGCTCCTGTAGTATCCTATGCTACGGAGGTGTACTGGAAGATTGAAGGCGAAGACCTGCCTACTGGCGTAGTGGTAGAGGAGGTTGCTCCCGAGGCTACCGTAATCTATGACCTCATGGGCCGCCGTGTAGAGAACCCCACAAAGGGAATCTATATCATCAATGGTGTAAAGCGCGTGATCAAGTAAGATAACAGTTTACTTACCATAAATACACAAATAAGGGGTGTCCCATTGAGGATACCCCTTATTTGTGTAATAATGCTTCTGGCTGCCTACTCAAATGACAAGTAGGGAGTGAGGCGGGCGATGTCTCCCTCGGTAAACTCATCCAGGAAGAGCAATTGGCGTATGGAGCGGATGTCTCCCTCGCGCTTGCGAAGGTCTATAATCGCTTTTGCTTGATAGAAGGTCAGGTAGGGATGATTGCGGAGTTGGGTAAGCGATACCTTATTTATATGTAGCTTCTTTACTGTTGGTACGCTGATATGTACCCAGTCGCCCAGATGCTCTGGTAAGTCGTATGCCTCGTGCACTTGTGCAATGCTGTGATAGCCGCCCAACTTATGTCGATACTCTACAATGCGTCGAGCACGCACAGGACCTATGCCTGGAATCTTCATGAGTTCGGTAGTGTCTGCCGTGTTGAGGTCGACAAACTTGCCGGGCTTGTACTTGGCTCGCATATACTCGGCATAGGGATGCTTGTGCTGGACGGTGTCATTATCAGTCTTGACTCTCGGATAGTCGGTCGTAGAGATTTCGATATAGGGCCTTACGCGAGCATATACTGTGTCGTGCAGCCCATAGATGCGTGCCAAGTCCTCGGGCTTGCGGAATATACCCCCTGCCTTGCGGTAGCGGAGGATATTTCTCGCTACATAAGAGGGAAGGCCTACAGAGATCAGTTCCAAAGAGTCAGCGGTGTTGGGATCAAAAGCGTGAGGAGTGATGGGGACTCTCGCCTTATTATCGGGCATGTCGATTAATGATTGTAGCAAAGAGTCTGGAGTGTGAGCTTCGTAGGGCTTATGCTGTTGCCACATGGGTTTACTGCATAGCAAGAGTAGGGTGATGACTAATAATACCGATAGCAGAAGTATTCCTCGCCGGTCTTGTCGAGAGAAGATGAACCAATCGCGCCACATAGGAGTTAAAGAATTGTGAGCCTGTAGCCTTGTCTCACAAAAGCAACTTCGGTAAGCAAGGACTAAAAACTCTGTTTTTGCGGCAAATGTAGCCGATTATTTGTACTTTTGCAACGAATTTATCCGGTGAATGCTATGAACTATCTAAAGAAATACCCGTTGTCAATCCTGATCATAGGTGTAATCCTGTTTCTCTCGTTCTTTAATCCGCCCGAGACACCGCTCAATGAGGTCACCAATATTGACAAGATACTGCACTTTACGATGTACTTTGGCTTTTGTGTAGTACTGTGGTTTGAGTACTTTCGTAGCCATAAGCATGCTGAAGCCAAGCGACTCGTCCCTTGGGCGATCATTGCTCCCATTGTGTTTAGCGGACTTATTGAGATTGGTCAGCAGACGCTTACCCCGACTCGTGCTGCCGACTGGTGGGACTTTCTCTCCAATACCCTCGGGTGCCTTGCAGCAGCCCTCTTCAGCCAAACAATCACACGCCGCATTCTGAAGCGATGAGTCGGGCTGAATAAAATATATTGGTCTTCCCTTCGCATAATCGAAATTTTGCATTATCTTCGCAGTCATAAATATTTATATGTCATGACCAAGAAGATTTTGTTGCTCGGTTCGGGCGAGTTGGGAAAGGAGTTTGTTATCGCTGCACAGCGATTGGGACAATATGTAGTCGCATGTGATTCTTACGAGAATGCTCCAGCTATGCAGGTTGCTGATGAATATGAGGTATTCAGCATGCTTGATGGAGATGCACTGGAGGCTGTAGTGGCCAAGCACCGTCCTGACATCATCGTTCCCGAGATTGAGGCTATCCGTACAGAGCGTCTCTATGGATTTGAAGAGCAAGGTATACAGGTGGTTCCTAGTGCCAAAGCTGTTAACTATACCATGAACCGTAAGGCGATACGCGACCTCGCTGCCAAAGATTTGGGTTTAAAGACAGCAAAATATTTTTACGCAAAATCATTGGGCGAATTGCGCGAAGCGGCAGATAAGATCGGCTTCCCCTGTGTGGTAAAACCGCTGATGTCATCATCTGGTAAGGGACAATCGCTCGTGAAGAGTGCCGACGAACTGGAGCAAGCATGGATCTATGGTTGCGAAGGTAGCCGTGGCGATATCAAGGAACTGATTATTGAGGAATTTATCCGTTTCGATAGCGAAATAACCTTGCTTACTGTGACACAACAAAATGGTCCTACTCGTTTCTGTGCTCCTATTGGACATGTACAAAAGGGTGGTGATTATCGCGAGAGTTTCCAACCTGCACCTATCCGTCCCGACCACTTGGCCGAGGCTCAGGAGATGGCAGCAAAGGTTACTGAAGCGCTTACTGGTGCCGGTATCTGGGGAGTAGAGTTCTTCCTCAGCAATGAGAACGGCGTGTACTTCTCCGAACTCTCGCCTCGTCCACACGATACTGGTATGGTTACTCTCGCTGGCACACAGTGCCTCAATGAGTTTGAACTTCATGCTCGCGCTGTGCTCGGATTGCCTATCCCCGAGATTGAGCAATATCGTATGGGAGCCAGCGCGGTGATACTTTCTCCCATTGCTTCAAAAGAGCAACCCCGCTACCGCGGAATGGAGGAGGCTGTAGTGGAGCCTGATACTGATATCCGCATTTTCGGTAAACCCTATACAAAGGTAAACCGCCGCATGGGTGTAGTCGTATGTAACGCTCCCAATGGTAGCGACATGGATGCCTTGCGCGATAAGTGCAAAGCTGCTGCAGCGAAAGTAGAGGTATATTAAAAAGAAATTAATCATTGTTTATTTAGAATATAACATTATGAGCACTCTTGAGAAAATTTATGCAGAGAAACTGCTGAGAATCAAAGCTATTAAGTTGCAACCCTCTAACCCCTTCACTTGGGCGTCTGGTTGGAAGTCTCCGTTCTATTGCGATAATCGTAAGACCCTTTCTTACACTGATTTGCGCAACTTCATTAAGATCGAGTTCGCTCGCGTCGTACAGGAGCGTTTCGGCCAGGTTGATGCTATTGCTGGTGTAGCTACAGGTGCCATTGCTATGGGCGCCCTCGTTGCTGACCTTCTCAACCTTCCCTTCGTATATGTGCGCTCGGCTCCCAAGGATCATGGTTTGGAAAACCTCATCGAGGGTGACCTTCGTCCTGGCATGAAGGTAGTTGTCGTAGAAGACCTTATCTCTACTGGTGGTAGCAGCCTCAAGGCTGTACAGGCTATCCGCAACAATGGCTGCGAAGTTATCGGTATGGTAGCATCTTACACCTATGGATTCGATGTTGCCGAGAAGGCATTCAAGGAGGCCGATGTAGAGTTGATTACATTGACCAACTACGAGGCAGTACTCGAGGTTGCACAAGAGACTGGATACATCACAGAGGATGAACTTCCCTTGCTCAATGAGTGGCGTCGTGACCCCTCTCATTGGAATGTATAAATCGGCATGAATCAGTTCGAAAGTAAGGTTGTAGCTATCCCCTATAGTCAGCAACGCGTATATGACATGTTGTCTGACCTGTCTCATCTTGAGGCGGTAAAGGATCGTATACCCCAAGATAAGGTAAAGGAACTGAAGTTTGATAGTGACACCGTAAGTATCAATGTAGCGCCTGTAGGTGATATCGCTTTCAAGATTATCGAGCGCGAGGAGCCTAAATGTATCAAGTTGGAGGCTACCACATCGCCTATTCCTCTTACTATTTGGGTGCAGATGCTCCCTACAGCTGAGGAGGCGAGTAAGATGAGGCTTACCCTGCGCACTGAGCTTAATCCTTTCATCAAGGGAATGGTGCAAAAACCTTTGCAAGAAGGACTCGAGAAGATGGCAGAGATGCTGGCTTCGATAAGATATTGATTCCCGATTGCATAGACCATAAAATAAGTGGCAGCATACGTATGCTGCCACTTTTATTTCTGTCAGGCTTTATTTACCACGAACAATCTTTTTTATCTCATTAAGTTTATTGAGAGCTTCGAGAGGTGTGAGGTTGTTGACATCGATACCCAATATCTCGTCTCTTACCTGGCAAAGGACAGGGTCGTCAAGTTGGAAGATGCTCATCTGTATTCCTTCTCGGCTATCTGCAATAGAATCAGTCGGCTTGCTTATGCCTTCGGCAGCGGCATTGCTCTCCATTTGCTGTAAGATCTTTTCAGCACGCTTGACGATGCTCTTAGGCATACCAGCCATGTCAGCTACATGAATACCGAAGGAGTGATTTGATCCGCCAGGTTGGAGTTTGCGCACGAATACGACCTTCTTATTGACCTCGCGCACTGCGACATTAAAGTTCTTGATGCGTGAGAATGACTTCTCCATTTCGTTTAGTTCGTGGTAGTGTGTAGCAAAGAGGGTGCGTGCATGTCCACGACTATTCTCGTGGATATATTCTACAATAGCCCATGCGATAGAGATGCCATCGTATGTAGAGGTGCCTCGGCCCAACTCGTCGAAGAGAACAAGGCTGCGCGGGCTGATATTATTAAGTATATCCGACGCTTCAGTCATCTCTACCATAAAGGTAGACTCGCCTACGGAGATGTTGTCACTGGCTCCCACTCGAGTGAATATCTTGTCTACTAAGCCCACATGAGCTGTTTCGGCAGGCACGAAGCTACCGATTTGTGCCATTAGAGTGATAAGGGCGGTTTGACGCAGGAGCGCTGATTTACCCGCCATATTGGGACCCGTGATGATGAGTATCTGTTGGCTGTCGGTGTCGAGTAGCACATCGTTGGCAATGTAACTCTCACCTACGGGGAGTTGCTGTTCAATGACGGGATGGCGACCTTGACGGATGTCGAGCGTGGTGCTATCATCTACTACAGGGCGCACATAGCGGTTGATAGCAGCTGTTGCGGCAAAAGAGAGTAGACAGTCAAGGCGTGCTATCTGGTTGGCATTGATTTGTATGGCGGGAATATATTCGTTGAGGGCGTATACGAGGTCGTTGTATATGCGAGTCTCGAGTGCCGAAATCTTATCCTCGGCGCCAAGTATCTTCTCTTCGTATTCCTTGAGCTCTTGGGTGATGTAGCGCTCGGCATTGACCAATGTCTGTTTGCGTATCCAAGTCTCGGGTACTTTATCTTTGTGTGTATTGCGCACCTCGATATAGTAGCCAAAGACATTATTATAAGCAATCTTTAGGCTTGGTATCTCGGTTGTCTCGCTCTCTCGTTGCTGCATTTGTAGCAGATAATCTTTGCCTGAGTATGCAATGCGACGCAGTTGGTCAAGCTCTTCGTTTACTCCATCGGCAATGACACCTCCCTTAGCTACGAGTAGGGGAGGATCATTCTTTATTTCATGAGCAATGCGGTCTCGTATGGTGCGGCATACACTCAATTGCTCGCCTATGCGGCGTATGCTCTCATTGTCTGATGCTTCGCAAGCTGCTTTTACTGGCTCTATCGCATTGAGGGCGATTTTCAGCTGCACTACTTCGCGAGGTGATACGCGCCCTGCGGCAACGCGAGAGATGATACGCTCAAGATCGCCTATCTGATGTAGCGCATCGTCAAGCAGTTCGCGAAAGTCGGGATGGCGGAAGAAATACTCTACAATATCCAAGCGTTCATTAATGGCGCGTACCTCTTTGAGGGGGAACACTACCCAGCGTTTCAAGAGACGGGCGCCCATAGGACTTATGGTCTTGTCAATGACATCGAGTAATGACTTGCCTCCATCGTTCATTGGGTGCACAAGTTCGAGGCTGCGCACGGTATAGCGGTCGAGACGTACATAGCGCTCCTCTTCGATGCGTGAGAGTGTAGTGATATGTTTGATCTGCGTATGCAATGTTACGTCCAAGTAGTGAAGCACGGCGCCTGACGCCACAATACCATTGCGAAGATGGTCAATGCCGAATCCTTTGAGGTTTTTTACTTGGAAATGCTTGACGAGTTTCTCCCGGGCGAAAGACTCTGTAAATGCCCAATCGTCAAGTTCGAAAGTGCAATATTTGCTGCCAAAGTTCCCTTCAAACTGACTGCGCATTCCATGTTGGAAGAGCACCTCTTTAGGTGCAAAGTTGACGAGCAACTTATCGATATAGTCGAATGGCCCTTCGGCAGTGAGAAATTCTCCTGTAGAGATATCAAGGAATGAGACACCACAAGCACCCTTGCCGAAGTGTACGGCTGCGAGAAAGTTATTCTCTTTGTAATTGAGTACATTCTCATTGATCGATACACCAGGAGTCACCAGTTCAGTGATACCGCGCTTGACGAGTTTTTTCGTCATCTTGGGGTCTTCCAACTGGTCGCAGATGGCTACTCTACGCCCAGCACGTACCAATTTAGGGAGATAAGTATCAAGGGCATGAAAGGGGAATCCTGCCATCTCAAGGTGTTTGTCCTTTCCATTGGCACGTTTAGTAAGCGTAATACCTAATATATCACTGGCTACAATGGCATCGGTAGAGTATGTTTCGTAGAAGTCTCCACATCGAAACAACAAAATGGCATCGGGGTGCTTACCCTTAAGTTCCATGAACTGCTTCATCATTGGGGTCATCACTATATCTTCTGCCATATACTTGTCTTTTTATTGTGTTAAATATTCAGAGCAAAGGTACAAATAAACAAGCAGATGACCAAAATAAAAGGGGGCACATGCTTGCGCCCCCTTTTATTTTGATCATTGTAATCAGATTAGAGTGAGATCTTTATGCTATGTTCTCCTATTCTTACGATAGCTGTACCTCTCTTTACCAATCCTGCCTCAATGATAGCAGTGCTATCTGCTGCAGTGAATGTGGTGATCAGTCGGCCTGTGATGTCGTATATGCTAACTACGGTACCCTTGGCAAGGCCTTCGATGACGATAGCGCCATTTCTTCCTTGTATAGACAATGTAGCAGCATCTATGGTGAAGATACCTGATTCGCTCTCTACAGTGACCTCACATTTAGCAGTCAATCCGCTGCCATCATTAGCTGTTGCAGTAATTGTTGCCTTACCTGCTGCTACTGCTGTAACTGTACCATTTTCGTCTACTGTAGCAATGCTCTCATCACTGGTTGTCCAAGTTACAGAGTGGTCAAGAGCCGTTTCAGGTCTTGTTCTGATGTTCAGTGTCACTGTCTCTCCCTCTTTGAGTTTTGCTGTCTTCTTGGTGATAGTGAGACTGGTGAGCAAGTTCTTCTTAATGGTGAGTTCGCACACTGCAGTCAGTCCGCTACCATCGTTAGCGATTGCTGTGATTGTCACGACACCATCAGCGATTGCTTTTACCTTACCGTTAGCATCTACCGTAGCAATGCTCTCATCGCTGCTAGTCCAAGTTACAGAACGATCAACGGCAAACATAGGAGCAACCTCTACTGTCAGTACGATAGAGTCTCCTACCAAAAGTTCGGTGTCCTCAGGTATGTTGATTGTCAGATTGGCAAGAGTGGGGTTGACAGTACGGATACGCTGTAGTTTCCATGTGACATGCGTCTCTGTACCTACTTCGATGAGTTCGGTAGCCTCACCCATCTTCATTCCCCATGCTCCTTCCTCGTCTGATATGATCAGTGCTTTCTTCTGCTCATCGAGCGTAATGGTGAATTCAGGAGCTATTTCGGCCTCTTTGTCAATGTAGAGTTTGTTGCCATCCTTGGTAACAGGCATTCCTGTACCACCATTGTACATAGTGTATTTGTCCTCTTGGCTACCCTGCTTGAAGTAGAAACAATAGTTGTAGTCATTGGGGTCGTTGCTCATATCTGTTGCAATACGACCCTTATCGCTCGATTTGGGCAGATAGCTATAAGCATACTCTCCGTTTTCGGCGCGCACCAGATAGTAGAGTGTGATCAACTCGTTTGTACTTGCTTCTGGGAGTGTAAGAAGGTCGTCAACCAGTTGGATAATCCATTTAGCGCCGCTATTCGCTTGATTGCCTACATACACTGTTCCGCTTGAATTGTACAAGCGAAGTTTCTCGTCGCTCTTTGCTTGGATGTACATTTCGCCAGGGGTTTCAGCAGATCCTACAGAGACTACTAAAGCTTGTTCGATATCTGTCGTTTTTGCCTCTATGCGAGTGCCTACGATTGATGAAATATACATTCCTGTCTCACGCAACTGCATGTAATATGTGCCTTCGGTTTCTGCTTTCACAAAGCGCCACTGCATCTTCTCAGGTACTGCTTCTTCTTTATTTTCTGCTGTTCTCAGACCTGAATTGGCATTAACCAAGTAATTTGCAGAACCATTGATGATTGCATAGAAGTTGCTCGGTGTGAGGGGTACACGTACAGAACTGTTGCTTTCGATGCAGGCATTTGCAGAATCCAACTTTAGGTACCACTCTCCGTAGTTGTTCTCATCTGCCTTTTCAAGTGCTAAGATTCTGTCAACTTCTGCCACGAGAGCCTCATAGTCGACAATAGAGTCGGGATTCAAGTAACCTACCTTAGTGCCAGTATCATCTTTTCTCTCAAGATACTTCTTTGCCATATATTGAGCAGATTGCAATTTCTCGTATTGCTCATCGGTACTGCTTGATAGTATGCTGCTTACAACGGGGACATCTGCTGTCGTAGCTGCTACTGCATAGAGGGTTGCTTCACGAGAGCGCAACATATTCTTAACATCTTTGTTGATGCTAAAGCTATGGTTGTTAGAGAATGCTTGTATCTCACCTTCTTTATTGTAGATGGCAAAACCTACAGCACCCTTACCGCCTTTAATGGTGAGTTTGAAGTCATCCAATGTGTATACATACTTTTCTGTAATAGGTGTGCCTTTGAGGTAGTCGACATAACAACCGACTTCGCCATTCTCACCATTCTTCGTTACATCACCATCCCAGAACTCGCGAGGTGTTTTACCATCATGGCTATAGGTGATGTCAGGTGTACAGTCGTTGATGAAGAGCACCTTATTATTAACGGGGTAGTTCTTAGCCTTCACTTCGGCAATGGCCTTGTCGATCTCCTGTTGTGTGGTGTAGTATTTAGAGTTGGTGTAGTCGCCTTGGAACACGCCATCAACAGGAACGAAGCAGCCATATGCACGGAAGAATTCGGTCAAGTCCTCCTGGGCAGCCTCGCAGCAGAGTTGGTAGAAGTGGAGGTATGAACGATAACCATTGGTAAGTTGGAATCCAACATTCTCCATTACACCCTTGTCGTTGGGACGCATTTCGCTGTCGCTACCATAGCTGCGCTCCATGGGCTTTCTACGGATTAACTCAAACAGACGGGGGAAGAACTGGGTGTTGTTACCTGCACGGTGGTAATAGAGCCACAAGCGATAGTAGCGCTGTGTGAGTACCCAGATGTTGTTGCTAAGGAGATAGCCTCCACTTTTGAAGTTGTCGTACACATGTGCAAGGTTACCCTCGGTGCCATTTACGCGTGATGTACCCATGCCCATATACCATGCTGCGATGTTGGCAAAGGTGTTGTTGGTAACCTCCATCTCACCATTGAGGGTATAGAGTGCTTGGTGCTGGTGACCAATCTCGTGGGCAGGTCCCCATGCGGGGCCAGCTTCAGTGGCAATGGCGGTCAAGATGCTTGGGGTGGTGTTGATGTGGTAACCTGAGTGGTCCCAGCTACCATACATGTAACCTGTACGTGTACCGAAGGCTACACCGCGGTGGTTGTAGTATTCACCATAGTCACCATCGCGATCCTTAATGCTGTCGCAGAAGGCGAATAATGCATCGTCATAGTTGTAGATTTCAGCGGGATTCTCCCAGTTGCCGTCCAAGCGGGGGAAGAGTTTGTTCATTGAGTCTACATCGGCTTTGCTAGCTACACCGAGAGACATTTTTTCGGCGAGGAAGATGCGGTCCCATGCCTCAACGATAGCGTTGATGCGCTGGTTGGGTGCAGTGAATGCAGGGCTGTTGGGCATCTCGGCGGGTAGCTCTTCGGGGAAGAGTGCTGCCAATCCTCTGTGGCTCCAATATTTCTCATCTTTCTCATCCCAATGGTCAACGACATCGTTGAGCTCAAACTGGAGCACCTCGTAGCGACCAAGAATGGTGATGTTCTCTAAGTTGGCGCGCTCCTCGTAGTATACCCAGTCGTCATCATTGTCGGGAGTATAGAGAGCATCGCCCGCAACATTGTAATAACCATTGATATAACCACCCTCTACGCGTATCTTGAGGTCTTTGTAGTCACTCAACTTGTGGGCAAATTTTCGGGCTTCCTTGTCATAGGTGTGTACAAGGTAGTTAATGTAGAGTGCGCTACCATCGCTACCGAAGGGGACAATGTTCAAACCCTGCTTCAGACGTACACCATTAGGATATCCATTATTGTAATTGGACATCTTAGAGTGTCCTACAATCCATGTAGCCCACAATTCAGCACCCTCTTCGATGGAATCTGACACCATGATATATAGCTCTTCGCGCTTGTTGGCATAGAGACCAGTGGGGTTATCCATGTTGGTGTGTCCCTGGTGTCCAATCCACTCGGTGATTTCACCTGCGATACTATGAGGCTCGATCATCTGTACGCGGAACTTCTTGGCATAGTCGCTGCTCCAACCCTTCTTGTCTGCCTTCTCATTAGGTTCGGCCCAATCGCCAGTCTTGGTCTTGACTGCCATTTCTACCAATGTCTGGGGCAGTTCGCCAGTCAAGGTTTTTCTAATATCCTCAGCGGTCATAGCAGCGTATGTTTCGCTCAGCACAGTGCATGCTTTGTCGGCAAAGACCTCGTCCAACACTGCTTGATAGCCATCCAGTTTGTCGCCACCTGTGAGACGCTCGTATTCAGCACGTGCTGCTGTGATATCCTCATCGGTGAGGTCTACCTTTACGAATCTCCATTGTGAGGGTTCGCAATCAACCCATCTTACAACGCTGCCGTTGGCTCCTTTGCTGTGCAGACCTTGCTGACCAAGTGTAGAATCCCAGATGTTGTAAGCATTTTCATTGCCTGCAGCTACGATGTTGAAGGTCTTGGCTGCAGCATCTGTCCAGTAAGAAACCTCAGTGCCGGTGTTACCAGTTTGGATGTAAGCGCCAGTGAATACATTTTTTAAACTATATCCGCTGCCGGACTTTTCTAAAATCCACAACTGCTCGTAGTCATCTTTGTCTCCGATAGTGGATGTACACTGTAGGTTGTGACCTAAGAAATCTTCCATCAATGCAGCATTATAGCCCACATTGATGATTTGGAAAATGCCCTCTGAAGGTGCTACATACTGTTGTGCACGCAAACCAAAGATGGTGAGGACAAACAAAACAAAAAGGTTAAGTTTTCTCTTCATAAGTTTATCATGGATAAATGGTTAGTACTCTTTTTTAAATCACACTAAAAAAACAAGTAAATACAATAATGCATTTTACGCGACAAAGGTAGGAAATTTTGTTGTAAATAATAAAAAATTAGTGAAAAAATCGCAAAAAAAGAGGTTGTTTTCATATTTAGTTAAAATATTCACTCGCTTTTTGTACCTTTGTGGCAAAGTTTTGAATACCAAAGAAAGATGAAGAAAATAGTAATGATACTACTGGCCAGTGTCGTGCTTCCGATGCAGGCACAATATGTGGGTACGGCACATCGCAATGAAGCGCATATTGAGAAGGTATTGCAAGAGTCTCAGTTGCTCTATGATGAGCATTGCTATGGTATGGCAGAGGAGTTACTGGTTAAGGTGAAATATGGAGAGCTTACCTTAGCGCAGCAACATGAGGTGTCGGCATTGCTTGCGCTTATTGCCTATCATCGACATCCTCAAACAGCAGCCCTCACCATAGAGGAATATCTATTACAATTTCCTGATGCTCCTGAGCAGAATCGTATGAGGGCTTTGGCTTTATTGAGCTACTATGCTCAAGGTAATTATGCTCAAGTGATACGTTGTATGCAGGAGGTAGACCCTGATGGACTGAACGATAAGGAACGTGATGATGTAATCCTGTCATATGCCTTGTCAATGATTAAGGAAGGGCGTTGTGAGGAGGCTGCGGTACAACTGGGAATCTTGAACATTATCAGTGATAGATATGATGATGTGGTGGTTTTCTATACAGCTTATACTGACTATGCGGGTAAGCGCTATGAGTCTGCCGAAGAGGGGTTCACCAAAATGCTCGAGGTCCCTGCTTATCATCGTCAGGCTCGTTACTATTTGGCCGAGATCCTGTTGGCGACAAAGGGGTATGCTGAGGCCGAGGCATTGGCTGTTGCCTATCATAATGAATATGGCAACGATGAGTATGCTTTGGAAATGACCCGCATTCAAGGTGAGGCTCTCTATGGGCAAGGGCGATATCTGCAGGCTGCGGTAGTGCTAGAGGATTATTTGGCCGCAGCAGATAGCCCTAAGCGCGAGACATTGTACCAGTTAGGTATGTCTCATTTTAATACGGAGGAGCATTTGCGTGCTCCCGAGTTGTTTGCCATGGTGAGCGATGGCGATGATGCTATAGCGCAGAGTGCACAGCTCCATGCAGGTTTGTCGTACCTTGCTCTTGGTGATAAGAATAAGGCTCGTCTTTGTTTTGAGCAGGCTGCTTCGATGACTGCTGTACCCGAACTCCGCGAGCGGGCTATGTATAACCACACGGTGTGTATGTACGAGACCTCCTATGTAGGATTCGGTGAATCGGTGGCTATTCTCGAGCGTTTCCTCAATGAGTTCCCGCAATCGGCGTATACCGATCGTGTAAATAGTTATCTTGTGGAAACTTATATGAATACCAAGAATTATGATGCAGCTCTGCAGTCGATAAATAAAATACAGCAACCCAGCAGGACTATACTGAAGGCAAAGCAGCAACTGCTCTATAAAGCAGGTACCGAAGCGTTTGCTGGCGGCGAATTTGATAAAGCGTTTGCTAAGCTCAATGAGTCGCTCAAAGTGGGCGATTATGACCGCCAGATAGCTGCCGATGCTATGTTCTGGCGTGGAGAAATCTATTCTCGCCGAGGAAACTATCGGCAAGCCTCGCGTGATTATGCTCAATACCTCAGTCTCACGGGTGAGCGCAAATACCGCACTTTTGGACTTGCGCTCTACGGATTGGGCTATGCGTATTTCATGCAAGAGAACTACCAAGAAGCATTCAAGCAATTCAACAAGTTCGTCGAGTCTTATCCCGTATCTTCAAGGGCTATCGACAAGGCTACCACTGCCGATGCCTACATGCGTATCGGTGACTGTTACTTCCATTCGCGTAAGTACACAGCTGCAGAGGAATCATACAATAAGGCTATTGCCACCGATCCTTCGCAAGCTGATTATGCCGTTTATCAGAAGGCTTTTGCTCAGGGACTTACCGGGCGATACGAAGATAAGATTGGTACGCTCACCTATCTTACTGAAACCTATCCTGAATCGAGCTATATCGATGATGCTCTTTATGAAAAGGGACGTGCCTACGTGCAACTCGAGAATAGCACGCAAGCCATTTCTGCCTTTGAACAACTTACTGAACAGTTCCCTCAAAGCCAATATGCACCTGTTGCTGGTAACGAGATAGCGCTCATTCATTACCAGTGTGGCCGTATACGGGCAGCGATCCAATCATACAAGGCAGTCATCACCCACTATCCCAATAGCGAGCAAGCCAAGGTGGCGATGCGAGATCTCAAGAATCTTTATGTCGAGGAGAATATGGTAGATAGTTATGTCGAGTTTGCCTCAAAGGCCGAGGGCATGGTGGCAGTGAATGTCAACGAGCACGACTCGCTCAGCTACAAGGCTGCCGAGATGGCGTATGCGCGTGGCGACGAAAAGGCTGCCACTGAGGGCTTCACCAAATATTTGGGTCAGTTTCCTGTAGGAGCCTACACCACTGACGCACAGTACTACTTGGGATGTATCTACTACAAGGCCAATAACTATAGCCAAGCCAAGACATGTCTTTCGCAAGTCACCGCCCGTCGTAGCAGCAAGTACTGCGAAGAGGCCATGCGCATGCTGGCTGACTTGGCCTACAATAATCAAGACTATAGTATGGCCATCGAGGTTTATGGAAGCCTTATCGAGATTACAGGCAACACAACCTCCAAGTTGAATGCTCAGGTAAATCGTTTGCGATCGGCATGGGAGTTGTCAAATCATGAGTTGATTATCCAGGAGAGCGCTCCGGTGCTTGCCAATAGTAAGCTGACCCCCGAGGTGGCTATTGAGTTGCGTTACTATCGCGCCAAGTCTTATCTTGTCCAGGGAAAAGACGAGAAAGCTATCGAGGATCTGCTCATCTTGGCCAAGGATACGCGCAATGCATATGGTGCAGAGAGTAAGTATCAGTTGGCCCAGATTTACTATAATATCAAGCAATACGACAATGCAGAGAAGGAGGTGCTCGACTATATCAATGTGAGCACGCCCCACAGCTATTGGTTGGCGCGAAGCTTCGTGTTGTTGGCCGATGTGTATACCAAGAACGAAAAATATATTGAGGCCAAGCAATACCTCATCTCCTTGCGACAGAGTTATAAGGCAAACGATGACATCGCTTCGATGATTGAGAGCCGCTTGAAGACCTTGGAGAGCATGATGAATTACTAATCGAAAAAACGAGAAACGATGAAGAGATATATCCCCCTCCTTCCGATGTTGCTCTTGGCAGCCATCGGTTCGGCACAGAACGCCAATGACACCATCAATCGTATGGTACTTGTGGAGAGCACCTACAATCCTGTAATTGTTGAGGCTGTAAAGCGAAACTTCATCCCTGACGAGGTGAAGCCCTCAATGAGTAAGGAGCAGGTGGTGTATGCCGATGATATTGTCAACATCACAAACTTTAATCGCGAAACGTTGCCAGCACAAGCAATAGAAGTCATCCCCGAGAAGGAGACCACAGGTTATGCACATTTAGGATATGGTAACTACAACAACCTCAATGGGCTGGCAGCCTATAAGTGGCAGTTTGGCACCAATACGGACCTGGCACTCAAGGCTCATGCTAATGGATGGAACGGTAAGCTAAAACTTGACGACGGCACTAGATGGCGTTCGCACCTCTATGATATGGGCCTCGATGCCGACTATAACATGCTATTGGGCAATGCAGCACTGAATGCGGGTGTCCATGGCATATATTACAACTACAACTACCTCGGTGCAGCTGCTGCCACACAACAGGCGGCTAGTCTTGGTGCCCACCTCGGCATCAAAGGTTCGGCCAGCGAGCGCTACCGCTACCATGCTGCGGTCAGCTATACCCGTGTGGGACGCAGTGCCTATCTCGGTGACATGCTGGCCCACAATGAAAGCCATATCCATGGCGATGCATCCTTCGGCATGGATCTCTATGAGTGGGGTATGGCTTCGGTGCAGTTGCAGGGCGATGCGCTCATCTATCAGGGCCTTGCAGGCTATCACAACAACTGCTTGTTGGGTATTACCCCTCAGTGGGAATATCGCTTGGATGACTTCCACTTTGTCAGCGGTATCAATATAGACCTCCTCATGGGCGAGGGTGTGACCCACCCGCTGCAACTCTCTCCCGAGTGCAGCATCAGCTATATACCCAGCAACCGCTTCTCGGCACTGCTCACTCTTGATGGTGGTCGCGATGTGCATACCTTCAGTAGCTTGTTTGAGCGCTCACCCTATTGGGCCAGTACGGCACAGCTTCGCCCCACCTACACCTTTTTGAATGCCCATCTTGATGGTGTACTCCGCATCATTGAAGGGTTGCATCTACATGTAGGAGGCGGCTATAAGATTCTTTCCGATGCCCTCTTTGAAACTCGCCTCGACACATTATCCGTTACCTTCAGTGGTATCGCCAACCACAATGCACAGGTGGCTACTGCCGATGTAGGCATCAGTTACAGCCACAAGGATCTCGTGTACCTCTCGGCCAAGAGCTCCTACAACTACTGGTTGCTGCAAGGCAATCCGGCACTTCTTGCTCGTGCACCACAGTTTGATACCGACATCGATGTTCGTGTGCGCATCATGCCCTCACTCCATGTATACACCAATCTCCAGTGGCTTGTGTATACCGACACGGGCGTAGCTCCCCGTGAGCGATCCATCATAGATTGGAGCCTCGGGGGGCACTATGCGTTAGGCCAGCGCTTCACCCTCTTCCTCGATGGCCACAACATACTGGGCCGCCGCTACTCATACTACACAGGATACCCAGCACAAGGATTCAATGTGTTAGCAGGAGCGATATTCAAGTTCTAAGAGAGAGTACGGCGTTTCACCATGTTCTTCTCTACATGTTGGACCAAGCCACTACTATCTTCGCTTGGTCTTGTACTGACAATGAATTACGCACACAATATTCTTCAGTCAAAGGAAAGATTATTGTAGGCGAAACGTAGATTTGTGCAGGCATTTGTTGTGGTGATTTCAGTCATTTATCCCCTCCGCGGTGGACTATTTTGGGGAGTATAAGAGTTAAGGAGTCGAAACGATAGTGACGATTATGAAGTGCCCTAAGGGCACTTGTCTATATCTCTTGACTCCTTAATTCTCCTCCACAGGAGGATGTTATTTCTTCTTAGGCTTGCGGCGTGCCCATCCCTCTTCGCTAAAGTCAGGTTCGGGGCCACGGAACTCGTTGTTGCCGTGCTGGAAAAACTGCTTCCAATCGTCCTTCTTCATAGGTCCACGCTTGCTGGTGTACCCGCGCTCCTCTCGTGAGGGCTTGTGACCCTCCCCGTAGCCCCCTTTAGCTCTCCCAGGGAGAGGAGGATTCAGACCATCACGGTTCTTGTTCTTCTTCTCGAATTGGGCAAAACCATCTATATATTCGTTGTTCTCTTTCTTCTTGGATTTTCCTCCACGCTGCTCGGGAGCTCCTCCTCGGAAAGAGTTGAGGGGGGCTCCCTCCTCTCCTGCAGGCTCCACTATTACGTGCTGACCATTCACATGGGCATGCTTCAAGGCTCGCTTTACCATGTCGGCCTGCTTTTCGGGCACTTCGAAGAAGGAGAAGTTTTGCATCAAGTCGATGCGCCCCATTTCGATGCGCTCGTGGCGCACGTGACGGTTTATCATATCGATAACTTGCGCGGCATAGAAGCCATCTCGCTTGCCGCGGTTCACGAAGAAGCGCACATAGCCCTGCTCTGCCTTGCGAGGGTCATCGCCCTTCTCGCGGCGTTGGCGCTTGCCCTCTGACCGTTGTCTATTGTCTGTTGTCCGTTGTCCACGTTCCACCACAGGCTCGGGCTCAGGGGCGTTGCTATAGTATTCCACGAAGCGGCCAAACTCGCGTGTCACCACGCGGCGAATGATGTCCTCCTTGTCGAGCCAGTCGAGCTTGCGATAGATGGCGGGGAGGAACTCGGCGATGTCTTCTTCTTTTACTTCGGTCTTCTCGATATCGTCAATCACTTTCCATAGCTGCTTTTCGCAGATCTCTTTACCTGTAGGAATAGTGCCCTTGACAAACTCCTTGCCGATGACCTTCTCAATCTCTCGCATGCGTCCCTTCTCGCGAAGGTTGATAATGGCGATCGAGGTACCGCGCTTGCCAGCACGCCCTGTGCGGCCACTGCGGTGGGTGTAGTTCTCTGTGTCATCGGGTAAGCCGTAATTGATGACATGAGTGAGGTCGTCTACATCGAGGCCACGAGCAGCCACATCGGTGGCCACGAGCAGTTGTATGCGGCGCTTGCGGAACTTCTGCATTGTGAGGTCGCGCTGCTGCTGCGAGAGTTCGCCATGCAGGGCATCGGCATTATAGCCGTCCTGTATGAGCTTGTCGGCAATCTCCTGTGTTTCCATACGAGTGCGGCAGAAGATGATGCCGTAGATATTCGGGTAGTAGTCAGCGATGCGCTTCAGTGCCAGGTATTTGTCCTTGGCATGTACCATGTAATACACATGGTTTACATTCTTTGAACCCTCGTTCTTGTTGCCAATGACAATCTCGTGTGGGTCGGTGAGGTAGTTCTTGGCGATGCCAGCGATCTCCTTGCTCATGGTAGCTGAGAAGAGCAGTGTGTTGCGGTCGCGGGGCACATCTTCGAGGATGCGATTGATGCTGTCGGTGAAGCCCATATTGAGCATCTCATCTGCTTCGTCGAGCACTACATCTCGTATGGTGGAGAGTTTTACCACGCCACGTTCCATGAGGTCAATGAGGCGCCCTGGCGTAGCTACGATGATGTGTACTCCCTTTCTAACATTGCGTATCTGGTTCTCAATGGATGTACCACCATACATGGGTACCACGCGCAGTCCATCTACATACTTGGAGAAGGAGGCAAGGTCATCGGCAATCTGCAAGCATAGCTCGCGTGTGGGGCTCAAGACGAGCGCTTGTGCATAGGACAGTGTAGGGTCTACCTTCTGTATGATGGGTAGACCGAATGCGGCAGTCTTACCTGTTCCCGTCTGTGCTAAGGCGATGACATCATTGCCGTTACCCAAGAGGTAGGGTATTACCTCTTCTTGCACGGGCATGGGGTACTCAAAGCCCAGTTCGCTGATGGCTTCGCATATCTCGGGCATCACGCCCAGTTCTTCGAATGTTTTCATATGTGGTATGAGGGATTGTTAGGTGTAAATATTAATGTTTTGTCATGCAATTGGTCGTTTAGTGCGCCTCTAGCCAGTTGGTTCCCCAACCAAAGTCGGCGCGCAGAGGTACTTGCATGGGGTAGGCGTTCTCCATGGCCTCGATGACAATCTGCTGCACACGCTCCCGCTCGTCGGGGTAGACGCTGAAGTTGAGTTCGTCGTGCACCTGGAGCATCATCGTAGAGCGCAGACCCTCGGCACGGAAACGGCGGTAGATTTCAATCATCGCTACCTTGATGATGTCGGCAGCGCTACCCTGTATGGGGGCGTTGATGGCATTGCGTTCGGCATAACCACGCACCACGCTGTTGTGTGAGTTGATATCCGGTAGGTAACGTTTGCGATGTAGAATGGTCTCGATGTAACCCTTTTCGCGAGCTACGAGGATGCTCTCGTCCATGTATTGCTTCACACCGCTATAGGTGGAGAAGTAGTTGTCGATGAGTTCCTTGGCCTCGGTACGGCTCACGTTCATGCGCTCGGCCAGTCCGAACACGGAGATACCGTAGATGATGCCGAAGTTGGCCGTCTTGGCGCGTGAGCGCTGCTCGCGGGTGACCTCCCCGAGGGGTACATGGTATATCTTGGCGGCTGTGGCTGCATGGATGTCTTCTCCCGAACGGAAGGCCTCGATGAGGCTCTCGTCGCCACTGAGGTGGGCCATGATGCGCAACTCTATCTGCGAATAGTCAGCCGAGAAGAACTCGCATCCCGGTTCGGGGATGAAGGCACGGCGTATCTCCTTGCCGTCGTCGTTGCGGATGGGGATGTTCTGCAGGTTGGGATTGCTCGAACTGAGGCGTCCTGTGGCGGTGACGGTCTGATTGAATGAGGTGTGTATCTTGCCCGTCGCGGGGTTGATGAGTGCTGGCAGGGCATCTACATAGGTCGTGAGCAGCTTCTTCAAACCGCGGTGGTCGAGTATCTTCTCCACGATGGGGTGTTTCGAACGCAATGTCTCGAGTACCTCCTCCGAGGTGCTATACTGTCCGCTCTTGGTCTTCTTGGCCTTGTCCACAATCTTCAGTCGCTCGAAGAGCACCTCGCCCACCTGCTTTGGCGATGCTATGTTGAAGGTGAATCCAGCCTGGTCGTAGATGTCGCGCTCTATCTGCTGCAGGCGCTCGGTGAAGTAACGTGAGGTCTCCTGCAGGGTGTCGGTGCTGATGCGCACACCACCGAGTTCCATGTAGGCCAGCACACGTACGAGCGGCATCTCTATATTATAGAATAGGTGCTCGGCCCCAGCTTCGGTCAGTTTCCTCTCGAGGATACTCTTGAGGCGCAGGGCCACATCGGCATCCTCGCAGGCATAGTCGCAGATGACCTCAAGGGTAAGGTCGCGCATTGACTTCTGCCCGCGGCCACGGGGGCCGATGAGCTGGTCTATCTTGATGGTGTCATACTTGAGATACACTTCTGCCATGTAGTCCATGCCATGATTGAGTTCGGGCTGTAGCAGGTAGTGGGCTATCATGGTGTCAAACATCGGTCCGCCTAACTCCACGCCATAGTTTTGCATGATGATGTAGTCGTACTTGATATTTTGCCCTATCTTCAGTGTGCGCTCATCGGTGAGCACGGTGCGGAATGCCTCCACAACTCGTTGTGCCTCATTCCTCTCGGCTGGTACAGGCACATAGTAGGCCTCACCTTCGATGATGGCAAAACTCATACCCACGAGCTCGGCCACGATGGGGTCGGTGCTGGTGGTCTCGGTATCGAAGGCAAAGGCCTCAGCGATGGTGAGTTTTTTTACCAATTCATCGTGTTTCTCAGGGGTGTCGATGAGGGTATAGGTGTGGGGGATATCTGCCAATTTGCTCAGATGGGTATGGAACAGGTCTTGCTCACTCTCCTCGCCAGACATCCCGAACAGATCTCCTTGCACAGGAGCCGACGCAAATAAATCGCCTTGCAAGGCATCAGCAACATTTTTTCGCGCTGCTGGAGCTTTCTCCATTTGGGGAGATATGAGGGGAGCTTTCTTTTTCAGCAATGTGCGGAACTCCAGCTCCTCGAACAGTGTCTGTATCTTTTCCTCATCGGGAGCCTCGCGCTTCAGAGCCTCAAGGTCGAGGTCGATGGGGACATCAGTCTTGATGGTGGCGAGGAAGCGACTCAGTTCGATGAGCTCGACATTCTCCTCTACCTTCTTCTTGAGTGCACCCTTGAGTTCGTCGCGACGGGCGAGTAGGGTAGATATGTCGCCATACTCAGCGATGAGTTTTTGTGCCGTCTTCTCTCCCACGCCTGGGCAGCCGGGGATGTTGTCTGACGAGTCGCCCATGAGTCCCAAGAGGTCGATGACCTGCTCGGGGCGTTCGATGCCAAACTTTTCCTTCACGCGATCGATACCCATCACCTCGAACTCCTTGTCACCAAACTTGGGGCGATAGATGAGTGCGTTCTCCGTGACGAGCTGTCCATAGTCTTTATCGGGTGTCATCATATAGGTCTTGATGCCCAGCTTGTCGGCCTGGTGGGCGAGGGTGCCGATGACGTCGTCGGCCTCGTAGCCTGGCACCTCGAGGATAGGTATGCGGTAGGCACGCAGTATGTCTTTGATGATAGGCACGCTGGCACGGATGTCCTCGGGTGTCTCCTCGCGCTGCGCCTTATATTGCTCGTACATCTCGTGGCGGAAGGTACCTCCTTTGGGGTCGAAAGCCACACCGATATGCGTGGGTTGCTCCTTCTTCAAGACATCTTCTAATGTGTTGACAAAGCCAAAGATGGCAGACGTGTTCTGTCCTTTAGAGTTGATGCGAGGAGCACGGATAAAGGCGTAGTAGGCTCGGTAGATGAGTGCGTATGCATCGAGTAGAAAGAGTTTTTCCATATCAAGAGTTTATATATGTTGTGCAAAGATACGAATAAGCGAGCGAGAAATATAAAGCTTGCTTTAATATTTTTCATAGCGAGCGTAAGTATCTTCGCTTTTTTTGAGCAGAATAGTGCAATCTAAAGAGTGAAAAGACAAATATTTTATGGTTCTCTGTAAAGAAACTTCATTTATTGGCGTGTTTGTTGTACTTTTGTAGGAGAAAATAGCAAGACAATGATAAAGAATATCATCTTTGATTGGGGTGGGGTACTCATACATCTCGACAGACAACGTTGTACGGAAACATTTGCCGAATATGGCGTAGAGGTGGGAGATGAGTTGACCAATCCGTATGGGCATCGTCGCGACTTGATGAATTTTGAGTTGGGATTGATGACGGTTGAGGAGTTTCATGATACGGTGCGTCGTGTATATGGCACCGATTTGACCGATGCACAGATAGACAGGGCATGGAACGCTCTGCTGATAGGTATCCCCAGCTACAAACTCGATATGCTACTTGAATTAAAGAAGCGTTACCGTTTGTATCTCTTGAGTAACACCAATATGTTGCATTGGGAGGAGGGGCGTAAGCAGTTTGATTACTTGGGACATCGTGCCGAAGATTTCTTTGAGCAGATTTTTTTGTCGCATGAGATGCATGAGCTGAAACCGTCGCCCGAGGCATTCCGTAAGGTGGCCATGATGGCAGGCATCAACCCCGAGGAAACGCTATTCGTGGACGACTTGCAAGCAAGTTGTGATGCTGCAGCATCACTGGGATTTCATACCTATTGCCCACAAGCCAATACGGATTGGAGGGGCAAACTGAATATAGAAGATTAAGAGACATTGAAGACCGTTGCTACCATAGGCTCGTTTGATGGCGTACACAGTGGACACCAATGTTTGCTGAAGCAAGTACGCCATATCGCCGATGAACTCGGTGGAAATGCTATAGCCATTACTTTCGGCGCATCACCCAAGAAAGTGTTGAAAATGGATGATACCCCTCAACTAAACACGACAGACGAACGCACGACACTGCTCCGACAAGCAGGGATAGATGAGGTGATACTGCTTGACTTTACTCCACAGATGGCCACGATGACGGCACACGAATTTATGCAGCAGGTGCTGAAGGAGCAGTTGCATGTTGAGGTACTGGTCATCGGGTATGACCACCGCTTTGGTAAAGGACGTAGCGAGGGATTCAACGATTATGTGCGCTATGGCAAGGAAATAGGTATAGAGGTGGTAAGCGGAGAAGCGTGCATGAGCGGTGGGGCGCCTATAAGTTCTACGCGTATACGATGCCTGCTGAATGAAGGTAAAGTGGATGAGGCTACTTCATTGTTGGGATATAGGTATGTCCTCCAAGGTGAGGTCATCAGTGGATATCAAGAGGGAAGAAAACTGGGATTCCCCACAGCAAATATTAATCCTCTCAATACCGATAAGGTGGTGCCGGCAGATGGCGTGTATGCGGTGTGGGTAGCTATCGGAGAAGACTCACACCCCAAGGCTTACGGCCCAAGGCTCAAGGGCATGCTCAACATCGGCTATCGCCCTACACTCAACAACGGGAGGGAGCGCAGCATTGAGGTGCATATCCTCGACTTCGAGGGAGATCTTTACGGCAAGAGCATAAAGGTAGAGTTTGTTTGTCGACTACGAGATGAACTCCCATTTGACAGCTTGGATGAACTGACGATACAGCTGCAAAAAGATCGAGAAAGAGTAAGCGAGATGCTTGATGTCAAGGAATAATGGGGGAGTAGTGATATTAGCAGATAAAAGTGTACTTTTGCACGATAATTATAGTGGAATAACAAGATATAAGAAATGGGAAAAGATAGTTTTATACAGAGATGGGGTGCCTATGTGGTGGCATTGGTGATATTTGTAGCTATTGCATGCATCTATTGTTCGCCAGCCTTGGAGGGAAAGGTGGTGCATTCGGGTGACGGTACCAATGCTACTGCGGCAGTTCAAGAGTCAGTAAAGTATGCCAAGGAAACAGGAGACCACTCGTTTTGGACGGGCTCGATGTTTAGTGGTATGCCCAATTATCAGGTAGGTGGGCATCATTATGAGTCAAGTGATTGGCTGAAACCTTTTCGTAAGATTATGCTCAAGGGACACTGGAGTGCTCCATGGATACTTATCATCTTCTTTGTTTGTTTCTATGCCCTGATGCGCGCCTTCAGTATCAACAAGTGGCTGAGTATCGTGGGAGCGTTGGCGACGGGATTCTCTTCATACTTCTTTATTATCATCGCGGCAGGACATAATACGAAGACATCGTCGATAGCCCTCATTTCTGTAGTGGTGGCGGGTTTTTACCTCATTTTCCGGAAACGGTATGGCTGGGGAGTTGTGCTCACCATGTTGTTCACAGCGATAGGCTTTAGCAATCATCCACAGATGTCGTATTATCTGTTTATGATGATCGGACTTTTCTATATCGCTGAACTTTATGCGCATATCAAAGAAAAAAAGTATAAGGATTTGGCTCTTGGCTCGTTACTCTTCTTTGGTTCTCTAATTGTGGGTCTGGGAACTGGTGCTTCTACCATCTTTGTCAATCAAGAATATGCTGAACAGACGATGCGTGGTGGACATTCAGATCTTGTCAAGACCGATGATGCTGAAAATAAGACCAAGGGACTTGACCTCGACTATGCCACACAATGGAGTTATGGGGTGGACGAGACGCTATCGTTCTTGATTCCGGGTGTTTTGGGTGGCGCTTCGACCTACGATGTAGGTACCGACTCTGAATTATATAAGAGCTTGGTGAAGTATGGGGTGCCACGAGTCTCGGCAGCACAATTTTGTGCCAATGTGCCACTCTATTGGGGCGATCAACCATTTACTGCAGGTAATGTGTACATGGGCGCCATCGTATGTTTTCTCTTCGTGTTAGGACTGCTCATTGTGAAAGGTCCCTACAAATGGGCAATTTTGGCGGCCACACTTTTCTCAGTGCTTTTGGCATTGGGACATAACTTCATGTGGTTCACGGAATTGTTCTTCAACTATTTCCCTATGTACAACAAGTTCCGCGCTGTGTCATCCATACTTATCGTAGCGGAGATAGCGATGCCTCTCTTGGGTTTCTTGGCCATCAAGCAGCTAATGGACGGAGGCGTAGCTAAGGAGAAAGCCCTCAAGAGCATCTACATTGCAGCTGGGGTGACTGCTGGTATCTGTCTCTTTATCGCTCTGCTTGGTGGAGCAATCTTTGATTTCACAGCTCCCGGTGATGCAGGATTAGCATCACAACTCCCAGAAGTTATATACCAAGGAATCTTGACAGAGCGTGTAGCCTTGATGCAGAGCGACGCATGGCGTTCTTCCCTCTTCATTGCTTTGGCTGCAGCCACACTATGGGCATTTGTCAAGGGATGGCTCAAATGGGGCTATATGGTAGCTCTCCTCGGTGTATTGGTGGTCGCTGATATGTGGCCTGTCAACAAACGTTATTTTAACGACGACTCTTTCGTGGAAAAGAAGAATACTAAAGCCGCCTTCCAGATGTATCCTTACGAGAAGCAAATATTGCAGGACAAGGATCCACATTTCCGTGTGATGAACCTCACTACTAGCACATTCAATGATGCACGCACATCGTACTACTTGAAGTCGATAGGTGGATATAGTGCTGCCAAGCTACGGAGGTATCAGGACCTGATAGACCAGCATATTTCAAAGATGAACATGAATGTCATCGGTATGCTCAATGCCAAATATTTTATTGTTCCCGATAAGAAAGGCGGACAACCTCAAGTGCAACTCAATCCCTATGCCATGGGTAATGCCTGGTTTGTAGACGAGTTGCAGGTAGTGAACAATGCGAATGAAGAAAGTGATGCGCTTAACTATATTGACTTGCACACTACGGCCGTAATGGACAAGGAGTTTGCAAGCTATGTGGAGAATTTTACCCCTGGACATGACTCTACTGCGGTAGTGCGCCTTACCAAGTATACTCCGCGATATATTGACTACGAGTACACCACTGTAAAACCAGGAACCATTGTCTTCTCCGAGATCTACTATCCCTATGGTTGGAAAGCTACGATTGATGGTACCCCTGTGGAGCACTATCGCGTGAACTATATGTTGCGCGCGCTCAATGTCCCTGCAGGTAATCACACGATACATTTTGAGTTTGATCCCGATAGTGCAAAGAAGGGAGATACCATCGCCTTGATTTTTATATTTATCATGTATGGAACCATGCTCGGTGTCCTTGCCTATAGCCTTTACGATGCTATGCGCAAGCGTAAGGCAAAAATGGTGAAATGATGAGTGGGAATACGACTCCCCGCTTGATGGAGGAGCTATGCAAAAAAGGATATCGTTACTTGCTCCCCCATATAAGCAGCCGTGTACACTTAAATTGTTTACACCATTGAGCCAATAAGATACATTCGGCAGTAATGACCATGCCTCCAATAAGTACCCCCAGTATCCCATACGAGGGCAGCATATGACATATACGTGAGACGAGAATAAATATCAGAGTCTGGATATAGTATATAGCCAAGGAATTTCTTCCCGTGTTTGCTATAAAATCAGCTATCCATGTGGTGGAAAATGTACGAAATAATCCGTAAAGCAGAGGAAGAATCCAACCTAATGCAAATATGGCGATAAGTTGTCGGTTACAAGTGTGTAGAATATGACTCAATATTCCCCAATCCCACATTCTTGTGCATGGCATATGGCTGGCATATAAAGCTACGGTATACAAAACCAGCATTCCTACCGATATCCTCATACGTCCCTTTCCTGTATAGATTTTCTCAAGAGAATACTTGCTTGTCATATATCCCATGATAAGGAAAGGGTAAAGGAAGGTATATTGTGCAGGAATGAAATCGCTGTCTGGGATAAAGTATATCAAGATGCCCGCTAACACATACATCCACACCTTGTCGCCGATTCGTCGGATAAGTAGAAGCAATAGCTGATTGTAAAGTAGCGCCCATAGAAACCACAGATTGCCGACGCAGGTGTGGAATAGTTCTTTTATGCATCCTGCAATATCATATATGGGATGTACCGTCCATTTGATGGCGAAGGCAAGTGCCCCAAAGCTCAAGATGGGAATTCCTAACTGACGCAGACGTCTTACTGCCACTTCCCGTTCGGTGCGGTGGCTTAAGGTGTGCGCTAAAAGATAGCCGCTGACTGCCATGAATAGCGGCATGTGGAATGTATAGATAAACCTAAATACCGGATTGCTAAAGTATGTCCCTTGCACGAAATACTCTGCACCATAGCAATATTGTATAGCATGCCCTACGAGTACTAGCAAGATAGCTATTCCCTTGATGAAATCGATATAACTATTTCTTCCTGTCATTGCCTCGTTTTTGTCTGTTTACTGGCGTGTCATTCTGCTATGTGGAGAGTGATAGATAAAGTGAAATTCCTATGAGATGCGTTTGATCAAACGGTCAATCTTCCATAGTATACCTTTTCGGCGTGACTTCCAGAAGAATCTTTTATAGAGGTAGTCGCCCATCCCCCGAATACTGTGGCGATAGGCTTTGGCATAGGTGCGCATACGGTCATTGTAGCGCTTGCCCCAATAGTATCGGCTATAACGAGTAGCTCTGTCGAGTGGCTGCTCAATGATATGTACAAAGAATTCGGAAAGACGCTGCAAGGTAGTCTCACAACTATCTTCGTTTGGATTCTTTAGTGCTGGTGTCTGTAGCATCTGCAAGCATAGTGCATCGTCACTATCGATGCGTTTGACCTCGGCCACCACATCGTCCCAAGACACAAAACGATGACAGTTGACGAATGCTCCCTCATTGAAGGTGTCGCCTACAAACTCATCTCCCCAATAGATAGGTATGGTTTGTGCTGCGAATGACTGTACCAGTTTTTCAGTGCAATAGCCAGGGTAACTACTGTTTTCAAAGGCAATGCTAAACTTGTGGGTAAGTTGGAACTGCAATTTATCTGCTACAGGTCCACCTACATTATTGCGATAGCGCCCACCTGATGACACAGTTTTATACTCATTGAGTTTATTGAAGAATTCTTCGCGATGGGGTGAAGCATTGTTATTAGAATAGACAAAACTGCAGAACTCGGTCTTCCCATCGAGATCTTCAATTTTGTGCTTTGCCTGCATTGCTGCAAAGTCATTGGCATAAAGGTAGTAAATGGGCAAGCGGAAATAACGATCGCCGAGTGTAAGGCGCTCGAAACCTATGCCGTAGTCGTAGAGGTTGAAGTCGGGACACTGGTTCTCACCGGTATAGAATATCTTTACGCAATCATAGCTCAAATGCTCGTCTCCGAAAGCCGAGCAGAAGAGATAGTCGGGCGTGTCGGACAACTCTATTTCATACATCTCTGACAGGAGTTGATAGAAAAGACTCTTTTCGGGGATAAAGTCATCCCAGAAATCGACGAATCGTATACGGATAGGTTTCTTCATAGGCTCATCTTTGTTTTACGAATATACCAGGGTAGCACCTTGAAGGCTAGACGCAAGCCTTGGCGGATCAGTGTATGTAGCAGGCGCAGCTTACGGTCGGCATGATAGTAGGGGTTGTTCTTATAATCGGGTACATACTCAAGCAAGTGATTGTGCAGTTTACATACAGTGAGTACTTGAGGATGCTCTTCATTATAGATATAAGTGAGCACCCCGAGCAGATGCCCCTTCTTCAAGTATATATAGTCCAATTCATCCTTGTTTACCTTATAAAGATCATGCTTGTGGGCAAATTGCATGAGCAGGTCAAAAGATTTTATCTTATCGAGGTATCTTTTAGGATTGCGGCTCTTTGATAGTGATTCTTCGTGGAGAAGATAGTGATACAATGGCTTGTCGACACAAGCAATGCGTTGTGCCGTTAGCAATGCACAAGTAAGGAAATAGCTATCCTCGGCACTGCGTGTGGAAGGGAAGCGGATTGCATATTCGTTCAACATAGCCCTTCGATAGATGTAGGTCCACATCATAGTCACATAGTGAGTCAGGAAATAGTGTCGGTCACTCTCGCTGAAGATGCCACTCCTAACGATAGGGTTAGTCATCATTGATGTGGTGTTGCCTTGTTTCAATATCGCTTGGCAGTAAGCGATATCTGCATTGTTATTTTGGGCAGCCTTATAGAGCTGCTCGCAATAATCAGATGCTACTATGTCGTCGCTATCAACGAAACAGACATATTCTCCTTGTGCCTCTTCGATACCCACATTCCGTGCCAATCCGGGACCAGAGTTGCTCGGGGTAGCCAAGAGGCGGAAGGCCTTACCGCTTGGATGCGAGTTGATGAAGCGCCTTGCACGCTCCATGCTATCGTCGTGTCCATGGTCATCGATGAGTAGCAGTTCTATGTCGTCCATAGTCTGTGCTACAAGCGAAGCAAGGCAAGCCTCGATATAAGCACTTGCATTGTACACGGGAATAATAACCGATATATGGGGCATATATCCTAATTTTCAGTATGAATAATTATTACTCCACAAAAGTAGCAAAATAATATTTAAATTCTTACTTTTGTGAGACAATAACCATATGTCAGTATAAAACTATGATGAGAAATCCTCGACTTTCTGTCGTTACTGTTTCGTATAATACCTATAATTGCATAGAGAAAACCATACAGTCTGTAATCAATCAGACCTATCCGAATGTGGAATACCTCATCATTGATGGCGGCAGCACGGATGGGACGCAAGAGATTGTAGGTCGATATAGTGATCGTATTGCCTATTTTGTAAGTGAGCGTGACAGGGGGCTTTATGATGGGATGAACAAGGGCATAGCAGCTGCAACTGGTGACTACCTCCTTTTTATGAATGCCGATGATGTGTTTGCCAATAATGATGTGTTGGCTAAAATAGCTCATTTCATTGAAGAACATCCTGATGCAGATGTCGTATATGGGAATAGCGAACAAGTGTTGGAGTATGGCACATATGAGGTTAAACCCAAGGTTGCATACATCAACCATAAGATGGCTATATCTCATCAGGCGACATTTGTCAAGCTATCCTTACTGCGTTCGCATCCGTTCGACCTGAAATATCGCTATGCGGCAGACTTTGAGCAGTTGTCGTCGCTATATCTTGATGGTTACAAGTTTGTATACATAGACCTATTGGTCGCGCGTGTTGAGATGACTGGAGGTACCACCTACAACCACTATGTAGCCTCGGCCAACGAGCTCTACGACATCATAGAATCACGCGGAGTAGATGTCACCCGCGAACGCCGCTTGATGATTATGCGCAAGCGTATGGTGCGTGCATTCAAGCAATATCTCCCGAAATGCATCACTCTCCCCATACTCCGATTCCTGGCCAAGCACTATAAAGTATTATAGGAGCGAGCGGTATATACTTGCCAATTGCATGGCAGACTTCTCCCACGAGAAGTCTTGTAGTCGTTTTGTACCTTGAAGGATTTTCTTATCACGCTCTCCATCGTCATACAATATGCCTTGAAGTGCTTTTGCCAAGCAGCAATCGTCATCTTCGCTACTTATATCGAAATAGCAGGCAGCATCACCTGCGATTTCAGGGAAACAACTGGCGCGATTCAACAATACAGGACAATGACAAGCGAAGGCTTCGAGGATGGGTATACCAAATCCCTCATAGGCAGAAGGGAACACAAATGCACGAGCGTGATGATAAAGATTATACAACTCTGAAGACGATACAAACATCTGCAGCATCTGCCTCTTGATGTCCAATGCAGAGAATAGGGCCAACTCATCCTCTGTGAATGGAGTTCCCGTGCACACGATTTTCAGATGTGGGTCTGCCTGCAACAACGGGGCACACTGGATCACGAATGGTTTGAAATTCTTGTATGCCACATTTCGTGCCCCGACAAACAGTATGTATTTACCCTCTACAATAGGCTTTGGGCTAATTTGCGCCAAGTCGATAGTAGGTCCTCCATGATAAACGACGGAAATCTTCTGTTCTGGCACATCGAGCAACTCGATAAGATCACGTTTCGTATTTTCACTTACAGCAACGATATGAGTCGCCTTCTTCACCAACCTCTGGCGTTGAGCTATCTGGCTATCATTCCGTTGTTTATCTCTCTCCATACGCTCGGAGATAAGGTCATGCACAGTGAGCACAAAGGGCTTGTCCCCCAGATAGGGCAAGAAGTACTCGTCAAAGAATGTCGGGTGAAAAACATCATAGTCATGACTTTTGATTAGTTCAAGGCTATAGTCCCTATTGATGACCTTTGGAGTGCGTACACCAGGTATATAGTTGAGGCAATTGAATAGAAATTCTTTAAGAGGATTATCTACCCCGCCCAAGAATGTACGACGACTACGCGAAAGAGGTTTCAGATCCTCAACCAACTGTTTCTCCTTAAGATATACATTATCGCTTTCCTTAATGGCGATAACCGAAGATATATCATCGGGCAAATGGGATATTAACTCAGCAAAACAACGGGTTACGCCCCCATGTGTCTGCATTGTAAATGCTTGATGGTCGTAGAGTATCTTCATCACTTCAGCTTATAATTCGAAACTTGATTTCTGGGGTAGTATCTCCTCAAAGGCTTCACATACACGTCTTTTGAGTTCGTCAAAATGTTCTATTTTAGCAGAGTCATTAAGAACTAACATTTCTACGTCTTGCTGTCGTATATGGTTTTCGATATCATCGATTGTGTCTTCTGCTACTTCATAGAACTTGGCATCCTTGCTTGTATTCATCGGAGAGAAGTTGCCCGACACCAATTGCCAATATCTAAAGAGGTATTGGCTAACGTCATTGACCGAGCGAAAGCGTGTATGGGATGTTGAGGTAAGCTCGTCATCGAAAACCTCCCACACCTCTTCAAAGGTTTGCTTCAGATAACTATTTGGCAGATGTGGGTCAAAGAAGGCTGAAAACTGGCGATGTGGTAGCATACGCAGCGTGTTTGCCAGTTTTGCGCCATAGGCCAAGGTTAGCCATTTCTTTCTATTCTTCTTCAGCACCTCCTTCTTGTCGAAATGCCGGTTGATGCATGCGATGTTATTCAATAGAATATGTGGCATCATACCCTTTTGTGGATAGAATGCCTCACATATAGCCATATCGCATGGCAGGCCGTCACGGAAGAATCGTTCAGGAGCTATAGGGCGAGTGATGAAGGTGTCATCGTTGAAATATACAAATCGGTCAGATAGTCCCTTGATCCGATGAAGATTCAGCTCTATCGGATGCGAACTGAATGTTGGCAACAGTTCGGCGGGCATGTAATCCTCGTGCTTCACGCAGCAGAGTTTGGGAGCCTCCTTGTTGAGCCATTCGGGATAATGTCCGCATGTCACAAAATAGATTTTATTGACCCATGGCGCAAACTTCTCGACACCTCTAAACCAATATTTCAAGTTGTCCCAATCACGAAAACGAATGACACTAGCGCTTTCGTTCTCTTGCTCGGGACGATATTTCTTGTAGGAGTCTTGCCAAGAGGGGTCATTCCCGTCCACCCATATTATTACAAAATCTATCTTCTCCATTGTCTTGTATTGTTACATTTCTTTACCCATCAATCTGCGATAAAGCAACTTCATCCTCATCAAGAACCTACTCGTGCGATACCCAAGATGTAAGGAAATCCATACAAAAATGCGTTCTTGCAAGGGGTGATTGGGAGTTGCAGAAAAGGGTAGCTTCTTCAATCTTCCAAATTTTTCGTGATACTCTTGAGGGCTATAGGCACTAATTCGAATGGCTTGGTAGGCCACTGCATGTAGCTTACTCAAAATATACACCTCATTCTCTTCGTAAGTATTTATATCAAATAGCAGGGACAATGCCTTCTCTTTCTGCAATAAGGTATCTCTCTTTATATGCCTCATGTATGAGTTGTCGCTGGTGTATAGGTCATAATGGTAGCATGTGGAGGGACAGTACGAGATCGTCAGATCCTGCTGCAATAGGCTTGCGACCAACACCAAGTCCTCTCCACAGTTTAGGCCTTGTACAAAATTGATTTTATGCTCTCTATAGCATGTTGCGCGCACAAGTTTATTCCAGCATGTTCCACCTACCGATCCTCTCAACACATCCAAGAATACTTGAGAGGAACTCCTACCTGTTATTTGTTGGCTGATTCTTTCCGATACGCTTCCTCTCTCTGCAATATAATCGCAAATGACAATATCTGCTTTATCCTGTTGGCTGCATTGATATAGTTCAGACAGGAAGTTTGCATCAATCCAGTCATCAGAGTCTACATGAATAATATATTCTCCGCAAGCCTGCTCCACTCCAAAATGACGTGTAGAGCCTACACCTTGGTTGATGTTGTGAAATACACGGACACGACTATCTTGATCGGCATACTCATCACAAATCTTTCCGGAGCCATCTACACTTCCATCATCAATGAGCAATACTTCAAGATCAGTGAAATTCTGTGTTAATATGCTATCTACACAGCGTTTTAAATGTTTCTCGGCATTGTATATGGCTACAACTACAGATATCACGGGTTGGTAGTTCATTCAGATTTAGATTTTGAGTGATAAATGTCTCTTTTTATCTAGTAATGTCGCACAAAGATACAAAAAGCGAGCGAAAGAATATTAAGCTTGCTTAAATATTTCACAGTGAGCGACAATATCTTCGAGTTTACTCAAAGATACAAAACGACCGATTTAATCGGCACTCATTTATTACAGTGCCGGGCGACTGTATATAGCCTCATGGTTTTACACAATGTATGTTCCCTACATGGTCTATGCCAACACCTTCTGTAAGAACTCTTGCGATTGGTCACGTAGCGCTTCCAATATGACATTGGTACCAGTATAGTCAATAGATGAATAGACCGGTGTGGCGTGCTTGTCTACCATACGTTCCTCCAAATGTAGCGTCTCAAGTAATGATTGAGCGCGCGAATCCACCCAGTCATTTTGTCTGACAGTGTAGAAGGGACGATTAAAGACGACCGAAAAGGCCGTGCCATGAAACGAAGTCGTAACGACACAGGCTGCATGCTTTATGACATTAACAAAGTTCTCGGGCGACACAGCCTTGTGATGCTCTTTGTGGTGTAGTGCAAACCACGAGTCTATGACTACGACCTCACCACCTATCTGCTTCGCTAAATCTGCCGCGATCCGTCGTACATTCTTATCCATGCGCACCTCATATACGGCGACATATTTTCGAGAGATCAATGGTTGCCCCACAAACTTATCCCATATCTGCGGATTTACCATAAGCGTTGGATCCAGGACTTGGGGTATAGGTCGCGCTGATAGGGGCTGCAGCAACGCCAACAAATCGTACTCACGAACACTTATTGCATCGAGTTGGTTCAACGCATTGCACATATAGTCTCTCGCCTCATTATGTACGAGTTCGGCTCTGCCCATGCTTGCTGCATATGCGACATAGCGTCTTTTCTCTTTCGGGAAAGGGAAGTTGCAGAAGTATACATCGTCGAACCCCTCCGTGATATTAGTGTTCCATATCTGGTCGCTCCCCACCACATATCCCTCAAAAGTGGATGGTATCGTATCTCGAGTGATAATATCAGTCAGCTGTAGATGGTGTTGGCAGAATTTACGGAACGCTCTTCGCCGATAACAGCGTTTGGGGAGATGGATAAGCTCCTTGAACAAATTGATAATACCCTTCAACGGATTGTGACAAAGGAATCTGCGAAAATAGAAGACCCGATATGGGCTTAATAGATAATCAGGACGATAGTCTATTACAGATACTTCGTGACCTTTGCTCTTGAGAAACTCCTGTGTAGCATAGCATTGCAATACCGCTCCATAGTTCTCTGCGCAGTGAAATGTTAGTATTCCTATTTTCATCGTCTTCTTGTTATTCGTTTGATACATCTCTTGAATTTCCCCATATACTTCTTTGCCTTATATCGCCATCCGATGTCGCTATATCGTTTCATGACATAGACCAAGCCCTTGTGTACATAGTCGTGTTCAAAGTCGGTGCGCTGGGGGTGAATGGTGCTCGGTTGCATCAAATTGGGTTGCATGCAGTTGTCCAACTCCGCAGGGAAGCTATTCATTCTTTCTTTCACCGACTCGAACAGTTGCCTTCCCTTCTCGGTATTGCACAGTACGAGCGAGAGCCCCTTGTTGTCGGCGTTGATGGTGGGGTTGGTCTTCTCCCATCCCCAAAAGTCGGCAATCGTGACATCGCTTGGACGTTGTAGATTGGTATACTTGCATGCCCCGCACGAATGTCTGAACATGATGCACTTACAAAACAAGTGAGTATAGCTCTCTCTGATTTCCAGGTCGCGCTTGAGATCTGCATATCTGAAAGCCTCCTTGTGAGCTCGCCACCCACATAGCCTCTTTTCGCGGAAGTCTACATGGACGATTTCTGCTTTGGCCTTACCCTCGAGGTACTTGATATAGTCTCTCCAGATATAAGGGCTAGGCACCCCGTGACACACGATGTCTACAAGAATGAGGTTATCTCTCCACCTGCTTCCCACATAGGCGTGCAGTCCTGCCGTCTGGCAGGGAGTGCCCGAGAAGAGTACGATGAGCCCTGCTTTCAGGTCCCGTTTCACTTGACGGAGCGTGTCGCCGAGGTCACTCTGCACATACTTGCTCCCTTTGAACTCATTGCGCTGTTCCTTGGTCGTTGCGCGTTTGTGTACCACACGGAAGTGGTCGGTATATCCAGCGCCATACACCACTCCACCTTGCTCTAATACATAGTCAGACAAGGCGATGAAGGCCGCTCCGCTACGACTGCTCTCCACCTCGCTCATCTCCTTGTGCCGGGCACCATAGGCTATGGGCTGCAGCAGGTTGAGTGATTTGTCGTAGTCGTCATGGAAGGCACACACTCTCTCACATAGACCGCATTCTGTGCATTTGTCTGTATTGACCACAGGGTACAGAAACCCCAGCGCGTCGGGCCTCATTGCGATGGCACCATGGGCACATACCGCAGCACAAGCGCTACATCCGCAGCAGTCGATAGGGTCGTTAATCTGTATCATGCCTTGAGGATTTTATTCTTTGCGGCTATCAGCTTGGCGCTGATCATCTTACGTTCCCTGCTATTGCATCCGATGAAGAGTATGGATAGGGTGGTGCAGCCTACGCAGCATGCGCTATTGAGCAGGAGGTCAACGAACGTCCCCGACTGGAAGGCGAAGCACACGGCAGGCACCGCGCTAGCGATGAGTGTGACGGCTATCACGTTGAAGTACACCTCGCGCAGGAATGCACGCACCGACAGCCCGATCATCCCGCGTAGCATGATGAGGCGGGCCATCTCACAGCAGACAGATAGTCCTATAGCCACAACATATACCATCTCGGGTGCTCCTCCGCAGCGGAGTGCCACATAAGCGAGGGGTAGGTTGAGCAGCTGTATGCCACCTACTACGAGCTGATAGTTGCGTATCCGCCCTGTTGCCAACATGGCCGTAACCAAGGGATTGGCCAGCGACTCGCTCAACGCAAAGATCAGCACCAGCTGTACGAAGGGGGCCGTATGTGCCGGCACATCGACAAGCCATAACGTGAGAATGTAGTCAGCATTAATGATGACGGGCAGCGCCAGCAATAATAATATATAATAGGAGAAACGGGCTCCTCGGAAGATGAGCGACATCATGTAGCTATGCTCACCGCTGGCATACGACTTGGTGATCTGCGGGTTCAGCGCCGTCATGAAGTTCTGCACGAAGCTCTGTATGGCAGTACTTATCTGTATGGCAAATCCCCGGGCAGCATTCACCGCAGGACCTCCACCGAGGATGTTGATGATAATATTGCCTCCCTGGTCGCGCAACACGGCCGATGAGGCCCCGATGAAATTCCATCCGGCAAAGCTGGCCATCTCCCTGAGCAGGGGCTTGTCGTACATGAACCGATAGCTGCACTCTTCGAATCGCTGCTTGCAGTAGATGCCATAGATTAGTCTGACGACGACCGCTATCGTCATCAGCAAGAGCGCATAGATGACCAGTCGGTCGGCCCGTGTCGTACTGATGACATAGGCTACCAGCAGCTTTGACAGTGCCTCAAAGATTCCGATATAGGCAAAGGTCGACATCCTCTCATGGGCGATGATAGAGGCATTGTACGGGACGCTTACCAGCCCGATGACGAAGGTGATGATAGAGAACTGATACACCCAGTGGGCTGCCGCAAGGCGTTCAGGGGGGATCTCCATCTCATGGTTCAAAAACCATAGCCCCACGGTCTCTGCCAGTAATACCACGACGGTGGCGAGGATCAGCTGCACGGTCACTGCTGTAGAGAATACTCTCTTCAGTTTGCCTATGTCGCCACGTCCCAGCTCGAAGGTGATAAATCGGCTGATAGCGCTCGAGAGCGACCCGCTCAACATGCTGAACATGGCTACCGAGCTACCCACGACATTGTAGACACCATAGTCGACGACACCCAAGGCATGTAGTACCACACGGGATGTGTAGAACGACACGAGCATCGTGAACAATGTCCGCGCATACAGCATCAGCGTGTTCTTGGCTATGCGTTGGGTGTTGGAGGTGGTCATGATATCCATTCTCTGCGGGTTTCTCTACGCCAATGTAGACGCATCATTATAGTGAAACTGCAATACCATGGGCATAGATACTTGAGTCTCTACACGCTGATATTGCAGTTTTGTTTATGGATTTATCCTACCTGGCTGCCGGGCTTCACCTCGCGGAGAAGTGAGGTCACGGCAAGTGAACCATCGTAGTCTACGGCACTGAGTATCATACCTTCGCTCACGAGGCCGTTCTTGAACTGGCGGGGAGCAAAGTTGGCGATGAAGAGCACCTGTTTGCCTACGAGCTCCTCGGGGGCATAGTGCTCGGCGATACCGCTCACGATGGTGCGGTCGGCAAGGCCGTCGGCAATCTTGAACTTGAGGAGTTTTTTCATCTTGGGCACGCGCTCACACTCGAGTACGGTACCTACGCGGATGTCGAGTTTCCCCCAGTCCTCAAACGATACGAGGGGCTTCACGGGCTCGGCCTTGTAGTTGGCAGCCTCGTTGGCCTTCTTGATATCTTCGAGGCGCTGCATCTGTGCATCGATGGCACTGTCCTCAATCTTCTCGAAGAGGAGCTCTGCCTTGCCCAGCTCGTGACCTGCGGTGAGGAGGTCGGTACGACCCAGCTGCTCCCACTCGAAAGTTTCCATGCCCAGCATGCCGCGCAGCTTCTCGCTACTGAAGGGGAGGAATGGCTCGAAGGCAATGGCGAGGTTAGCAGCCAACTGCAGGGAGAGGTTGAGGATAGTGCCTACGCGCTCCATGTCGGTCTTGGCCAGCTTCCAGGGCTCGGTGTCGGCAAGGTACTTGTTGCCGATGCGGGCAAGGTTCATGGCCTCCTTCTGTGCCTCGCGGAACTTGAAGGTGTCGAGTAGCTTCTCCACCTCGGCCTTCACGTCCATAAACTCGGCGATGGTAGCCTTGTCATAGTCGGTGAGCTCGCCACAGGCGGGCACCTTGCCGTCGAAGTACTTGTGAGTGAGCACGAGGGCGCGATTGACGAAGTTACCGTACACGGCCACGAGCTCATTATTGTTGCGTGCCTGGAAGTCCTTCCAGGTGAAGTTATTGTCCTTGGTCTCAGGCGCATTGGCGGTGAGCACATAGCGCAACACGTCCTGTTTGCCGGGGAAGTCCACGAGATACTCGTGCAACCACACCGCCCAGTTGCGTGAAGTAGAGATCTTGTCGTCCTCGAGGTTGAGGAACTCGTTGCTCGGCACATTGTCGGGCATCACATAGCCGCCATGGGCCTTCATCATGGTGGGGAAGATGATGCAGTGGAACACGATGTTGTCCTTACCGATGAAGTGGAGCAGGCGTGTCTCCTCATCCTGCCACCATTTCTCCCATGAGCCCCACTTTTCAGGCTCCTTGTCGCACAGTTCCTTGGTGTTGGATACATAGCCGATGGGCGCGTCAAACCACACATAGAGCACCTTGCCGTCGGCACCCTCCACGGGCACGGGGATACCCCAGTCGAGGTCGCGGGTCATGGCGCGGGGCTGCAGGTCCATGTCGAGCCACGACTTGCACTGGCCATATACGTTGGGACGCCACTCCTTGTGGCCTTCGAGGATCCACTCCTTCAACCACTGCTGATACTCGTTGAGCGGCAGGTACCAGTTCTTGGTCTCCTTGAGCACGGGAGTCTCGCCCGTCTCCTTCGAGCGGGGGTTGATGAGTTCGGTAGGTTCAAGGGCACGTCCGCAACCCTCTTCGCACTGATTGCCATAGGCCTGCTTGTGGCAGTAGGGGCACTCGCCCACCACGTCGCGGTCGGTAAGGAACTTCTCGGTCTTCTCATCGTAGAACTGCTTGGTAGACTGCTCCACCAGCTTGCCCTCGTCGTAGAGCTTGCGGAAGAAGTCAGAGGCAAACTTATGATGCACATCCGAGGTGGTGCGGCTATATACATCGAACGAGATACCAAACTCCTTGAAGCTATTCTTGATGATATTGTGGTAGCGGTCCACCACATCCTGCGGAGTGATACCCTCCTTGCGGGCACGTTGTGTAACGGGCACGCCGTGCTCGTCAGAACCACCCACGAAGAGCACCTCCTCGCCCTTGAGGCGGAGGTAACGGACATAGATGTCGGCAGGCACATACACACCTGCCAAGTGACCAATATGTACAGGACCGTTGGCATAGGGAAGTGCCGAAGTGACGGTCGTTCTCTTGAATTTCTTTTCCATATACTTGTATTATTATTATCTAATCGGCAAAGTTACAAAAAACCTCTGAGGTGAAGAAATTTTTAGCATTTTTACTTTCTGTTTATTCGCTCTATCCTTTTGCCAGTCCAAAGCCGTCTGGACTCGAGTTCAGTAGGTGTTGGACTGCAGTCCAGACGGCTCTGGACTGACAGGAGTCTTTAGTCGATCCAATTGTAGCGTTCTTCGTAGGCATCGAACTCCAGGTCGGAGAGTCCAAGGTCGTTTAAGACGGCGCGAATGTAGGCTATATCTGCAGGAGTGCATAGCATCGTACCGCGGCGATGCTCGAAGTAGGATGTGCGCGAGAAGTGCTTCATCAGTCTTTCGCTAAACTTGGCGTACTGCGCAGGGAGCATTTGTGCTTGCATACCGCGGAATCCGCGAGCATAGGTTACAGGAGTCGCTGAGCGAAAGTGGCGGCAAGTCTCGCCAGAGGTGGTACACTTGGGGTTGACGATATGGATATGCTCCTCGTTGGCAGGTAAGGCCTTCCACGCCATATGGCGGAGGCATTGCTCGGCCAAGGGGCAAGCATCGTCAATGCACAAAGAGAACATCTGTGGCACTTGGGTGTAGTCGATAGTATTCATCGCGGTGTGGTATCTTAATGACACCATAAAGATACGAAGAAATATTTGAAAAGCAAGCGTTTTTGGTTCTATTGCTCTTTTCTGATGGTCACTAGGTCCCCAAACGAGGTGATGCCCTCGGCTTGTACGGCGATGCGCTTGGTGCGGGCATTGTTGTAGAACTTCAGGGAGAATCGCCCTTGGTGGTCGGTCTCCACGCGAGGATTCCAGTAAAGTGTGCGACGATAGTCTGCCGTGTCGGGCAGGGCCGTTTCCGAATAGTCGCGATGGTAATAGCTGATGGCTTGGCTATAGCCCTTGAAGCTCGTGTAGCGAGTGCCGTCTTTCATGTCATAGGGCGGTTCTTTTGGACTTCTCTCTATGGGGAAATATATGGTGTGTGCCCACAGCAACCGGCGATGGTCGGTATCTTGATCTTGCTTGACGGGACACTGCTCGCGTGACACGAGATTGCTGTATATGCGAATCTCTTTGGGAAGTTGGTAGAAGTTGAGGTAATAGCCATCTCTTATGTACTCTCCATTTGAGAGTGATCGGGTAGGCTTGGGGAACACAGTGTCACTCGGAGTTTCTTGCATCATATATTTGTCATACCATTTGTAGGTGAGGCTATCTTTTGTAGCATTGTTATGCCATAGGAATACATAACGCAACTCGTCGGGTATGCGTGCTCGATTTAATGTATAAGGTGCTACGGGGTCATAAAATCCCTTTAGTGGAGGAGGATTGGTGAGCGCGTGCAGGCCGCGGTCGATAATGGTGTTGTACTCTTTGATAAAGTCGATAACTATATCGGGATGGTCGTAGTGTATTTCAAGCTTCTGCTTGTTGCGCTTCTTGATGGTGACCTCATCGATGAGTCCTTCCATGGCAAAGTCTACGTTCTCCAACACCTGCAGCTCGTAGTCGTCCTCGGGCGAATGGCACGCGTAATAGTTGTAAGGCGTGGGCGCAGGTGAAAAAGCGCAATGCAGCGATGGGAATATGTAGCGATACTTACCGTTAACTCCCTTCTTGTCCAAACCATCGGGTTTCCATATTTCTATGGTAAGCCCCGCTTCGCCAATGAAGTGACGGGGGATATCGAAGCTGAACTCCCCCTTTTCGTTGGCTTGTATAGTGTCTCGGTAGTCGACCTGCTCTGACTTCAGTTCAATCGCCACCCATGGATTCTTTATGCGTTTGTATGCATCGGCTTGATGCCTGTACTCCTCTTCTGCATATTGGTCAGCTACATAACCATCAATGACATATCCCTTTTCGGGGGTGTAGCGTGGTTTCACCTTTGTGCCTTCGGCCATTGTCGTCCAATCGTAGCGTCGCCAGCCTTGGGTGAGCATCAGCAAGTCGATGTCTGCGTGCATGGCGCGTACCGTAGTATGGGAGAAGTAACTATCAACGTCTTTGATAAATCCCTTGAGGTCCGAGGTGAGTAGCAGCTCGGTGCGTATGTCGCGCTTGTCAAACGTGGGTGCGTCTTCATCGGCATCGGTGACGCTGACCGAGAGGAAGCCTCGCGTACCCCCTCCCCACGATGTCCGTATCTGCATATCCACATCAACCTCTTCAAAGGGATGGAGCGAGTCGGTGGGCAGCTCCACGTGTAAGGTGGGCGCAGTGGTGGGTGGCTGCACGAAGAACAGTCGGTCGGCCAGCACTAACCCGTCGGCATTGAATAGGGTGAATTGGTTCACACCCGGGTGCAAGACCTCCTTGCCCAGTTTCATGCGGACGCGATTGCCTTGGCCCAAGGTGATAGTGTCGAAGGCGGTGAGTGCCCCGCGGCATTGCAGGCTCCAGCCAAGCAGCTCGCTAGCTTGTGAAGGAGATGCGGAAAGCATCACCTCGTAGCCAGCATAGTCTGTCGTGGGCTTCATGTTCAACACGTAGCCCTCGTCCAATGCGGCCGGTAGTTCGTAGGTGTAAACCTTACCCTTATACTCCACCTGCGCCTTGATGGGCTTGTCGTCTTCTGGAGTCATCTGTACTAATGCACGTCCACGATGCCCTGTGGCGAAGGTGCCTATTTGCTTGTCTTTATAGAACAGCGTGCCTGTAACCTTCTTCTCACGTCCCCATTGGTCGTTGGCCTCGATGGCAACAACGGAAGGAACTCCTACCACAAGGTGCCCTCCCTCGGGGTAGAAGCGTACCTCGAGGTCATCCTTGCGCAGCTTTGGGTCAGTCTCGTCGGGAATGGCCAATTTGGTGTGGATGGGGTAGTACTCAAACTCGCGCTTGTATTGTCCGGCAGTGTCGGGGCGACTATATACGGGTACCGTGCGGGAAAACAGGCAATGATTGATGTCGGGCACCAAATCCTGTCGCGCCTTCTTCTCGGACAGCAAACTCTGGACTCGCTCATATTTGTCCATAAAGTCGAAGAGGGTGAGGCTCTCGTTGCCGAAGTTGATCATATTGCGCGTATAGGCACGCACTTCGTAGTAGCCGGTGTAGTAGTTGTCCTTCAAGATGAACCCTCCGTGGCACTGCCCATTCTCCATACGTAGCTTCTTGGTCTCCATCTCCACGCCCTTGTCATTGAGCAGCTCCACGTAGAGGACCTTGCTCACATCCGTCAGTCGCAGCGTGGTGGCATTCATCACATAAGCCTTGAACCAGATGGTGTCACCGATGAAATAGCTCCGATTGTCGAGATGGAGATAAGTCTTCTCTTGCGGATAGGCCTGATTGAAGGCATATATGTTTCTTAAATAATCCTGTATACGCACCACGGCACTGTCGGTCTGCCCAAAAGCAAGCAATGTGCTACAAATAAAAGTTATCGCAAGTAATATTCGCTTCATGTCCCACAACGTTACCGAGATTTGAGACAAAGTTACAACTTCTTGTCGATAAGGCAAGGAGTAGTGGCGCTTTTTCTGAAAGATTGGTTTGGTGGAGTGTTTGAATGGAGGTCTGCGAGCTTTTGTTTGCCTTCGGAGAATGGCTGAGATGTCTGCAACAAAAAAGTCCACCGAAAGGTGTACTTCTGTGTGGGCGTTGACGGATTCGAACCGCCGACCCTCTGCTTGTAAGGCAGATGCTCTGAACCAGCTGAGCTAAACGCCCGAAATTCGTGAGAATGACTCTTTGTCTGCGATGAAGTTTCAGTTTTTTTGTGGGCGTTGACGGATTCGAACCGCCGACCCTCTGCTTGTAAGGCAGATGCTCTGAACCAGCTGAGCTAAACGCCCGAAAGCCTTCATCGTTTCAAAAGCGCTGCAAAGGTAGAGCTTTTTCTTATATCTGCAAAGAAAAATGAGAAATATTTTCGTTTTCTCTGCATTTTTTCTTCGGCTAAACGGGAAAAACCAAAAAGAGAGGGCTATTGCCCCCTCTTCTTCGCTGAAAATGGATATTCGCTATTACATTGTCTGGATGATGACGCGACGGTTGTATGAGGCAGGATTTAAAGTAGACACACCACCCATACCCTCGACGGTGAGATTGGCTTTGTTGACTCCCATCTTGACCAACTCATTGGCAATAGCCTGTGCGCGATTGAGCGATAGGGCTTGATTGTACTTGGCATTACCGGTAGCGCTGTCGGCATAGCCTGTGATGCGGAGCTTCACATTGTCCTGCTTTGCCATATCGGCAATGGCCTTGAGGTTGACAAGCTCTTCCTGTGACACCATCTTGGTAGAGTTGAGGTAGAAGAATACTGACTGAGGGGCTGAAGAATGATCATTGACTACCATCTCCTTGACAATCTCCTTAGGCTTCTGGGCAAGCTGATTGCGGAGTACACGGTTGTTTGACTGCTCCTGCGCAAGGGCCTCGTTCAATGCTGCAACCTCGGCGGCATTCATCATGACAAGGGCACTAATGTCGGGGCTATTGTTCCAGGTGCTACCACCTATGTTGTAGGTGATACCGGCGGTCATCGAGAAGAGGTCGTCAAAGCCGCGCTTTGAGGATTCCACTCCATCCATATCCTTCTCGGCGAGAAGGGCGCCCATCTCGAGGTTTATTGCCCATGAGTCATTCAAGCGGAAGGTATTCAGGATACCCGCATTGAAGCCGAAGGAGTAGTTGTTGAGGTTAAACCCGCGCACGCCACCCATACCAATATAGGGGACCAAGTTGTATATGCGGTCGGGGTTGTAGCCCATAATCATATTGGTGACATTCATCATGGCATCAATGTGGAGGTTCGCATAGTCTTGCTTGTCGTTGTAGCCTTGATACTTCATGCCATTGTATGCCAAACGCATACCTACACCAGGGGTAAACCATTTGCCGACATAGGCTAAACCGGAGAAGGTGATACGGTCTTTGAAGTCTTGCGAACCGGTGGGGCTAAGGTAGGAGAACTGTGCACCAGCATTGAGTGATACGAACCAGTTGTCCCAGAAACTGTTTGTCTGCACGCTGTACTTCGAAACAGGGATTTCGGCAACTTCTACTACACGGGTTACTTGAGCATTGGCGGCAGAGATGGACAACATGCCGGCCATAGCCGCCAGGTAAAATACTTTTTTCATACAGTTAGGTTTTTAGTTTATGTTTACCATAAAATAGCTAATACACCGAAATAACACTGAAGAGAATGATTTGTTTTCTCTCGGCAAACATAAACTGCCACCCAGGCCTAAAAACACAAAAAGAGAGGATCGCATGCGCGACCCTCTCATATTATCAATGCTGAAGCTATTTATTAAAGAGCCTCGATGATTACGCGACGGTTGTAAGAAGCGGGCTTGATATCATCAACACCACCCTTAGCCTCGATAACGATGTTCTCTTCAGGTACACCCATCTTAACGAGTTCCTTAGCAACGGCCTGAGCACGACGCTCTGAAAGCTGCTGGTTGTAAGCAGGAACACCTGTAGCGCTATCAGCATAACCGGTAATCTTCAACTTAGCACCATTGTTCTTTGCCATGTTGGCCAAAGACTCGAGGTTGAGGATCTCCTTCTTAGAAGCAATCTTAGCAGAGTTGAATGAGAAGAATACTGACTGGGGTGCAGCAAGTACCTCCTTGACAATCTTCTCTACGATAACCTCCTTGGGCTTCTGAGCCAACTGCTCCTTGAGGTTCTTGTTCTCGTTCTGCTCAGCAGAAAGTGCATCGTTCAAACCAGCAAGCTGTGCTGAGTGCATAGCAGCAATAGCAGCCATGTCGGGAGATGCGTCGAAGCCGCGGCCACCGATGTGCCATGTAGCACCGAGGGTAACACCACCCTGCCAGTTACGACCTTGATAGTCGTGGATGGCATTGTACTGCTTCAAGAACAAGTCGATATCGAAGGTCCATGCGTCAGCCAAGCGGAATGAGCTGAGGTAACCTACACCCCAAGGTGTCCAACCTGCAACATCGCCCCAAAGACGACCAAAGCCAATGTAAGGAATTGCGTTGTAGCAACGATCCTTTCTATAGCCACCAAGCATGTTGGTTACATTGAACATAGCCTCACCATAGAGGGCGAATACAGAGTTCTTCACATCAGCAACATCCTTGAATGAGGGGAAGTGTGTCTGGAAACGAAGACCCAAGCTGGGAGTCCACCACTTACCTACTGAAACAGTGAAGTCAGGAGTCAAGGTCTCAAACAAACCGCAGTCGCGCTGACCTGCAATTTTCACCTGAGCACCAGCACCAGCAGAAATGAACCAATTCTCCCAGAAGCCATTAGTCATCACGCTGTGCTTCTTTACGGGGTAATCCTCAGTCTGAGCGAAAGCGCTCATTGACATTCCGGCAATTACCAAAGCCAACAAAATCTTTTTCATACGTTTTCTTTTTAAGTATTATTTATAAAATTTTCTTTTCACTAAAGCCTACAAGGCATTTTAACGGGGCAAAGTTACATAAATTAATTAACACCTCAATACTTTTTTATATAAAAAACATCCAAAGTACTGAAATATTGACCTTAATAAGTCTTTTTTATGCAATTTATCGAAACATTTTCTCCAATTCGTCATCATCGATGACAATGAAGATCTTTTTCCCTTCAGGGGTGTAGTTTGGCATATTGCAGGCAAAGAGCTCATCGATGAGACCTGCCATTTCGTTGGTAGAAAGAACTTCACCGACGACTATGGCGGCTGATCGGGCCATTGTAAGTGCCATGTTGTGATGAATGTCTTCTTTGGACATCACTCCTCTCTCCATGGCGCTCATGAGCATATCTGTTACCAGTTTGGAGGGGGGTAATCCTGCAATATCTCCAGGTGTGCCTTGTATGGCAAAGGTGCCGCCACCCATGTTGCTGATCTCAAAGCCCAAATGCGAGAAGTCGTCAAGCAGGGAGTCCATGATAGTCGCTTGAGATGCTGATAGCTCTATCATCTCGGGGAATAGCATGCCTTGCGATGCCGCAACTTGCTCGTTCAACTGCTTGAGATAACGCTCAAAGAGTACTCGTACATGTGCCCTATGTTGGTCAATCAGCATCATGCCAGATTTCATCGAGGTTACGATATGACGCCCTTTATACTGATAGCACTCAGAAACTTTGTTGGGAACCTCCTTTTCAGGGTCGAATAGCAAATTACTATCTGGTGTTTCGCTCGTATTATCCCAGGGCAAATGTTCCTCGAGCGGGGCGTCAAACCTTACCTCGCGTCCTACCGATGAGCCTTCTACCCCTTTATAGAAATCTTCCCAATGTGTCGCGGGGCGTTTATATCCGTCCGATGTACCGCTTTGCTTGAACGGATTGAAGCTGGTGTCGACCGTAGGCATCGGAGGAGGAGGTAAAGCGTCGCCAGAGGGGAATATAGGAATGTCTGGGCAATCGGCTACATCAAAATCTATGGTAGGGGCCATGTTGCTGCGTCCTAATACTTCGCGTACCGAAGCCATCAATATCTGCCAAATGGCTTGCTCGTCCTCAAATTTTATCTCAGTCTTTGTCGGATGTATATTTACATCTATTCGAGATGGATCTACCGTGAAGTAGAGGAAGTAGGGGACTTGCTCTGTTGCGGGGATCAGGTGGGCGTATGCCTCCATTATGGCTTTATGGAAATAGGGGTGACGCATGTAGCGACCATTGACGAAGAAGAAGCAGTGAGCCCCCTTTTTGCGAGCGCTCTCAGGAGTGCCGATATAGCCATTCATCTTCACCAATGTAGTATCTACCTCTAATGGCAATAGCTCTTGTCCGAGTTTTTTACCGAGCAAATGCTGAATGCGTTGACGTATAGTAGCTTGGGGCACATTCATTAGTTCCACCTCGTTGTGATATAGGGAGAAGGCAATACCTGGATTGACCAAGGCAATACGTTCCATCTCGGTCATCACATTGTTTAGTTCGGTCTGATTGGACTTCAAGAACTTGCGGCGAGCGGGTACATTGAAGAATAGGTTCTTCACTTGAAAGTTAGTACCCACAGGGCACATGTCTGTTTCTTGTGATTCTATCTTAGAGCCAGCAATGTGAATGACTGTCCCTAATTCGTCTATTTCGCGTCGTGTGCGTAGCTCTACTTGAGCGACTGCAGCGATAGAGGGGAGTGCTTCGCCACGGAACCCAAAGGTATGTAGTGCAAATAGGTCGGTAGATGCCTTGATCTTTGATGTGGCATGGCGCTCAAAGGACATGCGGGCATCAGTCTCAGACATGCCTTTGCCATTATCGATCACTTGGATATTGGTGCGCCCTGCATCTGTCAGGCGTACTTGTATTGTAGTCGCCCCCGCATCGACCGAGTTCTCTACCAGTTCCTTCACTACAGAGGCGGGTCGTTGTATGACCTCTCCTGCAGCTATCTGATTGGCTACCGAGTCGGGGAGTAGATGTATTAAATCTTCAGCCATATTCTTTACGATGTCTTAGTTTAATTGAGTAAGGCATATATCAATGCTACCAGAAGCACTGCAATAATGATCAACCATTTTGTTGAAGATGGTTTTCCCTTCTCCTGCTGACGCTTCAAGTGTGAGGTCTGTTCTACAAACTTTCCACGAATGCGCTCTTCTGTTGTTTTCTCGGCTTCGGGAATCATCCCCAGTTCGCGTCGCACGCGTTCCTCCATTGCTTTCAGCCTTTCTCTACGCTCGTCAATATAGATGTACTGGTGGCTAAATCCTCTTGGTTTGCGTTGGTTAAAAAATCCCATGCTATATTCTTTATTCTTTCTTGTCTATCAATCCTTTCAGTGTTGGTAGCGGCACCTCTCGTCGTGTTGTTACCTTCAATTTCTGCTCTTCGCTTTTCCCACGCCATATCATAATGTCGTATTTGCTCAAGGGTCTTAATTTGTTGAGCCAAGCGAAATTTTTTAGTTTATCCTTGTTGGGTGGTATTTGGTTTATAGGGTAGAATACGCCATTTGATTGTTCCTTGATATACAGCCTATCTACCTGACGATCCTTCATATATGCGGTCAAATAGCTACATTCTGTTGTATTCATGCCGAAAGCGACACTATCGCCCTCTTCTGTGTAGTAGTAGACTACCATTACATTGCCTGTAATGTCAGACCTGTCGATGTTCCCATTCACAAAGTAGGCTTTGATATCTCGGCCTCCAATCTGGTTAAACTTATTCGTGTCAACCTGCTCTACGATTAGCGCTTGGTTTTCCACATGTGCCCATTCTACAGTGCTGTCATTAAGGTATACGCGTATCACCTCGCCCAAGACCTGTTGCGGCCCATTCCATACAACGGGGTCAAAATACATCGTCATGCACGAGTCAAGTGAGTTGAATACCAATGAGTCGCATACAGCTTGTACATCTTCGCGATAGATGCGCACCTTACGATATGCCTGCACGATGCGGTATACTGAGTCGGTATCTGGATATCGGGAAAGCAGTCGTAATGTATCGCCATGAATAAACATGCTATCTCCCTGCGAGTAATCGATGGCTATGGCACGCTGGGTAGCATAGGCCGAGTCTGTCAACTCGTTATAATAGGTATAGTCCCCTGTAAGGCGTGTCTTCCCGGCAAAATCATCCATTTCTACATGCTTGAATGCTTCGCCATATCCTCTATTTCGGTCATAGTAGATGCTATCGCCCACTAAACGCTTATCATCATTGGTGAGGACGGATCGATTCAATAAGAATGCTTGCTCGGTGGCTGTATTGTAGCGTCCTAAAGTGGAATATATATGATTCCGATTGCTGTTAATGTTTGATGGCCCTACAATGGTAGCTACCTGTGTCTTTGTGTTGTATCGCAGGGTGTCTGATGTGAGTACAAAGTTGGGGTGAGTAAGCGTCACCTCATAGTTGAATACGGCATCGTTGGTCTGCGTGTCATATTCTCCCCATTCAGAGGTGAGCACATTGAGCGTGTCCTCTACGGTTCCCCAGTTAAAATAATACCCGAGATTTATCGTGCGGTCATAGTTGAGGCTATCGGTGGTGAGTGTCATCGCTTTGTCTATCATCACGACATTGTCTCGCACCTTTGCCAACATCTCATCACCGCTATAATGCAACCTGTCTCCGTAGAGAAAAAGAGTGTCGCCCTGGTTCATGCGTACATTGCCATAGGCGTCGAGCGAATTGCTTGCTTCGTAGAAGAGTGCGCTATCGCAATACATATACATGCTATCGTGGCGGAATACCACATCTCCCACAAGTATCTGTGCATCGGGATTGATGAGTTGGTTAAACCGTGTCTCGTCGGCATGCAGCAAATACACATAACGCTCGTCTGTGGTGTCTGTAGGTGCTATCATTATCGTATCCGGCACGACATGTTGCGGCTCAACTTGTTGCTGCCCCGATGGTGTCGCAAAGGAGGTATAAACCGCCAATGTTGCCAACAATATCGCTATGTGTTTGCGCATGATTAGTTCTTTATCCATCCTGGATATTGAAATTCACAATCGCACCAGTCGCCATTAATTCTTACATAGGTGGTTTCTTGTTTTTCTTTGATCCACTCTTCCAGTTTCTTTTCTTTGATTTGTGCAATGATGACATCTTTTACTACCTGGAAGTCTTCGGTAGGAGTTGCTTTATGGCCTTCAATACGATTCTTGAGCTTCACGATAGCACACACCTCTTTGCCTCGTTTGTCAATCATGACAAAGGGGCGAGACACATCGCCTACCTCCATCGTATATACTGCTCGGGCGACTTCTTGTGGTAGCTCTTGTAATTCAAAGCGTGAAGATAGAGTCATCTCATTGCTCATCAGTCCAAAATTCTTGCGTGTGTTTTTGTCGTCTGATTGCCCTACAGCCTCTTCAAATGAGATTTTGCCATTGCGGATATCTCTTGCCAGCGAATCGAGCTTTTCTATTGAGGCTTTCAGACTCTCAGCAGGAACCTTTGGCTTGCGTAATATATGTCGGGCTCTGATGCGGTCGCCACGCTTTTCAATGAGTTGAATGATGTGGAAGCCGAATTCGGTCTCTACAATCTTTGATACCTTATTGGGGTCTGTGAGATTGAATGCTACAGCAGAGAATTCGGGCACCATCTCGCCACGGCCAAAGAAGTCGAGCTCTCCTCCTCGGCGCGCAGAAGCCTCATCTTGTGAATAGAATACCGCCAAGGTGGAGAATTGTGCATCTCCGTTGTTGACACGCTCGGCATATTCTCGCAGTTCTGATTTGACGCGTTCAATCTCCTCCAAAGGGATCTCGGGTTGTTGGGTAATGATTTGCACCTCCACTTGAGTAGGAACAAAGGGGATTTCCTCCTCTCTCATATGCGCATAGCTATTGCGCACTTCGGCGGGGGTTACCTTTATGTTTTCAAAGAGGGCATATTGCGTTTTCTCCACAATCATGCGGTCACGCATCGTTTCGCGTAGTTCTTCGCGTATCTGCGTAGAGGTTTTGCCATAATACTCCTCCATCTTCTCGCGTGAACCGATTTGGGATATGCGCTGGTTTATCTCGTTCTCTACAGCATTTATCACCTCTTGGTCAGTGACTTCTATACTATCTACTGCAGCTTGGTGCAAGAATAGTTTCTGAATAGCCAACTGCTCGGGAATGACACAATAGGGGTCTCCCTCTATAGATTTCCCTTGCATCATATAGAACAGACGTGCTTGCTCAACATCAGACTTCAGTATGGCCTCGTCGCCTACAACCCAAAGTACTTCGTCTATTACATTATCTTGTGCCATCAGCGGCATTGCTATCATCAGCAGCGTGCACAATGTCGCCCACAATTTGCCTCGTTTCATTGTCATAATATTTAATTCTGCCCATTTCTACGGACTGATTATACAAATCTTCCTTCACCTTATCCATAAACTGCACTCTGCGATTGTTTGCCAATAGGTTTACAATCTCGTGTCGTGCAAGGTCGTAGGGTTTCACCTCTCCCTTCATTACATATTCTTCTATGTGGAGAAGGTAACAGTATTCTTCATCCTCAACCTCAATGTTACGATATTTTTCAAAGTCCTCACTTAGTTTTGCGAGGTCTACAATCACCTTTGCCTCAAGCTCTGATACAGGCAGCCAAGACTCGTAGAAGTCCTCATAGAGTACTGCATTACGGAAGGCATATTTATCCAACAATTCCATTGCCTCGTCATTCCTCTCCTTGTACCATTGTTTTAGATCTTTCAATCCGGGTGATGTGAGCGGAGCCTTTATGAACACTCCTTTTATTACAGGCTCTTCGAGGATAAAGAGTTGTCTGTTTTCGTTATAGTAGTGTTGTAGCTCCTTTTCGGAGAGCTCTTCGGGCATTTTTTGTTGTAGCAACTCGCGCTCGTACTTGTTCATCACCAGCGTACGCCGATATTCGGCAACCATCTGCGCTATATGCTCATCGTCGCGCACATTGTGTTCTGCCTTCTCGTAGAGCACTTGGTCTTCTATCCATTTGCGAATAAATCTGTTCACAAAGTCTATGCTATCTGTCCCCGATATGCCGTAAGGCAGAGATTGGTTCATCTCCTCTAAGTAGAGGAAATGGTTCCCCACCTGTACTAATGGCGTTTTGCCTCCGTGTTCTACCTTTTGCTGGCATGAGACCATAAACAGGAGAGCGCAAAGCAAACTAAATTTCCCTATTCTTTTCATAAGGGGCAATTGAGGTGATACAAGTTTCTTGTAACCATTAATGTTGGTTTACTGTAGCCAAGGCTTCAGGGTAAAGTATTACTGGATATTTTGCACGCAGTTCTTTAACCCACAACTTCTCCAAATGGTTCTGATAGTCGGCTGTGACCTCTCCTCGTACATCCTCATAGGTATCGGGAGCTTTCTTCTGCAACTTACCCACTACGCCAGTGAAGGGCAATGATGCTACCGCTTCAGGGCGTTCGCCTACTCCGAAAGCGTAATAGTCGGCATACTTACTTTTACCCACAGTGAAGGGCCCGCGTATCATGCGCACCTGCATCAGTGAGTCGCTGTTGAAGTTTTCGCGTATGACCTTCACCCATTCTTTTTGTGGCTGCTTCTTTACTACCTTCTTTACCTGCTTCAGCACATCGTCAGAAATGCAATGTACTACGAGACCTTGATATACGGGTTCGTCATAGCGGTAGTTCTTCTTATTCTTCTTAAAGAATTTTTCCAACCCCTTCTCATCGTTGGCTGCCTTATCCCATACTTCTCGTACACTGATTTCATAGAGCAATGAACCTTCATAAAACTCATTCATCAGGAAACCGAATTCGGGATATTTACTGTCAAGTTCCTTCTCGGCAAGTTCAAGAGCCTGCTTTGAGGTGATGCCACCGCCCATCTTAGCAGCCAACTTCTTACCCATTGAGCGTTTTGCCTGAGCTCGTATCCCACGTTGTTCCAGGAACTGGATAATCCCATCATGGTGATACTCATAGGGCTCAAACTGCTTGCGGTCATTCATATATATGATATGGTATCCGACGGGAGAGAGTACTGGTTGGCTCAACTCTCCAGGTTGCATGAGCAACGCCACTTCTTCAAACTCCTTGAGCAGTTGTCCCTTATATAACCATGGCAACATACCGCCATCACGAGCACTGCCTGGATCTTCGGAATATTGTTTAGCAAGTTCGGCAAAGTTCGCTCCATTATTCAATTCCATGTATAGCGAGTCGATGCGGTGCTTGGCTTTCGCCTGCTCAGTAACTGAGGCTTGTTGTGGGAGGCGTATAAGGATATGTGCCGCTTGGAATAGACCATCAGGACCAATATTTTGTACTGTAACGTCGTAGGTCTTACGCGCCTCTTCTTCTATAAAATCCCAATCGAGCAGATATTCCTCCGCTTGTTGAGCGCGATAATCTGCCACCTCCTTTTGGAATGATGCCATGGTGTCGAGTTGGGCATCGTGGGCAGCGGCTACCTTAAGTTTGTAGTTTACGAAAAGCTCTACATACTCATCGAGTGAGGCCTTATCGATCACCAAATCTGTATTGTTCTTATTGTATGAGTATTCAAATTCAGAGCGAGTAATATCTTCGCCATTGATAGTCATTACAATAGGATCTTCGGCTTGTGCCCACATGGGCAACGCTACTGCTGCTGCACAAAGGGCTGTTAATAGTTTCTTCATATTTTTATTTTTAAGTTGTTTCTTCTATCGCTAATATCTCACAAAAGTACGACAAAGTGATAGGAGTACAAAATATTTTAATATTTTTTATAATGTGTCTTGTATGTACAATAAAATAGGGGAGAAGTTGCCCTCTCCCCTATTTATTGTGGAATCTTTCGTCAATTACGGAAGCATTACCTTCTTTCCGTCAACGATATAGATTGTCTTAGGCTGCATCTTACTTACTTGACGTCCGTCGAGTGAATAGATTTTTGCGCTTTTTTTTTCAACTTCGGGCATGTCTACTCCTGCACCATCAACGAAGTCGATGACTACAGAGCTACCCTTTGCGCAAGGTATTGTAGCGATGCCGTTTGCGTCTACCTCTACAGAGGTTTGTACGCCGTCAACTACTACGATAGCTTGGCTGATGCTTTCCTTGGCAGCACGGTTGCAGCGTACGCGGAGCTCTGAACCGGCATGGCTGCGGATGCGTATTACGCGGCACTTACCATTTTCCCACTCGAAGCCAACGGTGAAGTTACCCATAGCCTTCATGCCGGTCACCTTACCTTGTGCCTCCCATACTGCAGGCAGTGCGGGCAATACATTGATGTAGCCGTGAGCGCTCTGCATGAGCATCTCTGCGATACCTGAACATACACCGAAGTTACCATCGATCTGGAACGGAGCATGTGAGTCGAAGAGGTTGTAGTAGATACCACCAGCACCAGCATTGGTACCATAGTCGGTAGAGTGCTTGAGTGCGTTCTTGATGATAATATGTGCGTGGTCACCATCTTGAGCACGTGCCCAGAGGTTTACCTTCCAACCCATTGACCAACCTGTAGCAGCATCACCACGGAGCTTGAGTGAATTCACTGCGGGAGTAAAGTACTCGCTCTCGGGAGTAATTTGATCCAAGGGGAAGAGAGCCATCATATGTGACATGTGGCGGTGTCCACGGTCGTTAGAGATATCAAACGGAGTATACTTCCATTCGCGGAGGAGCTTTTCACCCTTCTTCACGCCGTTGTAGGTCTCACCCCAAGCGCCAGTATAAGTCTCGGTATGCAAACCGTTGTCGGTCTTGTCGAGGTAGAGGTTGAGCTTTTCAATCTGTTCAGCTGTGATGCCCAACTCCTCAACTCCAAGGATGTCGATAGCCTCCTTGAGGTTCATGAAGAGGTAGTAGATCATCTGTTGAGCGTGTGCGGTACCATCCTCTGTTTGGTTGTCGTGCTGCTCGGCGCTGAACTCATTGGGAGCTACGAATGTGCCGTCGGGTTCGTACTTGTAAGGAGTGTGGTAGTTCTTTACACTTGCTTGCTCATCTTGTTTGTTATCGAAACCACGGTCCTCAATCAAGCGGTGGAACCAGAACTCTGCGCAATCCCACATTACGGGGAAGGCCTTCTTCAAGAACTCCTTGTCCTGTGTATAGCGATAGTGCATCCAGAGGTGGCTGGTGTACCATACATTGGCTACGAGGTAGTTGTCGCCCCATGTACTCATACTGTTGTAGAGTGAGGTCTCTGTGAGCACGCTCCAGCCGTGGCCATCGTTGTAACGCTTACCAACTTCCTTCCAACCAGCGCTCTGTGCGCCACGGATGATGAAGTTCACGAAGGGCTTGTGGAGGTCTGAGAGGTTAGTGATCTCAGTAGGCCAGTAGTTCATCTGGATGTTGATGTTGGTATGTACATCCGAGTTCCAAGGTGATTCAGTGCCACGGTCGTTCCAGATACCCTGCAAGTTGTTGGGGGCTGCGATGGGCTTGCGGTTTGAACTGATAGCGAGGTAGCGGCCATAGTGGAAGTAGAGCTGCTCGAGGAACAAATGGTCGTTCTCCTTACTGTCGGCATTACCGTTGTTGGGGAAGTAGTTGTCGATAAGGGTCTTGGTATCCACGGTAGGTGTGGTCAAGCCGAGGTCGAAGGTCATGCGCTTTGTGATAGCTGTGAAGTCGGCCACATGATCGGCCTCTACCTTATGGAATCCCTTGTCAATGGCAGCTTCGATAGCAGTCTTTACGTTGTTGTTTACATCAGCTTCTGTCTCTTCGGTGAAGTAGTTGTCGAGCACCTCCATGTCGCCATTGAAGTTGGTCGCACCCTTGAGGTAGAAGTGTACTTCAGTAGCGTTCTTTACATTAATACCTGAAGAGGTAGCAGTGATTGTTGCATTCTCATCGGCTACCACATGCAGGCGAGTAGCGTACTTCACGGTCATTGCGCCAGAGAATGATGCGGTGTTACCCTCGTAGGTTACTTGGCCGGCATTGATGCCTGCACCAGGCTCGAGAGAGAATACGAGGTTCATCTTATCCTCACCCTCGCTCTTGTACTGACCTGCGATTACCTGATCGGGAGCTGAACTGAGGTACTTGCGTGTCTGCTTGGTGCCGTTAGCGTTCTTGAACGATACGCCAGCGATACCCTCTTCGATGTCGAGGTAGCGTACATAGTCGGTTACACCTTCGGTAAAGATGCTATTGTCTTTATTGGCGATGATGAGCGAACCGAAGTTCATGAAGGTGCGTTCGCCACCACCTGCACCAACCTTATTGGCTTCACCTCTCCAAAGGGTCTTCTCGTTAAACTGGAGCTCTTCGTGAGCTACACCACCGAATACCATACAGCCGAGCTCACCATTACCCAAGGGGAGTGCATATTCCATCCAGGGGTAGTTTACGCCAGCAGCCTCAGCAGAGGTGGTGTACCACAAAGTGTTGGGGTTCTTGGGTTCGAATGCCTCGATGCCTGTGATATCAGAAATCTCATGGATGTACTCATCAGGGTAGCTTACATACTCGGCCTCTTCGAGGAAGAACTTACTGCCTTGGTCGCCAGTAACAGAACCGGTGTTCCAATAAGCCAAGTAGTTGCCACGCTTGTTCCACCAGTTGGTGGTTCCTTTGCTCTTGATGTAGCTGGCATCTCCGTTGGTGAAGTCGAAAGAACCTTCAAACTCGGTAGCGTGTGTAGTTGTGCCAAGGGCTACCATTGTAGCACGTGCATTCTCGTCAGCTCCAGTGAAGCCAAGCTCCTTGGTGAGTCCAGTAGAGGCATTGTAAATTTTGTACACATCCTTGCTTTGCTCAACGAAAGCCCAGATGCCCTTTTTGTCTTTGGGAAGATCGGTCTTGGTGAGGAGCAATCCACCGTTGGTGTATCCTTCGCCCAAGCTCAAATAACCACCATGACCACCGCGGATGGTGTAGAACTTAGTATTGTCATTGAAATAGCTTACATAGACGGTTGTGCCCTCGATGTTTACTACAGCAAACTTGCCATCTACTGCTGATGCAGTGAGGGAATTGCTCTTCACCGCTTTGGCTTCGAAAGTCTGTCCATCCTTATACTCCTTGCCCTCGAAGGTGACACCGCCATTGTCGGCACCGAGCACATCGATGGTGTAGGTCTTAGCCTTTACTACGGCTTCTTCGATCTTGTAGCAGTTACCCTCATCAGTGCTTGTCCATCCATCGATGATTATACCAGCGTCTTTTTGGTTAGGCACCTGTGAGTTCATACCCTTTCCAGCGATAAGGAGCTTCCAGGGATAGTCGCCGCCTACATTCTCGAAGGTGATAGCAGCTGATGCAGTAGCGGTGTAGCTACCGTCAGCACCTACATACTTCTCGGCAGCGATGCTGAAGAGATAGTAGTTGTTGCCCTTCTTCTCGATGCGGAACTGTTGTTTGATGTCTTCCTTGTTGTAGGTCACTGTTCCTACTGACTTGCCAGTGCTTGTACACAAGTTGTTGGGCATTGCATCACTATAGAGCAAGATTGCGCGCTTGCTCTGCAGTGTATACGTTGCATCGTTATCCAACTGCGTCAAGTCAGTCACTGTTTGTGCTTGCGCTGCAAATATCATGCAGAAGAGTGCAACAAGCATAAGAGAGATTTTTCTCATGGTGATTGAATGTTTTGAATTATTGTTAATTATGTTTGTCTCTATATTATAGACCTATTTTCGGGCAAAGGTAGTAACATTTTTTCAATCTTCCAATTTTTTGCGAACAGATTGCTTGATAGTCAAGTATGGTTACCTTCGTTGTAGTACTTTTTCGTTAGGTGCAATGTCTTCGGTCACCCATACATTACCCCCTATGACAGCATCGTGTCCTATGGTGATGCGCCCGAGTATGGTGCTATTGCTATATACGATGACATTGTCTTCGAGTATGGGGTGTCGGTCAATTCCCTTAATCGGGTTGCCTTGTGCATCGAGGGGGAAGCTCTTGGCCCCGAGGGTGACACCTTGATATAGCTTCACATGGTTGCCAAGTATGCTGGTGGCTCCGATGACCACACCCGTGCCATGGTCAATGGTGAAGTGGCTTCCTATGGTTGCTGCGGGGTGTATGTCGATACCAGTCTCGCTATGGGCCATTTCGGTGATGATGCGGGGTATGAGAGGTACTCCCAATAGATGCAGTTCGTGTGCTATGCGGTAGTTGCTGATGGCACGTATGGCTGGATAGCAGCTGATGACCTCACCATAGCTGGTCGCTGCGGGGTCGCCCTCGTAGGCTGCTACCACATCGGTGGCGAGCATACGGCGCAGGTGGGGCAGTCGCTCAATAAATTGTGTGGCAATGCATGCGGCATCTGTTTGTGTAGAGCTATGTTCCTCCGCAAAGCATAATCCGGCTTGTATCTGTCCAGTAAGTTTGCTGAAGAGGTTTTCCACATTCACACCGGTATGGTAGGCTATGGTATGACTGCTGATGCCCGAGTGTCCGAAGTACCCAGGGAAGAGTATTGCCCGGCAGAGGTCGATAATCTCGGTCAGCACATTCAGCGAGGGTAGGGGACTACCATCTGTGTGGTGATGCAGTAGCGTATCGCAGGCGTCAGGGGCAGTGAGTTCGTTCACCACTTGGGTGAGGCGGTCATTGATAGTCATATTATTGTTTTGTATTGGCATAAGTTAATCAAAGTGCTATCCACTCTCCAGGGTTGAGGCTTTGTGTATCCTTGCGCAGTTGGAACTGCATGGTGTAGTTGCCCGAGGCATCGGGGCGGATGAGTCCCAATGGTTGGTTTATCTTCACCTTATCGCCCTTCTTTACTTTGAGTGAGGCAAGGTTGAAGTATGCCGAGATATATTGTCCGTGGCGCACCATGACAATATACGATCCCTGTATTTGCGGGTGTTCGAAGATAAACGATACCGAACCTTCAAAGACAGCACGGGCTTGGCAGTTCTGTTGGCCGCGGATGTCTATGCCATTGTTATTGTACTTCACATTCTTCAGTCCCTCTACATAGTTTACTCCGTAGTGCGAGGTTACCAGGTATGGTCCTGTGATAGGTACGGGGAGTCGTCCCTTGTTGCTTTCGAAAGAACCCGTCAGTTTCTTGTCTGCCGCGTTCTGCTTGTAAGTAGGCATGGTCTTTCCGTCTTGTTTGGTGTCTCCGCCAGTTGCCTTGTCTTCATTTTTTTGTTGTTCGGCATTGCGCGCTGCTATTTCCTCCTCGATGATGCGGTCTATCTCAGCATTGAGTCGGTTACGTTCTTTTTGTTGTTGAGCAATGCGGTTGCGTATCTCCTTTTGTCTCTTTTGGAGCGAGCCCACGATTTTTTGCTGTTCGGCTTTGCGTCGGTCCAGTGTTTTCTTCTCCTCCACTCGTTTGGCGAGCAGTGTCTGTTTGGCTTTGCGTGTATGTTCCAGTTCGGTACGTTTTAGGTTTAGCTCCTCTTGTTTCTCCATCAGTTCCTCTCCCTGTTTCTGTTGGAAGGACGAGTACTCTCTCAGGTAGCGCATGCGGCGCACCATTTGGTTGAATGAATCTGCTGAGAGAAGAAACATCAATTTATTCTCGAAGGAGTTCTTTGTTGCCATCAGCCGTAGGGCGTGAGCATAGTGTTCGCGTCGACGCTCCAATTCCGTCTTTAGGGTCACCAGTTGGGCTTCGATGTTTTTTATCTCTCGGTCTGTGGCTCGTATGTCGGCATCGAGTCTATTGACGAGTTGTTGTTGTTTCTTTATCTGTGCGGTCAGTGCCGATAGCGCTTGCAATTGTCCGTCAACATCCTTTTGGGTTGTCGAGAGCAGTTTCTCTGATTCGCTGATCTCTTGTTCCAGTTTGCTGCGTTGGTTCTCCATCTCCTTCACCTTCGGGTTGGTCTGTCCGTAGGCGATGGCGATAAGGCACGAGGTGAGGATAAGGCAGAGGATACGCTTCATGATTATCTGAGCATGTTAAGTATCGACATCACCTGGTCCAGGTCTACCTCTTTGTATCGCGACAGATCGGTACTATTCCATTCCGTGTTGAGGGTCGAGATATTTGTGAGGTTTATGCTCGCCCCGATGGCGCGCGACGATCCACTCACCGACACATCGTGTTGGGTGGGATAGGTAAAGGTGCCTATAGTTTCGAGCTGTCCATATCTCCATGTCGCCTCATATTGCTGTAGGGTGAGGTCGGTTTGTTCCAGATGTTTGCATTCCTCGTCGGTGTAGAACTTGCACTTCAGCGTCCGTTGTTGTCTGGGTTCCACGAGACATTGGTTGCCAGCTTTGGCGATGTCAAAGTTCTCGGCTTTCTTCCATGCTTCTTTCTCTCCGGGTATGAAGATACGGTTCCAGAATAGAGCCTGCACAGCGCTGAAGCTGATGCCTGCATAGTTCATCAGCCCTGACGAATAGTCAAACAGAGCATATCGTTTGTTTACCTTGTCAATGATGTATGCCCCTTTGGGTGTAAATTCCACGCATGCAATCTCCATCAGTCCGAAGGCGGTGATGCTCATCTGTACCATTTCGTCGCGGTGCATGCGCAAGCGTCCTTTGAGGGTAGGTGTAGTAAATCCTTCATAGGTGAGGGTGAGCGTTGTTTTGGCCGACACGGTTTCCACATCGACAGGATATTGTGCTAAGGGGGCGAGCAACTCGCTGCGTTGCTTTCGAGATAGCTTGGCCGAATTTTCGGTGATGTTATGGGTCGAGCGACAACCCGTGAGGGCAATAGTGAACAGTGCGATAGCTGCAAGGCTGATGTATGATCTAGTCTTCATAGCATAAATGTTATTTGTTTGTTTTGATTTTCTTTTTCAATTCTTTGTCTACTGTTCCGGTGCTGCGCTGCAGGTCGAGGGCTTTGCGCCAGTAGTCGAGAGCCTTTGCCTTGTGTCCAGCCCGGAGACTTATGTCGCCCGCATGTTCGTAGAGCACATCGCTGGGCTGCGTGTCGTTCGACAAAGCTTGTTCTATATAGGTGAGTGCCTCTTTGTAGCGTTTCAGCTTGTATAATACCCAAGCGTAGGTGTCGAGGTAGGTCGCGTTGTTGGGTTCGGCCTCTATCGCTTTCCGGCTCATCTGCTCGGCCTTCTCAAGGTCGTTCCCCTCTTGGGCGAGGAGGTAGGCATAGTTATTGAGCACCAGGGAGTGATTGGGGGCATATTGCAGCGCAGCTTCGTACGAGGCGCATGCTTCTGTGGTTTCTCCCATCTCTTGCAGCAGGTCGCCCATAGTGCTGTAGAGGTCTGTCACCATCTGTATGTCGCTCTCTTCATGGATCTGTCGGGTGGCCTGGCGGAAGGTTTCGAGAGCCTCTTGTGGGCGTTGCATGAAATACCCCAACCCTATACCTTTATAATAATAGAATTCCAGTACCTCGGGGGTGTAGTCGATACCCTCCGTACAGATGCTTATCATCTCCTCCACATCGTTGCGTTGGACGGCATACGATAGCAGTTGGCTTCGTGCAGGGATGTTGTCGGGTTCTACTTCCAGCATGCGCAGCAATATGGGTCGCACGCGTTCCTCGGGTTGATGCAGCGCCATCATGTATTGTACGCACAGATGTCCGAGGCGTGCCGTTTGCTGAGGCCGCTCGATGGCTCGTTCGAAAAGCTCCATCACCCATAGGCTGTCGGTATCTTCGGTGATGAGCTGTGCCATCATTCTCACCTTGAGTTCCTCGTTTACTTCGTCGGCCATCATCACCGCGTCTGCCATAGCGAGGTAGCGTGTGGTGTCTCCTATGAGCTTGTAATACTCTGTGAGCGTGATTTTTGCTGGTCCATTATTAGGCTCTTCTGACAGTACATTGAGCAATATGGATTCTGCCTCTTCGGTACGCTCATGGTTCATATACACCTCGGCCAGTATCACGCGGTAATAGCTGTTGTCGGGATACTCTTCGGCCAGCGCTTCCACCTCGCTGAAGGCTCCCTCCCTGTTGCCCATGAGTAGGTAATAGCGCGCCTTCTCCATGCTGATGGCTTCAGACTTGCCTATGATTACTTCGAGTCTGCCGAGCGCATCGATTACCTTGTCGTACTGTGCTACAAGTCCGTATAGGTTTATCAATGCTGGTAGCAGTTCGCCATTACGTTTAGGAAACTGTCCCTGCATCTCTTCGATGAGTGCTATGGCCTTGTCATATTCACGGTTGCTTTGGTAGTACGATGCCAATGACTGTTTGTACCAATAGTTGTCAGGTTCGCCCTTTACTGCCTTGAGCAAAGCCTCGGCAGCCCTCTCCTTTTGGCTTAAGGCAAAGAGGTATGTAGCCATTTTGTATTGTGCCGATGGCGCTGCGGGGCATATTGCGAGACAATGTTGCAGCATCTCGTGTGCCTCGTCGTAGCGTTGTTGCTGCTCCAGTCGTATAGCTTCGAGGAAGTAGTACTCGTACTTTCGTTGGTCTGGCATAGGCAGCGATGCCTCCTCGCTGGGCACCACGCCCCTACGTACCGTACCACACGAGGCGAGTAGCACGACCAATATCAGCAACAGTTGTCGAGGGTGAAACATAAGCATGGGGCAGTTTAGAGAGAGAGAAGCAAGAGGGGAGAGTTGCCATCAGTCATTACATTTGTCTGAACTCCTGTAACTCCGACACTCCTGAACTCCAAAAACAATTTTCAATTTTCAGTTCTCAATTTAAAATCACACTCCCGTATGACCGAATCCACCTGCTCCGCGCTCGGTTTCGCTGAGCACCTCCACGGCCTCCCACTCCACCTGCTCGTGGCGTGCGATGACCATCTGTGCTATGCGTTCGCCGTCTTCGATGACGAAGTTCTCCGATGACAGGTTCACCAGGATCACGCCCACCTCACCACGGTAGTCGGCATCCACGGTGCCGGGCGAGTTGAGCACGGTGATACCCTTCTTGATGGCCAGTCCGCTGCGTGGGCGCACCTGCGCCTCATATCCTTCGGGCAGGGCGATGAAGAGTCCTGTGGGCACGATGCAGCGTGCGAGGGGTTTCAGTACGATGGGTTCAGTGAGGTTGGCACGCAGGTCCATACCTGCCGACAAGGGAGTGGCATAGGTAGGTAGTGCGTGGTGCGAGCGGTTTATAATCTCTACTTTCAGCATATCATTTCTATTTTTTTTGCGAAGGTACGAAGAAGCGAGCAAATAAGCAACCTGCAACGAGTAAAACTTGTTTTAACGAGTTGTATGAGTGCTTATTTTCAGCGAGCGCCAAGTAGCTGGCCGTAAGGCAAGGTCCCTTTGCGAGCAAAAGCAAACCAGTTTCTGCATTATTTTCAAAATATCACTATCTTTGTCCTCAGAAATGGAAGAATATGGCATACGCCTCTTCTTTATTCTCACAGACTAATCACACAATACGGACTATGATATATATTACCACAATCCTTTTGGTCTTGATGACCGCCACCTTCATCACCTGCGGCGTGCTTCTGTGGCGTCGCCGCACTGAGACTGGCGACTACTCGCGTACCATCCAGGCGCTCTTCAACTGGGTGTCGGCATTTTTCACCTTCACCTTCATCTTCCGCACATGGGCGGGGACGGCACCTGCCGATGCCACCCTCTTTGAGCCCGAGCACACCTTTGTGCCCCTGCTCTGTCAGATGACCTTCTTCCTCTACCTCTTGGAGGTTATCCGCCCCACCATGGGTCGTGCCAAGTTGTATGTGTTGCTGTTTGTGCCCCTGCTCTTGCTGGTCATCATCGGCATGTGCGCAGGCGTCCAGTATACCCCTCTTTACACTTATTCTGATCTGTGGCAACATATTGGAGAGTTCAATGTGTGGTTCCGCCTGCTAACTCTTCTCATCATGCTCCTCTACGCCTTCTCGCTTCTCCTCGTGCCTTACGACTGGCGTCACAGCAGTGCCGACCGTCGCTTCATCCTGTGCTATGCCATAGGTTTCTGTCTGATAGGCGTGTTGCACTTTGCCATACAGATGACCCATGCACATTGGCTTGTGCTGGCACATCAGTTGGTGTGGATGCTCTTCTTTGTGGCTGTCACCCATTATGAACTGAATGAGCGCCTTTTGGCCCCGAATGTAGCTGCTGAGCCTCATGAGGAAGAGATTTCCCATGCCGAGACCGACCAGCTTTGGCGGCTCATCACGTTGTCGTTGGAGGCGGGCGACCAGTGGCGCAGCCCCGAGCTAAGCCTCACCTCGCTGGCCGACTTGTTAGACTCGAACCGCACCTACATTGGCGAAGCCTTCAAGCGCAATACGGGCATGACCTTCGTGGAGTACCTCACCCAACGCCGTATTGGCTATGTGGTAAAGGCGATGAAGGAAGATCCCGAAGCCAACATTCAGGAGCTCTTCAACTATGTAGGCTACCGCCAGCGCTCTACTGCCTGGCGCAACTTTCAGAAGGTCACAGGCCTCACTCCCACCGAATTTGTCGAGGGGATGAAGTGAAGACGAAACTCTCTGTTCATGCCACCGCCAACCGATTTATGAACTTTTGTAACCCCAGGCGCACCATTCTGGTCATTCACGTTAAATAAAAAACATGCCCTCTATGCTGTAATGAAGACACGGCCTTTCCCCCGATGGAATGGCCTTTTTTTTGCTTGTTCTCCCTGTGCTCTTCTCATTCGGCTGGGTGCGTGAGGTGAACCCCGTTGTTGGATGCGGCAATTCATATTTTTGTAAAAATGCAACACGGCTTTGTAGAACTGCAACGCCGATAATTTCGACACCTCCTTTTATCGGAGTACCTTTGCAATTCAATTTTATTAAAATAAATTCATGATGAAGAGAATCATAATTTCCCATCTCCTGATTGCCCTCTTGCTGTGGCTGCCCGGCAGTTTGCGTGCCGAGGCGACAGCCGTTGCAGACAGTCTTGCCGACAATACGGCTGCAGGCTTCTATGTTGGGCTCCACATCGGTATGCCCATGTCCACCGCCAACTTCAGCTCGTTTGGTGCCGATCAGTTCCGTCCAGGCTGGGCCGCAGGCCTTGCAGTGGGCTATCGCCTCAATGCCCTGTGGGCGCTCGAGCTGTCGGGCACTTGGGGTCAGCAGTTCATGGCCGAGCGCTCGTGCTGCTTCTTCAAGGACTATTTCTTAGGCACCGACGGCCTCCGCCACAAATATGTCCCTGCAGGACTGGAGGGCCACTACTACAAGGACCTCGAGAGCCGCGTCTTCGTGCAACGTTATGGCGTGCAGGCCAATATGAACGTACTTGCCCTCTTCGCTGCCACCAAGGATAGTCGTTGGCGTGTCGAGCTCTCCCCAGCCCTCTCGGCTGTGGGCACCTCAGCCACTCTCGTACACAAGACCGACGCATCGCTCGTGGTCGGCAACAGCGATGCCTGGCATCTAGGCCTCGGGCTCGGTGCCCAAGCCTCCTATGCCGTCACTCCCGCCCTCTCGGTAGGGCTCTATGGAGGCTACACCCACCTCACGGGCAAGCCCATGGATGGGATACCCGAGCTGCATGTCACCAATAGCCTGATGGATGCGGGCCTCAAGATAACCCTGCGCCTGGGCAAGCCCTCGGGGCAGCCTCCCCTCGTGGAGCCCGTGGCTGCACCCGCTCCTGTGGTTGAAGAACCCGCCGACACGCTTCCCGCTCCTGTGGTTGAAGAGCCTGTCGACACCCTCCCCGTCGTGCCTATGACCCCCATCGAAGAGCCTGTAGCTCCCACCCCCGAGCCGGATCCCGAGGTGTCACCCTTCCCCGTCATCTACTTCTCGTTCAACAGCATATGGATTGAGCCGAGCGAGCGCGACAAGGTGCGCCAGATGGCCGATATGCTGAAGGCCGACAAGAGCATCCGCATCCGTGTCACCGGCTGGGGCGACCCCGTAGGCGGTGAGGCGGCCAACCAGCGTGTGTCGTTGCAGCGTGCCGAGGCCGTGAAGCGTGTCCTCGGTCAGTGGCTCATCCCTGCCGACCGTGTCGAGACCGCGGGTGCCGGCATCAAGCACGACGCTGCCTCCTATGATGAGGCCCGCGTAGCCACCACCATTGAGATTGTCAACGAATAACACAAAACTAAAGATATAGATATGAAAAAGACATTTGCATTATTGTTTAGCATCGCCGTGCTCCTTGCCGGCTGCGAAAGGTATGACCACGCGATACAGGACCTGAGCGACCGTATCGAAATGGTCGAAGGGGCATCCATTGCCTCCGTAGAGCAGCAGATTGCCGCCATCAACTCCTCACTTGATGATTTGGAGGCTGCCGACGCTGCCCTCAGCGATTACACGACAACATTAGAGACCGTTGCCAAGACGCTTGAAGAGGAGCTGGCTGCTACCGACGCCCAGATAGCCGCCCTTAAGAGCGAGCTTCAAGGGGAGAACGCCGCCACCAAGCAGGCGCTACTCGACCAGCTGGAAGCCCTCAAGAGCACCATCGAGGCCGACCTCGAAGCGATCAACCAAGAGACTGCTGCCCTTAAGACCAAGGATGTTGAACTCGAGGGGCAGATTGCTGCGCTCAAGACCTATGTTGATGAGCAGCTCGCCGCGCTCGCCAAGGAAATGGGCAAGGGTGTCGCCACAGAGGACTGGGTGAAGGCCACCTTCGCTACCTTGGAGCAGTACGACAGCCTGCAGACCGAGCTTTCGGCCATCAAGGCAAGCATCGAGGCCCTCAACACTGCCATCGCCACTGCCGAGACCCGCATCAACAATAAGATTGCTACCGACATTGCTGCTGCCATCAGTGCCTTGCGTGCCGAGATGGATGCCGCTGTCGCTGCCGACATCGCTGCTGCGGTGACCGAGCTCACCACAGCCTACACCGAGGCTATTGCCACTGCCAAGGAGGAGATTACCGCTGCCTATACCGAGGCTATCGCTACAGCCATTGCCAATAGCGAGGCATCCATGAAGCAGTGGGTCAACGAGACCCTTGCCCAGGGCTACTACGACATCGCCACCATCGATGGCAAGCTCGCCGCACTTGATACCAAGGTCGACAGCCTCGACGAGGCCCTGACCGAGAAGCTCGCCGCCCAGCAGGCTGCTCTCGAACAGGCCAAGAGCGAGCTCACCGCTGCCTACAAGCAGGCCATCGAGACGGCTATCGAGGACAACAACGGTGTCATCGACGCAGCCATAGCAAAGGCCGTTCAGGATGTTCTTGCTACGGTCGATGCCAAATTAGCTACCATCAATACGGCCATTGCCGGCTTGCAGTCACAGATCGATGCCATCAACAGTACCATTGCCACCATCGAGCAGCAGATCACAAACATCAACAAGTCTATCGATGACCTTGAGGCGGTGGATGTAGCGATCGAAGCACTTATCAAAGACCTTCAGGACGAGGCTGCCGACCTCCAGCAGCAGCTCGATGCCAATGCCGCTGCCGATACCGCTACCAAGCAGGCATTGGAGGATGAAATAGCGGCCATCAAGACCCTTATCGCCGACCTCCAGGCCAAGGATACTGCGCTCGACCAGCAGCTTGCCGAACTCAAGAACTATATAGATACGAAGATTGCTACCAAGGAGTGGGCCGAGGCTACCTTCGCCACCTTGACACAGTACGGTACCTTGCAGACCAAACTCACTGATCTGCAGAGCGATCTTGCAGATCTCAGCACCCTCGCCGAGACCAATAAGAACAATCTCACAGCCCTCGCCGCCGCAGTAGCCGCCCTGCAGACCGACCTCGTTGGCCTTGAGACCTCCATGAAGCAGTGGGTCAACGAGACCCTTGCCGACGGCTACTACGACGTGGCCGCCATCGATGGCAAGCTCGCCGCACTGCAGGCCGCCCTTGATGCCCTTGCCGCCAATGGCGCCACCGACCAGGAGCTGGCCGCTGCCATTGCCGCCCAGCAGGCTGCCCTCAACCAAGCCAAGAGCGACCTCACCGCTGCCTACACCGAGGCCATTGACGAAATCACAAAGAACGATGGAATCATCGACACCCGAATTGCCGCTGCCATTGCCGCTGCCAAGGCCGAGCTGCAAGGCCAGCTTGCTGACATCGCCATAGAGATTAATACCATCAAGGACCGCCTCGCTGCCCTCGAAGGCAAGGTTGATGCCCTCATCGCCCGCATCCAGAGCATCCGCTTCTTGCCCGAGTTTAGCGACGGAAAGGTTGCCATATACTCTGACAACTCATCGGTGGTACTCACCTTCCTCCTCTCGCCCAGCGCTGCTGCCCAAGCCATAGCCAGCAACCCTGGTGTAGTCACCGCCTATATCTCACGCACCCAGTCGATCACCCGTGCTGTCGATGCACCTACAGCCATCAATGTAACTAAGGTTGAGGGCACTGCCGAGGGTATGCTCACCGTCACCATCAACCCCGCCTCACTCCCTGCCGACTACTGGGCAACTGCCGAGGATGCCAACCTCTTCATCCGTATCAGCGACGGCAACAACGATGTCATCTCCGAGATGATTCCGGCATGCTATACCGTAATCTGTGAACTGCCTAAAGGAACCATATTTAGAAGCGCCGTGCATGAGCAGTTGGCCGACAATACCACTGCCATCAAGTTTATTGCCAACAGCGATGTGGTGACCGACAAGCAGATTGGCACCAGCCCTGCCTATATGCAGTTGAATGGCACTACCCTCGAGATTCACACGGCGGCCAAGGAGTTTGTCTTCAATGCTAACTGCCAAGACATGTTTAGCGGGGAAACTGGTTGTGAAAAATTTGCCAAGCTCACCGCCATTGACTTCAATGATTGCATCAACACCGCCAAGGTGACGAGAATGTCTGACATGTTCTTTTACTGCTCAGCTCTCACCTCACTGGATTTGAGCGCTTTCAACACCGAGAAGGTGACGAGTATGAGTAGCATGTTCAACATGTGCCATGCTCTCACCTCATTGGATTTGAGCAGTTTCAACACCGCCAATGTGAGATCTATGTGGATAATGTTCAACAACTGCTATGCTCTCACCTCATTGGATTTGAGCAAATTCAACACCGCCAATGTGACGGATATGGAGTCAATGTTCAACAACTGCTATGCTCTCATCTCATTGGATATTCGCAACTTTGATATTGAGAAAGTAACTATTTTTACGTCCATATTTTCTTATGTTGGGTGGCAAGCAGGAACAGGTAGTAAAACGCCCATCAAGGTAACCTCAGCATTGCATACTGCGTTGCTTGACAAGGGCGTATCTACAGGCAATTATGCGGAGTATTCTATAGTTGACTAGAACCCGACGTGAGCGACTTCGACTTCGGCGGCAACCTGACAGGCAATTAAGCCGCTGAGGCAACAGATAGTCCGTCACGGCGGATTTATCCACTAACGATTAAGAATTGACGAAACAGAATTATGGGAGCGCGGCTCCCATAATTCGTATATAACAATATCTTAGAATCTGTTTGGATTTTACCGCTAATAAGTTTTATGTTATACTTTTCAGTTTGTTTGAGGCTCTTTTTACCATCTTTACTCTCTTTGTTCTTGCAAATAGACCACTATTTGCTGCGACCAAACAGTGCAAATCTGCTCAAAAATACCTCTCAACTAAACTTGAAATAAAATCCAAACAGATTCTTATTATGGAACAACTGATGAAGGAATTGCCCATTCACGGGTCCATTCGTGGTATTTAGTATACTTCGTGAAGATACACACCCAACGCCGTATTGGCTATGTGGTAAAGGCGATGAAGGAAGATCCCGAAGCCAACATTCAGACGCTCTTCAGCTATGTAGGCTATCGCCAACGCTCTACTGCCTGGCGCAACTTCCAGAAGATAACGGGCCTCACTCCCACCGAATTCGTCGAGTCATTGAAGCGAGAGAGAACCCTCCCCTTCCCTATATAAGTGGTTTTTAGCCCATTTCTCCGATGAAATGGGCGTTTTTTTGCGGTTGATTTTATCTGCAAAAACGGATTTTTGTTGCTGTCGATCGCTATTGTTTTCCCATTTTTCTTTCAGATTGTAATATAGCAAACTAGTATTGTAATATTGCAACGCGGTTAATTTTCAGGGCTATTTCCTTCCGTGATTTACCACTTTGCATGTACTCGATGCAAATACTGCGCTTCAATAAGCGACTGAATTTTTGTTTCCCATAATTCTTAAATTAATTTGATAATTTAACATTTAAGGCTTTCTGGGAGTCAACCTATTTCAGTACAAATAATATTTACGGTCATTTATGTTGAATATACTCTCTCGTTACAATCGCGCTCAACTACTTTGCCGCATGAACCTTGTGCCTGAGAGACGATATATCGCAGGTGTGTTCTTATACCTTATCTTATTGGCAAAAAAAGTTGATGTTTGCCCATTAAGCGGAAAAACTTTGCTTTTCGGCTTGTTTATTGAGTCTTTTTAACTAAATTTGCCAACAATCGAATACTATAAACATTTATTAATAACTTAATTCTTTAAAAACTAAACATTTATGTGGTTAATTGATTCATCCATCGGAAGAAAGTTGGTGATGAGCGTTTCAGGACTTGGCCTCATCCTTTTCTTGACATTTCACATGGCAATGA
>JAZKZX010000055.1:0-2854 GCA_045612925.1 Bacteroidaceae bacterium
GGATACAAGATCCGCCGTGCCGCTGTAGACCTCAACATCCCCTTGCTCACCAATGCTCGCCTTGCCGAAGCGTTCATCAACGCCTTCTGCGGCCTCACCGCCGGCGACATCCCCATCAAGAGCTGGGACGAGTTCAAGTAATTCCCTATCCACACAAGGATACATGCATGTGGGGCAGACCGATTGGTCTGCCCCACTCTATTACTGATACCATCAACTATCACCGCAACGCCTTGTCACTATAAAGAAAAAGTCTGCCCTCTTCATTGGGGCAGACATAACACAAGAAACATTCCATAAAAGTAGGTCACTTGATAGCCGACTGCAAGCGTTGCATGGCATCAGCAATCACACTACGCGGACTGGCTGCATTGAGACGCATGAAGCCTACACCCTCCTTACCGAACATAGCGCCATCGTTTAGTGCAAGGCGAGCCTTGTCGACAATGAGCGAACCAAGCTCCTTCTGCGTGAGCCCCAACTTGCGGAAATCAAGAAAGACAAGATAAGAGGCTTGCGGACGAATCATCTCCACCTGAGGGAGCGTGCTAGCAAGGAACTGCTCTATGTAGTCGATATTTCCCTGCACATAGGACAACATCTGATCGAGCCACTCGGTACCATGCGAATAGGCAGCAGCCACACTATTGAAAGCAAAGGCATGGCCAAGGTTGAGCTCGCTGGCTGCAAGGTATTGGTGAAACTTTTCGCGCAAACCATCGTCACTGATGATAGAATACGATGAGGTGAGACCTGCCATATTGAATGCCTTGCTGGGCGACATTAGGGTGATGCTGCACTCAGCAGCCTCGGCCGACACTTTAGCAAAGGGTACATGATGGCAAGGCGGAAGAGTGAGGTCGGCATGTATCTCGTCAGACACTACAATGACACCCTCGCGATGACATATCGCTGCCATACGACGCAACTCCTCTTCGCTCCACACACGGCCACCAGGGTTGTGAGGATGGCACAACAAGAATAGCTTACACCCCTGTACATCGCGTTCGAAACGCTCGAAATCAATCTCGTATTGCCCATCGACAAGGTTAAGCGCATTCTCACGCACTACCCTACCCAAATTTTGCGGAACATGGAAATAGGGATGGTATACGGGAGGTTGAATGAGTATAGCATCGCCAGGCTCGGTGAAACAACTGATCACCATAGCTATACCTGGTACGATACCAGGAACAAAGTTAAGCCACGCAGGCTGTATATCCCATCCATAGCGTTCGCGCTGCCATGCCACAATAGATGATGCCCAGCGCGGAGTACGCATGGTATAGCCTATCACCTCGTGTTCAAGGCGACTGCGCAACTCATCAAGAATAAAGGGAGGTGTAGCAAAGTCCATATCGGCCACCCAAAGGGGCAGCAAATCGTCGCGTCCCCAGATAGCGGGTATAGCATCTACCTTCAAGGCATCAGTGCCTCGACGATCTATAATCTCGTCAAAATTGTATTGCATAGTCGTATCGCATAAAATTCACACAAATGTACAAATATCCAAGCGAAATACAAAGTTTAACTTTGTTGAATTTATACCTCGCTCAATAGATAAAAATGTATTTTCTTCTATATTCACTCGTTGAATTTTAGCATTTCATTCGGTTTGCGCTAATTTTATGGATAGGCCATGAAGATACACGGCGCCTCAGGATAAAAAATAAACAAGTTTATTTTGTTCTCCACTCGGCTTGTTGTATCTTTGCAGCATAATTATAATAGGATAAATATGTCTGAACAAACAACGAACGAAAGTACTGAGAAAAAGAGTCTCAACTTTATACGGCACATCGTACTAAACGACCTCGCCGAGGGTAAGAATGGTAGCAAGGTGCAGACCCGCTTCCCACCCGAACCTAATGGATATCTACACATCGGTCACGCTAAGGCTATATGCCTCGACTTTGGCATGGCACAGAAGTATAACGGTGTATGTAACCTCCGCTTCGACGACACCAACCGCAGCAAGGAGGATGTGGAGTATGTAGAGGCCATCAAGGAGGACATCAAGTGGCTCGGCTTCGAGTGGGGCAACGAATACTATGCTTCGGACTACTTCCAGCAGTTGTGGGACTTTGCCATCGACCTCATCAAGGAGGGAAAGGCTTACATCGATGAGCAGAGCGCCGAGGAGATCGCAGCACAGAAGGGTACCACCACACAGCCGGGTATCGAGAGCCCATACCGCAACCGCCCCATAGAGGAGAGCCTCGAACTCTTCGAGAAGATGAACCGTGGCGAGATTGAGGAGGGACGCATGGTGCTCCGCGCCAAGATTGACATGGCTGCACCCAACATGCACTTCCGTGACCCCATCATCTATCGCGTGGTAAACCATCCCCACCACCGCACTGGCACTACATGGAAGGCATACCCCATGTATGACTTCGCTCACGGACAGAGCGACTACTTTGAGGGTGTGACCCACTCACTCTGCACATTGGAGTTCGTACCTCACCGCCCCCTCTACGACCTCTTCGTAGACTGGGTGAAGAAGGGCGAAGATCTCGACGACAATCGTCCCCGTCAGTATGAGTTCAACAACCTCAACCTCAACTATACGCTCATGAGCAAGCGCAACTTGCTTATCCTCGTGAAGGAGGGCCTCGTAAACGGTTGGGACGACCCCCGTATGCCGACTCTCTGCGGCTTCCGCCGTCGTGGATACTCACCCGAGTCAATCCGCAACTTCGTGGATAAGATCGGCTACACCACCTACGATGCACTGAACGACTTTGCACTCCTCGAGAGCGCTGTACGCGAGGACCTCAATGCTCGTGCAACCCGCGTATCGGCAGTCGTAAACCCCGTAAAACTTATCATTACCAACTATCCCGAAGGACAG
>JAZKZX010000056.1:0-12271 GCA_045612925.1 Bacteroidaceae bacterium
TTGGTGTCGCTGATGCAGAAGCCCAGGTCGATAAGTTTTACATCGTTCGATGCCTTGGTGAGCAAGATATTGGTGGGGCTCAGGTCCATATACACGACATTCTGCCGGTGTAGTATCTGAAGAGCTTCCAACAGTTGCAGCACCAATTTGTATAGGTTCGCCTCCTCGGCAAAGTAGGTGGGCTCGTGCTGCAACTTCTCCTTAAGGCTGATGCCGTTGACATACTCCATGATGATATATAACCCCTCCTCATCTTCGCCGATGTCGGTGTACCGCACCACATAGGGGTGGCTTATCGCCTTGCCGCACTCATACTCCTTGAAGAAGAGCGAGCGGTAGCGCGGGTCGTTGGCATACTCGGGGCGCAGCTGCTTCATGAAGTAGAGCCGTCCCTCCTTGTAGAGCTTGTAGGTGATGGATGTCGAGCTGCCACTATCGATCAGCTGCTTCTCCTTGATGTCCGTGTCCTTATCGAAAAAATCTGATGTCTGCATGTTTGTTTTATGTTTAGCATGAGGACTCCCCTAAGCCCTCCCGAAGAGGGGGACTCCAGTCCTTGCAATTAACAATGCTATCAGCGATGTCCGCAAGCTCCCTCTCTTCGGGAGAGGGCGGGGGAGAGGCCTTCTTCCACTTTCCACTTTATAAAACCCTGAACTTGATGCCATTGACCTTGCCGCACACGTAGTTGGTGGGCTTTCCTCCCTCGTGCACTAAGCAGCGTAGGTATAGCGTCTCCCCATCCACAAACTGCTCGCACAGGAAGGTGTCGCCCGCGCTCAACTTGCTGTTGATGCTCTCGATGACCTTGAACATCCCCATCCCCTCGTAGCCGATGGTGACACAGCGGTCAGGGAGCCAGGTGAGCTGCACCCTGTCGCCTTGGGTTAGCGAGGCTGTGCGCAGGCAGTCGTTGGGCAAGAAGTCGCTCTGCACCTCCGAATAGAAACTCTGTGCAAAGCATTCCCAATCGGCATAGCCTGCATACTGCGCCAACACGTTAAGCGTATTGCGCAAAGGGCGCTTCACCTTGCCGGCTTCGATATATCCCCAAAAGCGCTTGAGCGTGGTGGAGGCCACATAGGAGCGCGTGGCATCGAAGATGCGCGACGACAGGTAGTCAAAGTCGCGCGGCGTCATCATGGCACGCCCGGCCACCTTCTCCACCTTTTCCTTCAGTTTGTCATATAATGCTTCCATCTGTTTTGTCGTGCTGGTAAAAACTTCTGCAAAGATACTCTTTTGTCCTTAATCCTCAAGCCGAGAATAGGCGAATGTCTTCTCCTCAGGTCGAAAGGACTAAAAAGGACTAGGCTCATGTAATAAAGTATTCGTTACTTTGCAATGCAAGAAGGTAGTATCATTCAGTTTCAGTAGAGTGAGACTCCAGTATCACTATAGAGAAATTGCAGTATCATCATAGTGAAACTGACGTGGCCCTGTTCTTCCGAGATGAAAACATTATAGTAGTATTAATTAAAACACAATCAAACATGAAAAGGCTATTATTAGCGTTGAGCCTTGTCGCACTGACAGGCTCAGCATTTGCTCAGGACTGGAGCAAAGATTTAGAGAAAAAAGCAAAGCAAGGTGATGCCGTTGCGCAATACGAAGTGGGCATTTGTTACCTTGAAGGCAAAGGGGTTGCTCAAGATTATAAAAAGGCAACCAAATGGTTAAAGAAGTCAATGGATCAGGGCAACGAAGATGCTCGAGCCAAATATTACTCATGTTACAGTAAAGATTTGGAGGTATTGGCCTATTATTTTGACGATGTTGAAGCGCAGTACGGCTTGGGGCTTGCCTACCTTAATGGTACCGGAGTTGCTGCAGACAAAGAAGCTGCAGCCAAATGGTTTTATAAGGCAAAGAACAATGGGCATAAAGAGGCTCGCGACAAATACTATTCTTTCGAGAGTAAATCACGAACAGATCTCACGACGATATATAAAACAGATGGGCCACATAATACGGAATTGACTTGTGAACTTATTCAAAAGAAAGGTGAAGACCCCTGGGATTCTGATAGAACTTATACTTATGTTGCTGAGAACTCGTATCTAAAATTAGTCACCGGGACTGATACTCTTACAGGTTTTGTCCAGGGAGACACTCTTGTGGATGCTACTTTCAAACATGGCGATAAATGGATTTTTACAGGTAATATCGAAACTAGCATTGCGCAAGCATTACCTCGTATGTTGGATCAAAAAACGAATTCACTCCAAGTTAGTTCATTTTACTATATCTTCCTTGCTTCAGGATTCTTGGATTATAGGAACGCCTATATTCATCCCGACTATAACTTACCTGTTCTTTGCAACCAAGTCAATTTTAAGGGGCGCCTAGCGGATGATCTAAATGTAAATATTGATGAGGAGTCTCATGACTTAAAATTCCCCAAAGATTTTGTGATTACTAGCGAAGGTGAATACTTGATTCCGTTGAATTGCTGGAAGGGTTTGTTTCCTGAAGACACTTATTTCGGTGATTTCAAGAATGCCCAATATGGCTCATATGCTTATGGCAAAACCATCGCAAAAGTAATACCCGGGAAAGAGGCAGAACCCTTAGAATACTTTTGGACATTGCCTAACGGTGGCAGAATCGGATATCTTAATGGTTACGAAGACGATGTTTATTTCTTGCCTGGTTCATCAGAGCCTTTTAATCCTTCGGCTAGAAAGGGGACCATCACTTCAGGAAACAATGTACAATTGACTTGGGACTTGGGAGAAGGATTACCTGGCGGTATGAGTGTAGCCGAATACAAGGCGTATTATGGTCGTAACATAGAGGAAACCCCCAAAAAACTTAAAGTTGTTACTGATAAGGGTGTAATTATTGACATCACATCAAATAAGAATTGGGGATTCTTGTACGAAACAATATGCTATAGCATTGCCAATGGTGCAAAAGTATTCCTCTCTTCGGAAGAAGCAGTTGAGGCCGGATATCCGTCAGTGAATCAAGTCAGTGACTACAGTTTCCATATTTTGACATGGAGCAACGACGAGTCTGTTACCGGAACATATACATACGCCGATGGCCGTGTAGAGAAAATCGAAGGCGGAAAAACTGAATCTCAAATCAAGGAAGAGGCAGCAGCAGCCAAGAAGAAAGCCGCAGAAGAGAAGAAAGCCTACGAAGCAAAGTGCGCCAAGTATGGTAAGGTCTATGTGGATGCAGCAAATGAAGGCATACTCAAGGTGGGCATGCACTTTGACTTGGTGGAAGAGATGTTTAGTCATGAGAATACCCTTGGTTTACAATGGTTAGAACGTTGGTATGAGCACTCTGATGGAACGGCTGCATATCATGTTATGGCTACCTTTGGAGGAGTGAAAGCTACTATTTATATTAAGAATAAGAAAATCACAGAATTCACGTTCCATTAATCGGTTGTAGAGGATACAAGCAACAATGAGAAGGGAGGATGCGCGCGCATCCTCTCTTCTCTTCTTTATCCTCAGCCGGAGGGAAAGGACTAAAAAGGACCAAGCATGCGAACCGAAGTTTTTATTACTTTGCAAAAAAATGAAAAACTTTTAAATATTAACGTATGGGACATTATTCAGAAATCACTATTAGCAGATCGGATGCTAAAAAGTACAGTAATGTAAGTTATCAAGGGGACAAGGTGACCGCCAAAGTGTATATCAACGACAAGGGGGAAATCACCAAAGACAGTTACAGTAGGGAGCATAGAAAGGAACTCGAAAAAGAAGAGAAGAAAGAATCCAAAAAGCAAAAAGAGAAAAAGAAAGAAGGTTGCCTTGCGCGTATCTTGAAGGCTCCGTTCCGTCTGCTATGGTGGATTATAAAACTTCTGCTCAATATTGTTACATTCGGTATAATTAGCAGTTGGCTGAATAGTGAAGATTGATAAAAGGATAAGAGGGTGCGTCGCAACGCACCCTCTTATTTTCTTCATTATTGGTATTTCCAGCACCTGTAAAAAATAATTTTCTCTGGTGCGAGAATCTTTTTTCGCAGGTGCAACAATTTCTAGTCACAGGCGCGAAAAAAGTGTTACGGATTATTCTACTTCGTATTGGTATATCCCTCCTTGATGAGGAGTTCGATGACTTTGGGCTTGAAGTCGCCCTGGATGATGATTTCTCCGTCCTTGGCTGAGCCGCCTACGCCGCAGCGGGTCTTGAGGAGTTTGGCAAGGGCCTTGAGGTCGTCGTCGGTGCCGACGAAACCACGGACGATGGTGACGGTCTTACCTCCACGGTGGTTCTTCTCCATTTGCACGCGTAGCTTTTGTTGCTGCTTGGGGAGGGTTTCGGGCTCGTCGTCGGTAACATAGTTATAGTCGGGGTTGGTAGAGTATACCACCTGCAGGCGGCTCTTCCAGTCGTTGTCTTTGGCCATAGTGCTTGGTATGTGTTTAGCTATGAACTATGAGAAGTGAGCTTGCCTCCAGATGGTGGCTGAATGCTCATCGCTCACAGAATGATAGCATTGATGTGTAATCTTTTAAATATATAGGGCAAAGATACGTATAAGCGAGCGAAAAATGTCAAGTTTACTTGAATATTTATTTAGGCGAGCGAAAGTATCTTAGAGGATTTAACCTCAAAGGTACGTATATTCCCTGATTTTTACTATTTTTGCAGAGGAAAACATACTTTTTGTTGTTATGAAGATAATCTGCGTAGGCATGAACTATGCCGAACATAATAAGGAACTCAATGGTGGCACTCTCGTAAAGCCCGAGAGCCCCGTGATATTCATGAAACCCGACTCGGCTATCTTGAAAGGTGGCAAGCCCTTCTTTATCCCCGACTTTGCCGAGCGGTTCGACTATGAGGCCGAGCTGGTGGTACGCATCAGCAAGTTGGGTAAGAATATCGCTCCGCGCTTTGCTCACCGCTACTACGACGCTGTGACCGTGGGAGTGGATATCACGGCTCGTGACATGCAGGAGCGTTTTCGTAAGGAGGGACTGCCCTGGGAACTCTGCAAGGGCTTTGATGGCTCGGCGGTATTGGGCGACTTCATCCCCGTGGAACGCTTTGCGCATATGCAGAATATCCATTTCAACCTTGATATTGATGGCCAGACTGTGCAGCGTGGACACACCGTGGATATGCTCTTCGGGGTAGATGAGCTGGTGGCTTATGTGAGCCAGTTCTTCATGCTCAAGACGGGCGATCTCATCTTTACAGGTACTCCCGTAGGCGTAGATCCCTTGCAGATAGGACAGCATGTGGAGGGCTTCCTTGAGGGTGAAAAGGTGCTGGCCTTTAACGTGAAGTGATTAGGTGATGCGGATAGGGCGAAGATATTGAATGATAATACAATAAATTTACCGAAAAATCGTTGTTTTTAGTGTGAAGACAATACGACATATACTACTTTTGATAGCGTTTCTCTCTCTGCTTCCATGTAGGGCTCAGCATGAGATAGAGATTGATTGGTCGGTATACGCGCAAGATACGGTGATGCCGATGTTTGTGCATAGTGTGGACTTGGGTTATGATTGTGCCGGTGCGTATAGCGCGACGATAGAATATCCTGAGTTGAAGCAGCTCACGCCTGCAGAGGTTGAGCGTTTGCGCTTGCCGCAGACGGGAGGTGCTCCTGCATGGCCCGAGATGGATGTGTACAAGGGCGTGTCTGCCAAGCGTGGCCAGCTCGATGTGGCTTTCTGCCCTGTGATTTGGCGCGACGGGAAGTATTGGCGTATACAATCCTTCACATTGAAGGTGCATCGTGAGGCGTTGTCGACGCCAAGGCGTGCGGCAGAGGGTATGGGTGAGGAGCGATATGCTTCTCATTCGGTGCTTGCTCATGGACGTTGGGTGAAGGTGCGCGTGGCTGAGAGCGGTATTCATATGTTTACCCATTCTCAGTTGCAGTCGATGGGATTTGCTGACCCTAGTAAGGTGCGTCTTTATGGATATGGTGGACACCTGTTGTCAGAGAGCGATGCCAATAGCTGGTGTGACGACCTTTGTGAAGTGCCTCTCCAGCGTGAGTCTGATCGTATGCTCTTCTATGCCAATGGTACGGTGTCATGGAAGTTGAGTTCGGACAATACATTCTCGCATACGCGCAATCCTTATTCCGATTATGGCTATTATTTCCTCACCGAGGATACGGTAGGTGCTCCGGCTGCAGTGCCAGTAGCCGATGCGCTCCTCGTACAGAAGAGTGATACGGTAGCGACGACTCCTGCCTATGCGTTGCATGAGGTGGACGAATATGCTTGGCTGCATGGTGGTCGCAAACTGGTGGAGAACTATGACTATACCGGTGTCAGTTCGCGTCGTTACTCATTGGCCACACCTGGAGTGTATGCCCAGAAGGATGGTGTGCTGAATGTTTGCTTTACCCATAACGCTGCTACATCGACGAGTCTCCATGTGATGGCGGGTGATAGTTTGATCGGGACCATATCTCTCGGAGCTCTCGATACGAACTGTGCAGCCTCTTTTACCTCGAAGAATTTTGATTTTCCCTTTGGCGATGCCGATACAAAAGCGGATGTGCTGTTGGCCTATAGCCGTCCTGCCGGTGTATCTGGGCATCTCGACTATCTGCGCTTGAGCTATACGAGGCAGATCGAGATGAATATGCCTATCTATGCTACCTATAGCGGGTATAGGACCTATGAGGTGGGGGCAGGTGATGCAGGGATGAACAAAGCTGATATGATTGTATGGCGTGTTACCGACGCATCGTCTCCAGTGCGTATACCCGCCACGGAGAAGGGCTCAAAGGTGTACTTCACTGCTAAAGGTAACAAGGGCGATGTGTATATCGCTTTCGACCCTCGTGGCAGCTATCCCATGCCCGAGGTGTGTGGTGAGATAGCCAATCAGGACCTGCATGCGACGGAGGCTACCGATTACATCATCATAGTGCCCACTAATGGGCTTCTCACCGCGCAAGCCGAGCGTCTGGCCGAGGCTCATCGCCGGCATCGCGGACTGACGGTCAAGGTGGTGCGTGCCGATGAGTTGTATAATGAGTTTTCGTCTGGTACGCCCGATGCTACTGCGTATCGTCGTTATATGAAGATGCTCTATGATCGTGCCGCGACGGCCGATGCAGCTCCCAAGTATTTGCTCTTGTTCGGTGATGGTGCTTGGGACAACCGCATGCTCTCATCTTCTTGGGAGGGTATGTCGCCTGATGATTATCTGCTATGCTATGAGGTGGAGAACTCTCATAGCGTCACTTGGTCGCATGTGGTAGAGGATTATTTCGGCTTGCTGGACGATGGCGAAGGGGCCAATCTGAAGCGCGATAAGGTAGATATCGGCATAGGGCGTTTCCCCGTGACGACGGTGCAGCAGGCGCGTGAGGTGGTCGATAAGGTTATTGCCTATATGAACAATGCCGATGCCGGTGCCTGGAGGAATTCGATCATTATGCTGGGCGATGATGGTGACAGCAACCGCCATATGGAGGACTGCGAACTGGTGGCACAGATGCTCGAGAACGAATATCCTGACTATATGGTGAAACGTATCTACTGGGATGCTTTCCCTATGGAGAAGACCTCTACGGGTAATAGCTATCCCATGGTACACAAACGCTTGCTCGAACTGTTCAAGGAGGGTGCCTTGATGGTTAACTATAGCGGTCACGGTGCACCTGATGTGATATCTCACGAGCTTGTGCTCACCAGAAACGATATGTCGCAGACGCGTTCGACACGCTTGCCCGTATGGGTCACTGCATCTTGTGACATCACTCCGTTCGATGCCCTGGTGCAGTCGTTCGGCGAGGCTGCATTCTTGAATCCCAATGGTGGTGCCATCGGCCTGTTCACCTCGACTCGTACCACTTATGCCGAGCAGAACAAGTCGGCCAACTATTTCTTTACCAAGTATGCGTTTGCCCGTGACGAGCATCATCGTCGATTGAGTCTGGGCGATGCATTCCGTATGGCAAAGTGCAGTCTGATAGAGACCGATGACAAGGATTTGCGCGATATTACGGGTAACAAGCTTAACTATGTGCTCATAGGTGACCCAGCTCTTGTGGTGGGTAGTGCTGACTATCGCATGGTGGTAGACGAACTCAACGGCATGCCCATAGGAGACGATGATCAAGTGATGCTCAAGGCAGGCTCCAAGGTGGTGGTCAAGGGTCATGTCGATGCGCTTGACAGTGTGCGTGCCAGCCACTTCACAGGTATGCTCTATGCCTCGGTGTTTGATAATGTCGAGAAGGTGGTGTGCCGCAACAATGCCAAAGCGAGTGGTTTGACCCCCTTCGTCTATCATGAGCGCACCAAGAAGTTCTTCGTGGGTAGTGACTCGGTGCGTAATGGTGAGTTTACCTTCTCCTTCCGTGTACCTATGGATATCAACTACTCCAAGGAGAGTGGACTCATCAACCTCTACGCCGTAGACTCTACGCATACGTTAGAGGCTAAGGGAGCTTTTGACAAGTTCCTCCTAGGTGGTACTGAGGATAACCTTGACGATGATGGCAAGGGTCCCACGATACAGCTCTACTTGAACTCTATGGACTTCGTATCGGGCGATCAGGTGAATGAGACTCCCCGTCTTGTGGCTATTCTTGACGATGCCGACGGTATCAATACGGCTGGCAGTCTCGGTCACAACCTGGTGATTGTCATTGATGGTGAGGCATCGATGACCTATACGATGAACGAGCACTATGTATCAGACATCGGTGGGTATACGAGTGGCATAGTGTCCTATATACTGCCCGAGTTGGCCGAGGGTAAGCATACGCTGATGTTCCGTGCGTGGGATATGATGAACAACTCCTCTACGGTGACCGTCGAGTTTGAGGTGGTCAAGGGGCTTGCTCCGAGTATCGTGGAGGTGATCACCATGCCCCAGCCAGCTAAGGACTATGCCACCTTCTTGATCATGCACGATCGTCCAGAGAATGAGATGACGGTGACATTCGAGGTGTTTGACCTCTCGGGACGCATGTTGTGGAGCCGTTCCGAACAGATCGTGTCGGCAAGCAATACCTATTCCTATACCTGGGACTTGCGTAGCACATCGGGCCGTTCTTTGGGTACGGGTGTGTACCTCTTCCGTGTCGTCTTGTCTTCGCCTGCAGGCCGCTCAGAGAGCCAGACCCAAAAATTGTTGATACGCCGCTGATGATGCAATAAATTGCCATGCAGTGCGTTTATAAATTGCAACGAAAAACAGATTTATAGATTATGAAGAAGATTATTCTTACATTAGCGATGATATGGATGACTGCTACGGGTCTCTTCGCGCAGAAGGGGAGTGAGGCAGTGCAGATGTTCAACCCCGTGATGACGGGTGTCACCTCACTTACCATTGCCCCTGACTCGCGTGCCGGTGCTATGGGTGATGTGGGTGTCGCTACCGACCCCGATGTGAACTCACAGTACTGGAACCCCGCGAAGTATCCCTTTGCCATCAGTCCGGCGGGTTTCTCGTTGGCCTATACGCCTTGGTTGCGCCAGATCGTGAGCGATATCGACCTTGCCAACCTTGTGGGCTACTACCGTATAGGTGATTATCAGGCCATCAGCGGCTCGCTGACCTACTTCTCGTTAGGTGAGGTGTATGTGGGTGACATTAATAGTAACATGACCATCAAACCCTATGAGATGGCTGTAGACTTTGCCTACTCGCGCATGTTGTCAGAGACCTTCTCGGCTTCGGTGGGCTTGCGTTACATCGTGTCGGACCTCAACTTCAGCTTTGACGAGTCTACGACACCGGGTCATGCCTTCGCTGCCGACATCTCGATGTTCTACTCCAACTATGTGATGCTGGGTCGTCGTGAGTGTATGCTCAACTTTGGTCTCAATGCCTCGAATATCGGTAGCAAGATCTCGTATGATGGCGGGCAGACCAACCAGTTCATCCCCACCAACTTGCGCCTGGGTACCTCACTCTTGATCCCTGTCGATGAGTACAACACCTTCTCTGTCAGTGCCGATGTCAACAAACTCATGGTGCCCACCAAGCCCACCTATAGCCAGTTCTTGAGCGAGCAGGGCTTGGAAGACCCTGAGGGCAACACCTACTTCTCGGAGTATGAGTCATACCTCTCTGACATAGGCTACAACGATATGCCTTCTATTGAGGGCATCTACCATTCGTTTATCGATGCTCCTGGTGGTTTCCGCGAAGAGCTGCAGGAGATCTATTGGGGTGTGGGTGTAGAGTATGCCTACAACAACCAGTTCTTCCTGCGCGGTGGTTACCACTACGAGAATGAGTATAAGGGCAACCGCAAGTACTTCACCCTCGGTACAGGTTTCAAGATGAGCGTGTTCTCGCTCGATGCAGCCTACCTTATCTCTACGGCGCAGAGCAATCCATTGGACCAGACGCTGCGTTTCACCCTGTCGTTCGATATGGACGGTATACGCGAGATATTGGGGCGATAATGAATAGAAAGGAACGACTATGAAGATACGAGTAGGATTTGGATTTGATGTCCACAAGTTTGCCGAGGACCGTGAGCTATGGCTCGGCGGTATACGCCTCGCACATGACCGTGGCCTTTTGGGCCACTCCGATGCCGATGTGCTCATCCATGCCATCTGCGATGCGTTGTTAGGTGCAGCTCATATGAGAGATATTGGTTACCACTTCCCCGATACGGCAGGCGAGTTCAAGAATATAGACAGCAAGATACTCCTTCGCCGTACCGTTGAGCTCCTTGCCACCAAGGGCTACCGCGTAGGCAATATCGATGCCACCGTGTGTGCAGAGCGCCCCAAGCTCAAGGCCCATATCCCCCTGATGCAGCAGACCTTGGCAGATGTGATGGGTATTGACGAGGAAGATGTCACCATCAAGGCCACCACGACAGAGAAGCTTGGTTTCACCGGCCGCGAAGAGGGCATCTCGGCCTACGCCACAGTGCTGATCGAGAGGGAGTCTGTTATCTAATATAATCTCGCAAAAAATAAAATCGCAGGGCTTCAACCCTGCGATTTTTATTGATGTATTGTAACCTTTATCCTCTTTTCTTCTTCTCCACGATGGCGTCGATGACGGCTACGGCGGTGATGTTGACGATATCGCGCACCGAGGCTTCCCAGTCGGTGAAGTGGATGGGCTTGTTCAGACCCATCTGGATGGGGCCTATCACCTCGCCTCCGTCGCCCATGGTCTGCAAGAGCTGGTAGGCCTGGTTGGCACTGCTGAGGTTGGGGAACACGAGGGTGTTGACCTCCTTGCCCTGCAGCTTGTTGAAGGAGAACTTCTCGTCGCGCAGCTTGCGGTTGAGGGCGAACTTTACCTGCATCTCGCCGTCGATGTCCCACTCGGGATACTCGCGGTGCAGGTACTCGACGGCGTCGTGTACGCTGGCGGGGCTACCGGTGGTGTCGGTACCGAAGTTGGAGTATGAGAGCATGGCGGTCACCGCCTTGTGGTTAAAGAACTCTACCGTGTGTTGTGCCAGACGGGCTACATCGATGAGGGTCTCTGTGCTGGGGTGACGGTTGATGAGCGTGTCGGCAAGGAAGTAGGTGCCCTTCTTGGAGTTGATGATGTGCATGGTGCCGAAGGTGTTGTACTCGGGACGCACGCCGATGACCTCCTTGGCTACCTTGATGGTGTTGCTGTACTTGGTGTAGAGACCGGTGATGAAGGCGTCGGCTTCGCCTGTCTCGACCATCATCATGCCGAAGTAGTTGCGCTCGAACATCTTGTCGTTAGACTCCTGGAAGTTGGCTCCCTGGCGGGCACGCTTCTCGGTGAGGATGCGGGCGTAGCGCTCGCGGCGCTCGGCCTCGCGGTCGTGGCGCAGGTTGATGATCTCGATGCCTTCGAGGCTCAGGTCGAGCTCGCGGGCGAGCTTCTCGATGCGCTCGTCATTGCCCAGGAGGATGGGGTGACAGATGCCCTCTGCCTTGGCCTCTACGGCGGCCTTGAGCATGGTGGGGTGGATACCCTCGGCAAACACTACGCGCTGGGGGTTGCTGCGGGCGGTGTCGTAGAGCTGGCGGGTGAGCTTGCTCTCCTGACCCATGAGCTCGCGCAGCTGGGTGGCGTAGGCCTCCCAGTCGGTGATGGGCTTGCGTGCCACACCGCTCTCCATGGCAGCACGTGCCACAGCCATAGATACATGGGTGATGAGACGGGGGTCAACGGGCTTCGGTATGAAGTAGGAGGGACCAAACGAGAGGTTGTCCACGTGATAGGCCTCGTTCACTACATCGGGTACGGGCTGCTTGGCCAGGTCGGCGATGGCGCGCACGGCAGCGAGCTTCATCTCCTCATTGATGGCCGTAGCCTGTGTGTCGAGTGCACCACGGAAGATGTAG
>JAZKZX010000057.1:0-25231 GCA_045612925.1 Bacteroidaceae bacterium
CCAGGGAGTGATCATCTCGCGGCGCGGACCGATGAAGAATCCCTCCATCGCTTCGCCCTCTACGAGCTCGGCATTGCCAAATAGCCAACTCAGTTTCTTGATAGTCTCCTCGCCGGCCTGCTGCATGGTCTCAGCAGCAATAACGCTTCCGGCCTGTGATTTGAAGAAAAGAATCATCGTAGTATTATGATTTATTGTTTGTGATATATCTATTTCACCAATTAGACTACAAAAATAATGCAAATTTTCGACTTTACGAAAGTACTATCAATATATTTCACTCACAAAGACAAGAATTGTAAAGAAAACCCAAACTCCAGTTTGGTTAGTTCCAAATTGCAGTTTGGGTATTCCCTATTTCTCTTTTGAATAATATCAATTTATTTTTGCGTTTCGCGGATAATTCCTGTTCGATAAGCATATAGAAGTTTACGCAACGACTCTATGCGCAAGCGTATATCGCGTCCTTTATCAGTATCGCTTACGTGGATGCGTTCCGAATGCTTCTCTACCAGATGGCGAGTACTCTTAATGTCAGCACCGCCACGAATAGCCTCTTCTGCCGAAGTAAAAGGCTGATGCTCTACAAGCTGCATTCCTCGCGAGTGGTACACAAGCGTATATCCCGCAATACCTGTGGTCGACTGATAAGGCTTTGAGAATCCGCCATCAATGACAATAAGTCGTCCGCTTGCCTTCATCGGGTTCTCCCCCTTAAGTGTCTTCACGGGGATATGCCCATTAATGATGTGACGATGGTCACCCTCTACACCAAACTCCTCCAGTAGGAGGTCCACCGTAGCATCTTCATTGCGCAAGGTATAATAACTTCCCTTGGTTTCCTTCATCACCGCCTTATCCTTAAGAAAGTACCGTTCGAAGGTCGCCATACGATCTTTATCAAAGGTCGGAGCATCCTTGCCACACCACAGATACCATAGATAATCTATAGCAAAATCACGCAATGTTGCATCACTGTCGGGTATGCAAGCGACTCGTATCAAGCTATCCACCTTGTCGAGTAGGGCACGACCCTTATAGAATCCATCGTGCAGGTATACCTCCTTCAGTGTACCATCAGGATTCATCGGTATAGAGGCATGGAAGAGCAGGTTCCCATTGTAAACGAGATACATACTACCCTTTTCAAGCAAGCAACGGATATGTCTTTGCAACTTTTCACTGGTCGCAAACGAGTGAGCGATGCGCTCTATCACTTCGCTCTCCTCCACACTCAATTTATAAGGGTCAGCAGGGTCAATAGTCGGGAAATAGCATTCACGCATGCTATAGCGTTTACCGCCAATGGTACAAACACCTTTTTCATAATCTATCTTGTCAAGCAGCAAGCGATCATCCATCTCATACTCGGGGTGTCGACGTATGATTTCCGCTTCAAGCTTGAATTGCAACACGCTTACCGCCTTGTGCATCTGTGCCATGAGGCGGCGTGTCTTCTCACTACAGGTAACACCATCGTCGAGTTTAGGTCCAAACTCCCCGCAAGGATCATCCTTGTACACATCCATGGCAAAGATTGCTAAGTGCAAGAGATTGATACCATAGCCATCCTCGAGCACCGAAAGATTACCATAGCGCATACAAAGGCGCAACACATTGGCCATGCAAGCGCGATTACCCGCAGCAGCACCCATCCACAACACATCATGGTTACCAAACTGCACATCGAAATTCTGATATTGACACAAGGTATCCATCACCAAATGCGAACCCGTACCACGGTCGAAGAGGTCACCCACGATATGCAGTCGGTCTATCGCCAGACGCTGTATCAATTGACAGATAGCAGCAATAAAGCTATCAGCCTGGTCGGTATTAATGATCGCCTCAATGATACCCTTCACATACTTGTTCTTGTTGGTCATGCCCGTAGACTCGTGCAAGAGCTCTTGAATGATATAAGAGAACTCCTTGGGCAAAGCCTTGCGCACCTTCGAGCGAGTATACTTAGATGATATGTTCTGGCACACCGAGATAAGCCGTCTCAAAGTCAAGGCATACCAATCGTGCATATCTTCTCCATTCCGCTCAGCCTTGATGAGCTGCAGTTTTTCTACAGGATAATAAATGAGCGTGCAGAGCGCGCGTATCTCCTTGTCATTGAGTTCGTCACCCAACACCTCGCGTACCTTACGCTTGATGTCGCCCGACGCATTCTTCAGCACATGCTGAAACGCCTCGTGCTCGCCATGAATATCAGCGAGAAAGTGTTCAGTACCCTTCGGCAATCCCAATATCGCTTCAAGGTTGATAATTTCAGTACTGGCTTCAGCACTATTGCGAAAGCTACGCGAAAGCAATTGCAGATAGTTCAGCTCTTGCTGAATTTCTTCGGGGGTATAGCGTTGGTTGTCCATAGAAACAATACTTACAACTTACAAAGTTACAAAAAGCAAACAAATAAACAATACCTGTAGACCTATCTTTTGCACATGACCTATTTAATCTTAAAGCCTATTTTGTAAGGAATAGCCTTTCTATGCAAAACAAAAAAGGGGATAACCCTCTTGGCCACCCCCTCTTATATCCATAATCGGCAGATTACTTCAATGAGTAAACAACATCCTCTTCTACCTCTACGGCAGCGATCTTGCCCTCACGGAGCAACCAACCCAAGCCAAGGAGGAAATCATCCTTCTTCTGCTTTGTTTCCTTCTTAATTTCCTTGAAGGTCAAACCTTCCTTACCGTCAAGTGCATTCCAAATAAGACCTGCATTTGCACCAGCTTTCTCTGTCAACATAATCTTTTTACTATTTAAAACGTTATTACTTCTTTTTATTTCTTCATCCGCACTAAATCGGGCACAAAGATAGTGATTTTATGTTATATAACACAATTTTACGCTATTTTTCTTGATTTTACCCTATTTTTATTTCATTTTTTCTCTATTTGCCCAAATTCGGGCTGCCGTTTCCACCATTTTTGCACATGGTCGTTTGGCATAATACATCGCCGTGCGCTCTTCCGGATTAGGCTCTTGAGGCTTACGCTCTCGCAATCCAAGCAACTCGGCACAGATGAGCGAACCATTTTCACGACGAAACTCTTCAGCTAACCGTTGTACGAAAGCGTAGTTGGCAGTCTTACCTTCTCGGTCATCGGGGTCCGTACTACCCGTTTCAAGACCAGCAAGAACAAACATTCCACATGCCGCTCCGCATGTCTCACGCATACGACCTATACCACCACCAAACGAGGCAGACATCTTCAATGCCTGCTCTTCGGTATATCCATACTCATCGGCAAAAGCCGCCGTCACTGATTGTGCACAATTGTAACCCATCTTGAAGAGTTCAACGGCACGGAGTACTCTTTGTTCACTATCCATAGCACAATATATGTTTATACGCTGCAAATGTACAAAAAAGACGCCAAATCTCATAAGCCTTGGCTTGAAATCAGGCGGTAGATCGGAAAACTGCAAATAAACTTCATTTCGCTTGCCTCCACGAATTTTAATCAGCCACGCTGCTTTTAATTAGGCTGCGGCTCGGAAAACTGCAAATAAATTTGCGTTTTCTCTCGCCTTGCACTAATTTTGTCGTATAATTCATATAATATGAGCGAAGAAGACTTTAACAAGGCTGATGAAATAGAGAGCCCCGATGACATAGAGACTACGAACGAGGGCACCAACACGACCGAGACAGCACATAGCGACTACCACCCCAAGAAGGAGGATAGCGACGACGACACCGTGAAATACCAACTCTCGGGCATGTACCAAAACTGGTTCTTGGACTATGCCTCCTATGTAATCCTCGAGCGTGCCGTACCGCACATCAACGATGGCTTCAAGCCAGTGCAACGCCGCATCTTGCACTCGATGAAGGAAAAGCACGACGGCCGCTACAACAAGGTGGCCAACCTCGTGGGACACACCATGCAATATCACCCTCACGGTGACGCCTCTATCGGCGACGCCTTAGTACAGTTGGGACAAAAGGAGTTGCTCATCGACTGCCAAGGAAACTGGGGTAACATCCTCACTGGAGACGGAGCCGCTGCACCTCGTTATATCGAAGCTCGATTGTCAAAGTTTGCACTCGAGGTTGTGTTTAATCCCAAGACCACTGAGTGGAAACTCTCCTACGACGGTCGCAACAAGGAGCCAATCACCCTGCCCGTAAAGTTTCCCCTACTATTGGCACAAGGTGTCGAGGGTATTGCCGTAGGCCTGTCATCAAAGATCCTTCCTCATAACTTTAATGAACTATGCGATGCCGCCATCAGCTACCTCAAGGGCGAGGAGTTTGTGCTCTACCCCGACTTTCAGACAGGTGGTTTCATTGATGTAGCCCGCTACAACGATGGCGAGCGTGGTGGAGCAGTGCGTGTTCGTGCTCGTATCAACAAGGTTGACAACAAGACACTGGCCATCACCGAGATCCCCTATAGCAAGACAACGACCACCCTTATTGAGTCTATCCTAAAGGCTGCCGAGAAAGGCAAAATCAAGATACGCAAAGTCGATGACAACACGGCCGCTGAGGTAGAAATCCTTGTACACCTTGCTCCTGGCGTATCGTCTGACAAGACCATCGACGCACTCTACGCCTTCACCGACTGCGAGATTAGCATCTCGCCCAACTGTTGTGTCATCGACGACAACAAGCCCCACTTCCTCGGTGTGAGTCATGTATTGCGCAAGTCTGTCGACAACACGCTAAGTCTGCTGCGCCAGGAGTTAGAAATCCGCAAGAACGAGCTCACCGAGCAATTACATTTCGCCTCATTAGAAAAGATTTTCATCGAAGAGCGTATATACAAGGACAAGAAGTTCGAGCAAGCCCCCACGATGGATGCTGCCTGCGAGCACATCGACGAGCGTCTCACCCCCTACTACCCCACCTTCGTGCGTGAGGTAACCAAGGACGACATCCTCCGCCTTATGGAGATCAAGATGGCCCGCATCCTCAAGTTCAACAAGGACAAGGCCGACGAGCTCATGGCCCGTATCCGCGCCGAGATTGAGGAGATAGATCAGAAACTCGCCGACATGGTAAGCGTAACGATAGACTGGTTTACCATGCTCAAGACCAAGTATGGAGCAGAACACCCCCGCCGCACCGAACTGCGCAACTTTGAGAATATCGAGGCGGCCAAAGTCATCGAGGCCAACGAGAAGCTCTACATCAATCGCGAAGAGGGTTTCATCGGCACCTCACTCAAGAAGGACGAGTTTGTTACCAACTGCTCATCCATCGACGACATCATCCTCTTCTACAAGGATGGCCGCTACAAGATCGTGCGCGTAGCCGAGAAGATGTTCGTAGGTCCCGGCGTGATGCATGTAGGCATCTATAAGAAGAACGACAAGCGCACCATATATAATGTGGTGTACCGCGACGGCCGTGGTGGTCCTCACTATATCAAGCGCTTTGCTGTGACGGGCACCAATCGCGACCGCGAATACAACCTCACCCAAGGCAAGCCCGGCTCACGCGTGGCCTACTTCACCGCCAACCCCAATGGCGAGGCCGAGATCATCAAGGTGCAGCTCAAGCCCGTGCCCAACCTGCGCAAGACCGTCATCGAGAAAGACTTCAGCGAGATAGCCATCAAGGGTCGCGCCTCGATGGGCAACCTCCTCACCCGCCTCGAGGTGCAGCGCATCGGTCTCAAGGCCCACGGAGCCTCTACACTCGGTGGTCGCAAGGTATGGTTCGACCGCGACATCCTGCGCCTCGACTTTGACGGACATGGCGAGTACCTGGGCGAGTTCCACAGCGACGACCGCATCCTTGTGGTACTGAAGAACGGCGAGTTCTACATCACCGACTTCGATGCCAACAACCACTACGAGCCCGACATCCTCTATATCGAGAAGTTCAACCCCGACAAGGTATGGACTGCCATCGTCAAGAACGCCTCACAGAAGGGCTTCTACTACATCAAGCGCTTCCTCATGGAGGCCACGCCCAAGAAGAGCACCTTCGTCGACGAGCATAAGGACAGCGCTATGGCGCTGCTCACCTGCGAGGCATACCCCCTCATCCAGGTCAACTTCGGTGGTGGCGACAGCTTCCGCGAGCCGCTCGTCATCGATGCCGAGGAGTTTGCCCTCATCAAAGGTTTCAAGGCCATCGGTAAGCGTGTCACCAACTTCGAGGTAGCCGACTTCGTAGAGTTGGAGCCCACACGCAAGCCCGAGCCCGAAGAGCCCGAGACCCCCGAGCCCGAAGCCGCCGAAGAGATAGACACACCCGAAGAGCCCACCACTGAGCAACTCACTCTATTCGAGGAAGAATAACTCCTTTAGGATGTTTATACCTATATTATATACTTTCAAGTCAACAAAGAGCTAACACAGAAATACAGGATCAAAACTATGACACAGAAATTTCGCATTATTCTCATGGGACTCGTGGTGAGCCTCCTTTCACAAACGACTTTTGCACAGTATGCTACAAACACATCGTTGTTGGCCGACACAGAGCAGACTACTTCCCTGCACGATGGTCAGCGACTGACCAATGTGGGTAAGACGGTTATGCTCTCTGGAGCATCAATAGCCATGATGGGACTTACGGTAGGTACAGTGAATACGATCATGGGTATCAGTGGTGATGATATCGATGTGTTCGTGCTGAGCACCCTTATCGGTGGATACTTTGGAGGTATGGTAGCTTTGACTGGCCTGCCCTTCTATCTGGCGGGAAAGGCAAAGATGAAGCAATGCGGCAGCTCGCTGATGACCTTCAGTTGTGAGGGACAGCGTGGCTATGTAACAAATGTGGAGGCTGGCTTTGGATTGGCCAATACCGTAAGCCTCGATGTGGTGCGCGGATACAACTTCAACGAGCACCTCTTCGTAGGTGGTGGTGTAGGTTTCTCGGCATATCTATTCTCAGAGGTAGACGAGGATATCTTTAATTACGTGGCAGTGCCCGCCTATGCCAACATCCGACTCACGGGCGGCAACAAGCGCGTGACACCCTACGTGAGCGGTCGCCTCGGATGCACCCTCAACAAGCTCAAGCTCTACTCAGGCATCGAGTTCGGTGCTAACATTCGCAGTGCAGCAGGCTCGCAGAATGAAGCTTGGTGGATAGGTGTTAAGTCTGACTGCGTAGGACTCGAACTCCAGACGATGGGGCTCACCGTAGGTTAGTCGTTTTAGTTTTCAATAGAAAATCAATTAAACAGAAATGCCTTCGAGGGCAGAATAATGGGAGGCAGCTCCCATTATTCGTATATAACAACCTTCTATTAGGAAATGAAAAGACACCTATCCGCACTTATCATAGCCATTACCACACTGCCACCTATTGCCGCGCAGCCGCTCGCAAGCTATCGCTTTGAAGAGCGCAGCTTATCGCTGGGCGGGGGCTACACGAACATGCTCGACACCTACCTGTCGCCGCTACGCTATGGCGGGGCACAGGTTACGCTACTGGACGAGCGGTTTGCTCAGGCCAACACCAGGAGCCGACGTTGGTACATGCAGTCGCTCTTCGCACTGCATGGCGACTATACTACACCTCGCCAAGGAAGTGGTCTCATGGTAGGCGGAATGGCAGACTATAGCTATACCTATTATTATAAGGCAATAACAAAGGGGGAGCGACTTAGCATCTATGCCGGCACACAAGGGCAGCTGCGCATCGGGGGCATATACAACCTGCGCAACTCAAATAATCCTGCTCAATTAAAGTTGGGAATAAACATCGCAGCCTCATCTATGGCTAAGTATGCCTTCACAGGGTGGAGCAAGCCTATGAACGTGCGTCTGCAAGCAGACTTCCCCTTGCTCGGCATCGCCTTTGGGCCCGACTACGGACAATCATACTATGAGATATTCTACCTCGGGCAGAGCAAGGGGTGTGTACACCTCACATCACTTCACAACAACCTCTCCCTGCGCACAAAACTCAGTTATGATGTCGAGTTCCGCACCTGCGCCCTACGCCTCACCTGGCAAGAAGACCTCTACCACTGGCTTCTCGGCAATCAGCACTACCGCATGTTCACCCATTCAGTGATGCTGGGCTATGTTAGGCACCTCTATCGCGTAACAAGAGATGAGGAGGCTAAGACGTTTATTCCATATTAACAGATGTACCATTGGGATATTTGTCAATTTTCCCATCGTGATATGAGCAACTTGTAAATAATTTTAATGGCAAATAAATGGTAAATGGTCAAATTGTAAATAAAAAAATGGCATTTCGCCCATTTATACTCCTTATTATACTAATACTCGCTTCTTGTACCAAGCTCGAAATCTACGACAACACACCTACCGGAAATTTCGAGGCGTTGTGGAGCATCATTGACGAGCACTACTGCTTCTTCGACTATAAGGCAGAGGAGTATGGACTGGACTGGGATGCCGTATACCACGAGTACAAGCGCAAGATCGATGACGGCATGAGCAGTACAGGTCTCTTCGAGGTATTGGGCGACATGCTTGACGAGCTGCGCGACGGACATGTCAATCTCTATGCCTCACATGATGTAGCCCGTTACTGGGACTTCCACGAGGGCTATGCCACGAACTTCAGCGAAGAGATACAGGCTCACTATCTTGGCACCGACTACAAGATTGCTTCGGGACTACGCTACACCATCCTTCCCGACAATATAGGCTACATCTATGTACCCTCGTTCTCGAATAGCATCGGTGAAGGCAACCTCGATGAGTGTCTGCATGCCTTAGCACTCTGCCGCGGCCTCATCATCGATGTACGCAACAATGGGGGTGGCAATCTCTCCTATGCTGAGACTTTGGCGGCCCGCTTCACCAATGAGCGTGTGCTCGCAGGCTATATCTGCCATAAGACGGGCAAGGAGCATGACGACTTCTCTTCACCCGAGCCTATATATCTGGAGAGTTCAAACCGCATACGCTGGCAGAAACCCGTATGTGTGCTCACCAACCGTCGTTCTTATAGCGCCACCAACGACTTTGTCAGAGTCATGCGCACGCTACCCCTCGTCACCATCGCAGGCGATCGCACAGGAGGCGGCTCGGGACTACCTTTCTCATCCGAGCTGCCCAATGGCTGGAGTGTACGTTTCTCTGCATGTCCATCGTTTGACATCGATATGCAGCACACCGAGTTTGGCATCGAGCCCGATGTATATGTAGAGATGACCGACGAGGACCGCGCACAAGGTATAGACACAATAATAGAGACGGCACGGGCTTTGTTGGGGGAGTAGAGGGAAATGACAGGAAAAAGATTTGAAGAGAAAAATAAATCATAAATCATAATTCACAATTCAGAATTATTTTCTACCTTTGCACTGCGTTTGCAAAGACGATTGCGCTTGTGGCGAAATTGGTAGACGCGCCAGACTTAGGATCTGGTGTAGTGATACGTGTAGGTTCGAGTCCTATCAGGCGCACAGAGAAAAAGGAGAGGAAGACATCCTCTCCCTTTTTTATCGCTTACGAATAAACGAGACTTAGCGCTGCCGTGAAACAAGAGCCGTGATGCAAGCAACAAAATAAAGAAGCGGAGCAGTCGATGACTGCTCCGCTCTTGTGTTATATCCGGGTGTTGGTTTAGAACAACTTGTTGGGATATTCGCCAGCGTCTACCAATGCCTGGATCTTCTCTACTGTGCCGGGACGGTCAGCTGCATATGTCACGCCAAACCACTTGGCTGTAGTGTCGAGAACCTCGCAAGTAGCCTTGCCACCGTTGATGAGGGTATCAACAACGAGGGGGATGAAGAACTCTGACTTGGGCTTGTCGATATTCTCCTTCAAGAAGTCTACGAACTGTGCCTCAGAGTACTGGAAGTAGTCGGGTGTGAAGCCCCAGAAGTTCATTGATACGGGAGTCTCCTCACCTACGGGCTGCCACTCGCCATTCTCGTCCTTGTAGCAGATGGTGCCGTCAACACGCATGATCTCGGTGCGCTCTACAACATCGGTGAGCATACCTGCATCGTTCTTAGCGCATACGCCACGAGCTACGGTACCATTCTCAGAGAGTGTGTTGCAGATACGGAAACCTACCATGCTGTACTTGCCAGTGCTGCCTTCGGGGAGCTCGTTGAGCCACTTGCCCATAACGGCAAAAGCGTCGCGGCTATAGAAGTCGTCAGCATTGATCACTGCGAAGGGCTCCTTGATAACATCCTTACCCATGAGTACGGCGTGGTTGGTACCCCAAGGTTTAGCACGGTCAGCGGGGCAGGTGAAGCCTTCGGGGAGGTCATCGATAGCCTGGAATACGAGCTCTGTGGGGATGTGACCCTCATACTTGCTCAATACCTTGTCGCGGAAGTCCTGCTCAAAGTCTCTGCGGATAACGAATACAATCTTGCCGAAGCCACCACGGATAGCGTCGAAGATAGAGTAGTCCATGATAGTTTCACCATTGGGGCCCAGACCATCGAGCTGCTTCAGACCACCATAACGGCTGCCCATACCGGCTGCCAATACGAACAATGTAGGTTTCATACGGTTGTAGTTTTTTGGTTTATTTTAAGTTGGTTATATAACGTGGCACAAACTTACAACTTTTTCTTGACTTTCACACATTTTTCTCAAAAAATATCGTTTGCCACACCTATTATATAATAAAAAGCCGCCAGCGATAATGCTGGCGGCTTTATTATCAAGCTATACGGCTAATGATTAAGCGAGCTTGTTGTCAGAGCCGAGTACGTTTACAATCTTGTGGATGTACTGCTTCTTCATGTTCTCACGAGCGGGACCGAGGTACTTACGGGGGTCAAACTCAGCGGGCTTGGTTGCAAACACCTCACGGATAGCAGCTGTCATAGCGAGACGGCTATCAGAGTCGATGTTGATCTTGCAAACTGCCAATGAAGCAGCCTTACGCAACTCCTCTTCGGGGATACCGATAGCATCCTTCAAAGCACCACCGTACTTGTTGATGGTCTCAACCTCTTCCTGGGGTACTGAAGATGAACCGTGGAGCACGATGGGGAAGCCGGGGAGCTCCTTCATGCAACCCTCGAGTACATCGAATGCCAAGGGGGGAGGTACAAGGATACCCTTCTCGTTGCGTGTGCACTGCTCGGGCTTGAACTTGTTAGCACCGTGTGAAGTACCGATTGAGATAGCCAAGCTGTCGCAACCAGTCTTGGTAACGAAGTCAACAACCTCCTCGGGGCGTGTGTAAGTGTGGTGCTCAGCAACTACATCATCCTCAACACCAGCGAGGATACCAAGCTCACCCTCAACAGTTACGCCGAACTGGTGTGCATAGTCAACAACCTTCTTGGTGAGGGCTACATTCTCCTCGTAGGGGAGGTGTGAACCGTCGATCATCACTGAAGAGAAACCCATGTCGATGCAAGACTTACATGTCTCGAAGCTATCACCGTGGTCGAGGTGAAGAACGATCTCAGGCTTTTCGCAACCGAGCTCCTTTGCATACTCTACAGCACCCTCAGCCATGTAGCGGAGAAGAGTCTGGTTAGCGTATTGACGAGCACCCTTAGAAACCTGAAGGATAACGGGAGACTTTGTCTCAACGGCTGCCTGTACGATAGCCTGGAGCTGCTCCATGTTGTTGAAGTTGAATGCGGGGATAGCGTAGCCGCCTTCCATTGCCTTTGCAAACATCTCCTTGGTGTTTACAAGACCCAATTCTTTGTAGCTAATCATTGTTACTTAAAAATTTTATATGGTTACACATAATATATTCCGCTGCAAATTTATAACTTATTTTCTTTATTACCTAATACTATGGGCACAAATCAACGCCCGAATTTGCAATTCAAGTAAATAATTTGTTACTTCGCGGCCATTATGAAATGTTTGTCTAACATATCATTCATATTGGGCATCCTCATTGGGCTGGCGGCATGCACGGGTCCTATCATCTTGGAGGAGCCCGATGATGCCCCCACCCACACGGGACAGAGTGGCACACAATCCGATGACACCCCCGCCAAAGATTCGGTAGCCATCATCCACGAGGGCACCTTTGCATCGCCCTACTCTATCGCTGAAGCGCAAACATTAGGTCGCGGCAAAGAGGTGTGGATAGAGGGGTATATCGTGGGCTGTGTCAAAGGCTCCATGAAAAGCGGATGCAACTTCACCCAAGAGGCCAACACGCCATCAAATATCCTCCTTGCCGACACCTTTCTGACAGGCACAGAGAACGACTACCTATCCTGCCTTCCCGTAGAGCTTCCTGGCAACTCCATTGAGCGGGAAGAGCTCAACCTCTACGACACGCCACAGAACTATCACCGCAAACTACGCATACTGGGCGACATCACATTGTATTACAACACCACTGGCATAAGGAAGATATCCGATTACATCTTCACCGAGGACATCGAGATCCCAAACGAAGAGGAAGACGATAACGATAACGAAAACGAAAACGATAACGAGAGCGGAAACAAGGAGGACTTTGATCCCGATGCCACAGACACAGACACCTTGACCATTGCTGAGGGAATCGCGCTACAGAGCGAAGACAATTACATCCAAGCCACCATCAAAGGATATATCGTAGGCTATTCTAAGGGGAATAAGAATGTCACATTCCCCGACATTGCCACCATGAAAGACAACAAGGTGACTGAGAATGTCGCAATTGCCGACAACATCGACGAAACCGACCCCAATAAGGTCATCATCGTAGAGCTTCCCAAGGGATACATCAGAGAAGATGTAAACCTTTACGACAATCCTCACAACCTGCATAGAAGGCTCACCGTCATCGGACGCATGTACCCTTACTACGGCTTGGCAGGCTGCAGAGAGACCTTAGGGACTGAAAACCGAGAGCGATTCCTCCTCGAATAACCTAACACAGACTATGACACTCGAAATCATCGGAACTATCGTGGGGTTGGTATACCTCTGGCTCGAATATCGGGCAAGCATCTACCTGTGGGCGGCAAGTATCGTGATGCCTGCCATCTACATCTTCGTATACTACGATGCCGGACTCTATGCCGACTTTGGCATCAACATCTACTACCTCTTTGCTGCCATCTACGGATGGGCAGTATGGAAGTATGGCAACACCACCCACCAACAAGAGGAGCTGCCCATCACGCACATCACCCTGCGCAGCAGCTTGGTAGCAGCGGGCGTATTTGCCATAGCATTCATAGCCATAGCCTGGCTCCTTATAAACCATACCGACAGCGATGTGCCCTGGTGCGACGCCTTCACCACAGCACTCAGCATCATCGGCATGTGGATGCTGGCACGCAAATATGTGGAGCAGTGGTGGACATGGATGGTGGTGGATGTCGTGTGCGTGGGACTATACATCTACAAGGAATTGTATTTCACTGCAGCGCTGTATGCGCTATATGCCATCGTGGCTGTATTCGGGTGGATAAACTGGAAAAAGATAATCAAGAGCTATGAATAAAATTGATGCCGTAATACTGGCCAATGGAGACTACCCTACTGCGCCACTCCCCCTGCAACTGCTACACGGGGCACCCTATGTGGCTTGCTGCGACGGAGGCGCCAACGAATACATTGACAAGGGACACCTGCCCGACATCATCATTGGTGATGGCGACTCGCTATGCGATGCGTACCGTGAGCGCTACGTTGCACTCATACACCACAACCCCGACCAGGAGACCAACGACCAGACCAAAGCGGTGCAATACCTCCACGCATTGGGCATGAAGCGCATCGCCATCGTAGGAGCCACTGGCAAACGCGAAGACCACACCATAGGCAACATCAGTCTACTGATGGAATATATGCGCATGGGCATCGAGGTGCGCAGCTACACCGACTACGGCATGCTTGTGCCCTGCACAGGTACGCAGACCTTTGCCTGCCAGCCCGGGCAGCAGGTATCTATCTTCAACTTCACGGGCAAGGGACTACAGTCGGCAGGACTCGCCTACCCCATCTACGACTTCACCACCTGGTGGCAAGGTACGCTCAACCGCACCACAGGAGACACCTTCACCATCGAGGCCGAAGGGGAGTACCTGGTATTCATAGCCTATCCCGACCAGCACTAAAAAAGAAAGAGGTGGAGACTCGCTCCACCTCATTGTTCATGACTGATCACTCTCCCCCATCAAAGCACTCCCTTGCTACTGGGAAGATCGTAGTTGAAGGGCTGGCGGTGTATGGCCGTGCGCAAGCTACGAGCAAAGGCCTTGAAGATGCCCTCGATGAGGTGGTGGTTGTTCTCGCCACGCGCGCTGATGTGCAGGTTGCATCGCAAGGCTGCGCATAGCGAATAGAAGAAATGACGGAACATCTCGGTAGGTGTGTCGCCCACATACTCGCGGGTAAAGGTCACATCCCAATCAAAGTCGATGCGGCCACCGAGATCGAGCAGCACCAACGCCTTGCACTCGTCCATAGGCAGGGCAAAGCCATAGCGCTCGATACCACGCTTGTCGCCCAATGCCTCGCGCAGCGTGTCGCCTAAGGCGATAGCCACATCCTCCATCGTGTGATGCTCGTCCACCTCAAGATCGCCCTTGCACTGCACCTGCAGCGAGAGACCTCCGTGATGGGCTATCTGATCCAGCATATGATCAAAGAACTTCAGCCCCGTATCGATGTGCGAGGGCATGCGTCCGTCAAGGTCTACAGTTACACTTATCTGTGTCTCACGGGTATTGCGCTCCACAGTGGCCACGCGTGTGGTGCGGCGCAGATACTCTGCCACCTCGCTCCACGAAGTGGTGCAGAGGGCACACACCTCGGTGAGCCCCTTCTCGGCAAGTGCGGGCTGCCCCTTCTCGGGGCTCTGCAGCAGGATGGCACGCGCGCCGAGGTTCTTGGCCAGCATCACATCAGTGAGGCGGTCGCCGATGACAAAGCTCTCGGCCAGGTTGTAGTCGCCCGTGAGGTACTTGCCAAACATGCCGATGCCCGGTTTGCGCGTGGGCGCATTCTCCTCGGGCATGGTGGGATCAATGAGTATATCGTCAAAGCGCACTCCCTCAGAGGCAAGCACCTTGAGCATCATCTCCTGCGGAGGCAGAAAGTCCTCCATCGGGAAGCTCGCTGTGCCCAACCCATCCTGGTTGCTGCACATCACCAATTCGTAGCCCAGCGTGCTCACAACCTTCATGCCACTGATGGCACCAGGCAGAAAGTCGGTCTTGGCTATGCTGTCAATCTGAAAGTCCACAGGCGGCTCTACGAGAATCGTACCGTCGCGGTCTATGATGAGTAGTTTGTTCATTCGTTTCTTTTAGAGGTTAAAGGTAAAGGGTGAGAGGTTTAGACCACTCTCCTTTTTTTAGGATTGGAACACCTCGCGCAGCACCTCCTTGTCATCAAAGTGATGCTTCACGCCCTGCACATCCTGATAGGTCTCATGCCCCTTACCTGCCACGAGGATTACATCCCCCTTCTCGGCCAGCATGCAAGCAGTGCGGATAGCCTCTCTACGGTCGACAATCGAGATTACCCCTGTGCGCTGTTGTGCTGAGAGCCCGGCCAACATATCATTGATGATATCCTGCGGCTCCTCAAAACGAGGATTGTCGCTGGTGATGATGACACGGTCGCTTCCCTTGACAGCCTCTTGCGCCATCAGCGGTCGCTTGCCCTTGTCGCGGTTACCTCCAGCACCCACCACGGTGATCACCTTGCCCTTGCTACCCTGTACCTCATGGATAGCATTGAGCACATTGGTGATAGCATCAGGGGTATGGGCATAGTCTACGATAGCCGTATAGCCTGCCGGAGCATGCAACGCCTCGAAGCGCCCGCTGACTGAGTGCAGCGAGCTGAGCACCGTGAGCACCTCCTCGGGGCGTTTGCCCAAGAGGCATGCAGCGCCATATACAGCGAGCAGGTTGCTGGCGTTGAACTTACCGATAAACTGCACGAACGCCTCCACGCCATTGACCTCGAGCAACATACCGTCGAAGTAATGTTCCAATATGCGTCCCTTGAAGTCCGCCAAGCTACGCAGCGAATAGGTGTGCACCTTCGCCTTCGTATTCTGCGTCATCACCAGTCCGTTCTTGTCATCAGCATTGGTCACCACGAAAGCCTCCTTGGGCAACGCATCGAAGAACGCCTTCTTGGCACGCAAGTAGTTGTCTACCGTCTTGTGATAGTCCATGTGGTCGCGGGTGAGGTTGGTAAAGATACCTCCCGCAAACTTCAGTCCGCCTATGCGGTGCTGCGCCACCGAGTGCGAGCTCACCTCCATGAAAACATATTTGCAGCCTTCGTTGGCCATGCGCCCCAGCAGTGCGTTCAGTGTGATGGCATCGGGTGTCGTATGCTCGGTGGGGATAGCCTCATCGTCGATATAGTTGCACACCGTCGACACCAATCCCACCTTGTAGCCCATGGTACGAAACATATTATATAATAAGGTAGCAATCGTCGTCTTACCATTGGTACCGGTAACACCGATAAGCTTCACCACTTCGGTCGGATTGCCGTTGAAAGCCGTAGCGATAGGTCCCACAGCCTCTTCGCTGTTAGGCACACGGATGTAGGTCACCCCTTCGGTCAACGTCTCGGGCAGTTGCTCACACACGACAGCCACCGCCCCCTTATCTATGGCACCCGGTATATACTTATGTCCATCCACCTGCGTGCCGCGCATAGCCACGAAGAGATGCCCCTCGCCTATGCGTCGTGAGTCGATATGCACATCGGCAATGTCGCGTTGCACATCGCCTACGATTTCCTCTGCGCGTATTCCTTTTATGATGTCTGCTAATAACATAACAAAACTTTTAGTTTACACTGCGAAGATAGTAAAAACACACGAAAAAAAGCGGGCTATCACACATTTTTTACATTTTTTGCCCCTTTCTGCAAAAAATAAGCCGTCAAAGTCTTGCACATTCAAATAATTGTCGTACCTTTGCATCGCTTTCAACAGAGAGCGCTCAAGATGGTGACTATAGTTCAGTCGGTTAGAGCGTCAGATTGTGGTTCTGAATGTCGTGGGTTCGAATCCCACTAGTCACCCAAAGGAAATCCTCAGCATGCTGAGGATTTCCTTTTTTTATGCATTTTTGTGATTATAAAGCTATTTTAACCCTCCAAAGAGTGAAGTTTTCAATAATTCCTCGTATCTTTGCATGTTATTTACACATATTATATAAAAGGAGTAAAAGATTATACAAAAGGAACATATGAACGAGACCGAATCATTGGTAAAAAGAATAGCCGAAGGCATTCAAGAGAAAAAAGGTAAGAACATCGTAGTAGCTAATCTCACAGCTACCGACAACTCTGTGTGCAAGTATTTTGTTATTTGCGAAGGCAACACCCCCACCCAAGTGGCAGCCATCGCCGACTCAGTGAGCGACTATGTGCGCATCCATGCCGGTACCAAGCCCACGATGGTGGAGGGCATGCGCAATGCACGCTGGGTGGTTATGGACTATAGCGATGTGCTCGTACACATCTTCGTACCCGAAGACCGCTATTTCTACAACCTCGAAAACTTGTGGGCCGATGCGCAGCTGACCGAGATACCCAACCTTGACTAACCCCACAGAGAACAACCATTAGCAACAATGAACAATCAGCAACAACGCCCAGGAGGCAGATCTACCATGCCACAAGGATCGAAGAAGGGGCCCAAGTTCAGCCTATCATGGTTATATGCCATCATCTTCTTCGTATTGATATTCATGTATATGCAGGGCGGCAGCTCCACAGAGGGCATTACACGCAACATCTCCTACTCCGAGTTCAAGGAATATGTGAGCAAGGGCTATGCCGAGAAGGTAGTAGCGTATGACGACAATAAGGTAGAGCTCACCATCATCCCCGACTCTGCCGCACGCATCTTCGGACAGTCAGCCGTGAAGGAGGGCCAACCCGTAGTGCTCTTCCTTGAGGCAGGCTCTATCGATGCGCTCGACCGCTTCCTCGACGAGCAGGCCAAGGAGGGTACCTTCAATGGCAAGCTCGACTACAAGAAGAAAGACAATACACTAAGCAATCTCTTTTGGAATATCTTCCCCTTCATCCTCTTCATCGGATTGTGGATATTCATCATGCGCCGCATGGGCGGTGGTGGTGCCTCAGGTGGCCCTGGCGGCGTGTTCAATGTAGGCAAGTCTAAGGCACAACTCTTCGAGAAGGGCGATGCCAACCGTGTCACCTTCAAGGATGTGGCAGGACAAGCCGAAGCCAAGCAGGAGGTGCAAGAGATTGTAGAATTCCTCAAGAAACCCGAGAAATACACCGAGCTGGGTGGCAAGATTCCTAAAGGCGCACTCCTCGTAGGTCCTCCGGGAACGGGTAAGACCCTCTTGGCCAAGGCTGTAGCTGGCGAGGCCGATGTGCCCTTCTTCTCCCTCTCAGGCTCCGACTTCGTAGAGATGTTTGTAGGTGTAGGCGCATCTCGCGTACGCGACCTTTTCCGCCAAGCCAAGGAGAAGGCTCCCTGCATCATCTTCATCGATGAGATTGACGCCATAGGCCGTGCCCGCGGCAAGAACCCCGCCATGGGTGGCAACGATGAGCGAGAGAGCACGCTCAACCAGCTGCTCACCGAGATGGACGGTTTCGGCACCAACTCGGGTGTCATCATCCTCGCCGCCACCAACCGCGTAGACATCCTCGACAAGGCGCTTCTGCGTGCTGGCCGCTTCGACCGCCAGATACATGTCGACCTCCCCGACCTCAACGAGCGCAAGGAGGTATTCGGCGTACACCTGAAGCCCCTCAAGCTCGACCAGTCAGTCGATATAGACCTCCTCGCCCGTCAGACACCCGGCTTCTCGGGTGCCGACATTGCCAATGTATGTAACGAGGCGGCCCTCATCGCTGCCCGCCACAATAAGAAGAAGGTAAGCAAGGATGACTTCCTCGCTGCCGTCGACCGCATCATCGGTGGCTTAGAGAAGAAGACCAAGGTGCTCACCGCTGATGAGAAGCGCACCATCGCCCTGCACGAGGCGGGTCACGCCACCCTGTCATGGCACCTGCAATATGCCAATCCCCTGATCAAGGTGACCATCGTGCCACGCGGTCAGGCCCTCGGTGCAGCATGGTACCTGCCCGAAGAGCGACAGATCACCACCAAGGAGCAGATGCTCGATGAGATGTGTGCCATCTTAGGTGGTCGCGCAGCCGAAGAGCTCTTCACCGGGCACATCTCTACTGGCGCCATGAACGACCTCGAGCGTGTCACCAAGCAAGCCTACGGCATGATAGCCTATGCCGGCATGGGCGACAAGCTGCCCAACATCTGCTACTACAACAGCCAGGAGCAGTGGCAGAAGCCCTATAGCGAAAAGACAGCAGAGCTCATCGACAACGAGGTCAAGGCACTCATCGCCGAGCAGTACGAGCGTGCCAAGCGCATGTTGCTGCAGCACAAGGAGGGTCATCATCAGCTCGCCACCCTGCTGCTTGAGCGCGAGGTTATCTTCGCCGAAGATGCCGAGAACATCTTTGGCAAGCGCCCCTGGGCATCACGCAGCGAAGAGATTCTCGAGCCTATCGAAGAGTCCATCAAAGCCCCAAAGAGCAAAGCCCGCACCGAGAAACCCCAGGCCCCCGAGAAGTCCGAGAGCGTAGAGCACCCAGAGTCCTCAGAAAGCCCTGAAGCGTCGGTGCTCCCCGAGCAACCGACAAGCCTGCCCGAGGCTTCAGTGAGTCTCGAACCAACCATCAGCGAGCCCGAGCGCCCCACCATTACCGAGGCACCCGAGTATACCAAGCCTAAGAGCGAGCGTCCACGCAAGCGCAAAGACGAGGGTCTGTTCGGAGGGTTCGACTTTGACCAAGACAAGCACGAAGAGTGACATAGCCACCTATTAATAACACTAAATTAATAGCACGACATGAAGAATTTTATCCTACGCACACTCACAGCCATCGGCATCGTTGCCGTACAGGTATTGTGCACCTACTTCAGCCCCTTGAGCCTTGCTGCCCTGTTCATGCTATTCACGGCACTGACAGTCAACGAGTTCATCAAGATCGTATCGCAACGAGGCGAAGTATCAGTCAATCGTCCTATCGTCATCGTAGGCAGCTGTTATCTGTTCTTTGCCTTCTGGATCAACAGCCTCACCCACAACGAGTCGCTCATCCTCTTCATCCCCTACCTGGCATTTCTCATCTACCTCTACATCAAGGAGTTGTATAGCGAGCACGAGAACCCCATCTCCAACTTGGGCATCATTATGCTCAGCCAGTTCTATGTCGTACTCCCCCTGTCGCTCATCAATGTGCTCGCCTTCACACAATTTGAGTGCTATAGCGGCAATGCCGAGTTCTACGCCATCCCCTTGAGCATCTACGTCTTCATCTGGATCAATGACACGGGTGCCTACCTCAGCGGCGTCACCTTCGGCAAGCACCGACTGTTCCCCCGCATCTCACCCAAGAAGTCGTGGGAAGGCTCCATCGGTGGTGCTATAGCCACCACAGCCAGCGCCTTTGCAGTGGCCCATTTCTTCCCCTTCCTCAATGTGTGGCAGTGGATAGGCATGGCACTTGTCGTAGTGGTGTTTGGCACCTTTGGTGACCTCACCGAGTCGATGATGAAGCGCCACCTCGCCATCAAAGACTCGGGACACATACTCCCCGGGCACGGAGGCATCCTCGACCGCTTAGACAGCATGCTCTTCGCCATCCCCACCGTTATCATCTACCTGCTCGTCCTCTCGTTGTAGGCACTTGATAGCATGGAGTACTCCTATTTATAATATATATAGCAACGATTATTAACCTTTATTTTATTCACTAACCTTAAAAACACAACAATTATGAGAAAAAGCTTTACTCTTTTGTTGGCTGCATTCTTCGCTTGCGCAGGAGCAGCAAAGGCCGTACCGACCGAACTTCCCGAGATGAGTTCGGAAAACGCCACCAAGTGGTACACCATCAAGAATGTCAGAAAACAGACCTATGCTACTTTTGCTGGCAACAACGCCAAGATGGCACAGAAGTCTGTAGTCGAGGAGGCATCATTGTTCTACTTCACAGGAACTGTTGCCGACGGTGTCGCTACCGTAAAGATCCACAATGCCGCAGCTGGCGACAGCCTCTGTGCAGAGACAAACAAGTGGACAGCTGCAGGTATCGATTGGTACATTGCCGCAAAGACAGCCACAGGTCTTTCTATCTCCAAGACAGCTGATTTCTCTGGCGAAAAGAGCTGGAACGATTTCCAAGGAGGAGGTAAAGAGGTCGACTATTGGACCGCCACAGACCCCGGCTCCATCTGGGAGATTACCGAATTGGGTATGGACATCCAGGAGGCTATGGCAAGGATTCTTGTCCTTAAGGAGCAGCCCATCATCGGTGAGCCTACATACGAGGAGAGCACCTACAATGCCCTCGTTAGCGCATACGAGACATTCAAAGCTGAAGAGACCTTGACCCTGGCGGTAGAGAAATACAACGCTTGCAAGGAGGTACTCAAGCAGTTCAAGCCATTCATGCCCGAGGTAGGCAAACTCTACTTGCTCGAGGCTCCTCTCTTCTTTAACACACAAGGAGTTCACAAGGCGCTATATAGCGACGGTAGCAAAATGGGTTGGAAGACTCTTGACAAGACAGACAAGTCATTCTATTGGACACCTGTAGCAACAGAGAACGGCCTTGCTTGGAAGAATTTCAATGACGAGAAGTTCATTTTAGGCCAAAGTAAAGATAACACTGCTTGGGAAATGGCTGATGCAAGTACCGGAGCAGAATTTAAACTTAAGGTTCTCGCATCAGGTGAGTCACAAAAAGACTACCAATATGCAATCAATGTAACAGGTCGTGACATGCATGCCAACGGTCATAATGCGGGTAATGCCGCAAATGGAACTATTGTTAGCTGGGAAACCAATGAGGCCAACAGTGCTTCTGCATGGACCATCACCGAAGCCAAGGACCCCTCAACAGTAACAGAGGTCACCGTAAAGTATAGCTTTGTCTACGATAATGTCGAGAAGTACATTCAGGAGAGCAAGGTGCTCGTTGGCGACGAATACCCTGTCTTTACCGTAGAGTTTCCCTTTGGTGTAACTGCCACACTGCCCACAGAGCTTGTTAACGAGGAGGATGCCGTAGAGGGTATCATCATCAAGACCATTGAGCTCGGTCTCCAGCTCCCCTTCGTGCCTGCCAAAGACTTTGAAAGCATTGAGCATTGGTACTATTTGAACATCCACACCGACCATTACTACCTCAACTATGTCCAGGATGCTACATCCATGGATCTGAACAATAAGGAAGTTCCTTCCGATCAGAAAGATGCCTACACATGGGCATTCATCGGCAACCCCTTCGATGGTTATCAGATTGTCAACAAGGCCGCTGGCAAGGACAAGATCCTCTCGTCTTCTACTACCATGACGGGCAACAATGGCAGCACCACATTCCCCATCATGACTGCCACTCCCGTTGCCGAGGGCAACAACACGCTTTGGATAGCCACCAAGGGTAGCAGCCGCAACAATGGATTCTATTTGGAGCAGAAGGGCTTTGCAAGCAACAAGATGAATCGCCGCGACGGCAAGTTGGCCTATTGGTCTACGGGTGCTGATGCTGGTTCGACCTTCGTTGCTGAGTTGCGCGACGATGCCGCCCAGCTCAAGGCATTTGCCGATAAGGCAGCACAAAAGTTGCAAGACCTTGGCGAGGGCACCACAGTAGGTTACGCCACTGCAGAGAGCAAGGCTGCCATCACTGCTGCCATTGCCACTATCAACACAGCCATCGAGAACAAGACTGGCTACGAGGAGGCTCAAGCCACCCTACAGACAGCGCTTGCCAATATCCAGACCATACAACCTGAGGAAGGCAAACTCTACTATATCATCAGCAATTGCGCTACAGAGAACCGTGGCGGACAGGCGATGTACCTCAATGCCGACAGCTGCTTGCAGTTCTGCACCTCACATACCGATAGCACCAACACTGTATTCCAGTTTGTAGCTGCTGGCGAGGGCAAGTACTACCTCCTCAATGTAGCCAACAACACCTACCTGAGCACCGCAAAGGCTCATGGCGGCGGCAAAGCCGAGGTGAAGGCGACATCTACAGAAGCCGCCAAGGCCGTTGTTATCACCAATATGGGCTTCGGCAATGTAGTGAAGATTGTTCCCGAGGGTGGTGCTATGCTGCACGCACAAACCAACGGTTCGCAGGTTGTAGCATGGGACAACGAAGACCGTACAAATGCCTCAGCATGGATCATCGTAGAGAAGAAAGAGACCACCGATCCTACTCCTGGTGAGGGTGAAGGTGAAGGCGAAGGTGGCGAGCCCACAGATCCTAACCCCGGTGAGGGTGAGGGCGAAGGTGGCGAGCCCACAGATCCTACTCCCGGCGAAGGCGAGGGCGAGGGCGAAGGTGGCGAGCCCACTGATCCTACTCCTGGCGAAGGCGAGGGCGAAGGTGAAGGTGGCGAGCCTACCGATCCTACTCCCGGCGAAGGTGAAGGCGAAGAGGAGGAAGACAACAGCATCGACAATGCCGAGGTCGACATGGAGAAAGCTGTCATCTACGACCTCCTTGGCCGTCGCATCGAGAAGATTGTCGAGAAGGGCATCTACATCGTAAACGGTAAAAAAGTTGTGATTAAGTGAGAGCAGAGATAAGCTTGCTTAATCTATGCCGAGCGTGAACAACTAAGACAAAGTCAAAGTTGTGATTAAGTGACGACGCGGTATGAAAGCGTCGTTTGCGACGACTGAAACTTTAGTTTCACAAAGGAGTTTTAGCCGAGCGTGAACAACTAAGACAAAGTCAAAGTTGTGATTAAGTAAGTCTACGACTCAACTAATCCCCTATAACATTCAGCGGGTAGCCCATGAGGCTATCCGCTGTTTTTTACCCTATACTTACAGATTACGAATACACTCCGTGAGAAAAGAAACAGTTTAAGTTCAGTGCCATCGCGTTGACAAATAATAATCAACATGTTGGGAATTAACCAACACGAACTTAAACGAGAACCTTTAGGTCGCTGGCCGAGGGGCAGCAGCCTTGCCTATAGGCCGAGGGCGGTAGCCATATCGAGGGAAAAGCAACTTAGACATGTTTTTTGACTACGCCTTCGGCTTCGTACTCCTTTGGGACCCTAAAGGCTCCGTTGTCGCCACCGACGCTTTCATACCGCGTCGGCGCTCCGCACTTGCTGGCCATCCGGACGGGCACTCCGTGAGAAAGGATAACAGTTTAAGTTCAGTGCCATCGCGTTGACAAAGAATAATCATCATGTTAGGTTACAGCAAATCATTGTCTGGATTATTGTACGCAAGTCCTATATGCAAGGGAACTATTTTTGTACGACACGATGAACATAGAGTCCCACTAAGACACCAATACCCATGCAAGTCTACATTTTGATACTTCCAAACTGATGTTTGGAGCCACGCAAATTCAAGTTTGGGACCTCGCAAACGGGAGTTTTGCACCGTAAAAACGGGATTGCTGCAGGCATTTGGCATTTTTTCAGCCTGTGAAAATTTTTTATCACTGCAGTGAAAAACTTTTTTCAAGCCTATGAAAATTTCTGAAAATTGGAATGGTCGTCGGAAGAGGATTTAGCCCTTCAGTTTGGAGTAACACAGTTTCATTTTTGCCCTGGCAAGGAACTATACAATTACATTTTTGCCACCTGGCATGTTTTGTCTTTTGCACTATTGTACATGCACATCATTGTATCACACTGGATACCAGCCATTACTATCGCACTCCAAATCACTGATAAAAAAACTGCCACCCCCTAAAAATGTAATTGCATAAGCGCCCAAACCACAGATTTTCGTTATCGTCATTCCTTGCCAGGCCAAAAATTAAAATCCTTTACACCGCAAAACCACGCGAAAAACAGATAAAGTTCAGTCCATTCGCGTTGAAAAAAACAATAATCATCGAGTTGAAAAAAATTATTTACGGCTATTCACGGGCTCTATTCGTGGTCATTCGCGTTAAAGATAATCCATCATCACGGAGGTTATATAAACATGAATTACCATAAATAGCCCGCAAATGGCCATGAATATTTATGTTTCCCACGAATGGGCACGGATGGACACGGATAACGCATCACTCCGCTCGCGCTGACCTCCGGGGTGTACATTCGGCTATGCCGACCACGCGAGCAGAGCGATGCGTTTATCAGTGCAAATCAGTGGCTATCAGTGGGCAATTAACACACACACCGTGAGAAAAGAAACAGTTTAAGTTCAGTGTCATCCTTTAGATTTGCAGAGTAAAAAACAAAGGCAGAGAAATAATCCCTACCTTTGTAAGAGTTAACCAAAGGAGAGAGGTGAACTAGTGTGTCGTCCAGCCTTACGAACTATAACGCGAT
>JAZKZX010000058.1:0-14857 GCA_045612925.1 Bacteroidaceae bacterium
GCCTGGCGTGTCGGGCGTAGGTATCTCCTTCGGTGCCGACCGCATCTACGACGTGCTCAACCAGCTCGACCTCTATCCCAAGAGCGCAGCCCGTGGCACTCAGGTGATGTTTGTCAACTTCGGCGCTGCCGAAGCCGCCTATTGCCTCCCCCTCGTGGCCAAGCTACGCGCTGCAGGCATCGCTGCCGAGCTCTACCCCGATAGTGTGAAGATGAAGAAGCAGATGTCCTTTGCCAACGACCACGCCATCCCCTACGTTGTGATGGTAGGCGAGAGCGAGATGCAGAGCGGCCAGCTCTCGGTGAAGAACATGGTCACTGGCGAGCAGAGCGCACTCTCCATCGGCGAACTTATCGCACGCTTCTGATAGGCGTACTACTGATTATAGAAATGGGCAAAGAGAACGATCTCCTTGCCCATTTCTTTTGTCTTCGTTATTCTACATTTCACTTGCGTGGTAAACTAGTTCCGCCCATCTCCGTAGGTAGACTCTTAGGTGCTGCGATAAGGTGCACAAAAAGAAATCATCTTCTCTCCGCGAAGAGAAGTATTCATCTCCGCGGAGACAAACATTTATCACCGCGGAGACAAGATTTCCCCATCGCGGAGAAAAGAACTGTTGAATGTGTAAAAGAGGAAAAATGCACCTATCACCAATCAAACTGCGCCTTCATCCACCGTTCGGAGGCTTTGACCAATTGAGTTTGATAGGTGGCGTATAGGTGGTTGCTGTAGCTCTCCAGTTGACTCTGCGTGGTCTTGTCGGTAACCGACGAGAGTGCCTCGGCCTTGATCTCGCCTGTACGCTGATAGAAACGACTGATTATCAGCATCGCCTCGCTGTAGGGTTCGGCAGCAGTGGGAGCGATGGAGCGGATGGAATCGAGCGTCAATCGGTACGCCTGCTCGTAGCCCACGTCGATGGCTTGGTACAATGAATCCACCAATTGCTGCTCGCGCTCGATGGCTTGCGTGTATTGCAAGCGTTGCTGGCGCTCGCCCATATATAATAAGGTAGGCAGGAGGATTAGGACTGCTATGGCCAGTGCCCCTGCCAATAGGAGGGGAAGCCGACGATATTTCCATGCACGTGCCAGACTGTCGACATCGGCATAGCGACGCTCACACTTGGGGTGTGTGCAACGCCCTGCGATACGCTTGTAGCGACCAGGGAACAGCTGCTGCATGATGCGCCCCAGCGAGTAGATGTCGCTACGGGTATCTATGCCATGGGCTTGTGCCGCCAGTTCGGGCGAGGCATAGCCTCGTGTACCGCCCAGGGCGCGGAGCCTGTCGTGGCTGTCGTCATCGGAGAAGCCGAAGTCGATGAGGCGCACGTCATGGTTGGTGCGGGTGATGAGGATATTGTCGGGCTTGAGGTCGTTGTGTAGTACACCAGCCTTGTGCAGGTAGGCAGTGGCTGAGAGCAACTGATCTAACACACGTTGGCGAGCCATCGTGTCGGGACGTTCGGCAAGATACTCGGTCAAGGTGCAGCCATCGACATACTCCATAATGATGGCCGGGCCCACGGGAGTGCTCGCCTCGTAGGTGTAGACATGGATGATGTGGGGGTGGGAGAGTCCTAAGGTGAGTTCATACTCGCGTTGGAGCAGCTCGAGGCTACGCGCATCGTCACCTATCGTGGTCTTGGCCATGAAGAGTCGGCCCGCCCGGCGCATACGGTAAAGTCGTGCATGGGCAGTAGTGGCAATGAGCTCGACATCGGTGAACCGACCGCTATAGTCTAACTCCGCGCTGATGGGACGAAAACTCTCACTCTCAATCATAGGCGTATTTTCGCAGCGAAGATACGGCATTTTTTCGAAAAAATGATTACTTTCGCAACCATTATGAGCATACTGACTAATATACCACAGATTGCGGCCCTACGTGGCGAGATAGAAGCCGCGCAGGGCGGTGCCTTGCATACACATCTGCACTTCGTCGCCTTGACCGAAAAGATTGAGGAGCGACTGCGCGAACATATCTCACCCACCACGCTCGAACGCGTATGGGGCTACTCGACCCGCCGCTACGACACGGTCTCGCGCCGTACGCTCGATGTGCTGGCACGCTATGTCGGTGCTGATGGATGGGACGGGTATGTAGACCGTTTGCGTAGCACTGCAGGCAGGGAGTCTGAGGAGTTTTCCGATGGGGTGATCAATGTCTCTTCACTTGCTATGGGAGCTCGGCTACTCATCGGGTGGCAGCCCGACCGCTTGTGTGAGATACGCTACCTGGGCAACTTTCGTTTCGTGGTAGAGCATGTCGAGAACAGTGCGCTGCGAGTGGGCGATAGCTTCTCGTGCATGCAACTTCAGCTGGGGCTGGAGCTTTATATGGACTGCTTCCAACGCGCTGGGGAGCCTTTGAACGAAAACGCAAGATATGCCGTGGGGCAGAGCCATGGGCTAACTACGCTTCGTAACTTAAACCTTGAGAATAATCAATAAAAGACAACGATGAACAAATATATATCCCAAACCCTTGCTCTCACCGAGCAGGCGGTGGCTAATACACTGAAGTTGCTCTCTGAGGGAGCTACTATCCCCTTCATCAGTCGCTACCGCAAGGAGGCGACGGGAGGTCTTGACGAAGTGCAGATAGCTGCTATTGACACGGCATACAAGAAACTGGTGGAGCTGGACAAACGCAAGGAGACCGTGTTGGCTACCATCGCCGAGCAGGGCAAGATGACCGACGAGCTACGCACTCGCATTGCCAAGTGTATGGATGCTACAGAACTGGAAGACATCTATCTCCCCTATAAACCCAAGCGCCGCACGCGTGCCGAGGTGGCTCGCACCAAGGGTCTAGTGCCCTTGGCCAAGATGCTGGTGGCACAGAATGGGGGTGGGGGAGAGTCAATGGCCTTGCGCTTTGTCAAGGGCGAGGTGAAGGATACCGATGAGGCCCTGCAGGGAGCACGTGACATTATTGCCGAGTGGGTGAGCGAGAGCGAGCGGTCGCGTAACACCCTACGTAACATCTTCGTCCGCGAGGCACGCATCACCTCCAAGGTCGTTGCAGGCAAGGAGGCTGAGGGCGACAAGTATCGCGACTATTTCAACTGGAGCGAACCTCTCTCGCGCTGCTCGTCGCACCGCATGCTGGCCATTCGCCGTGGCGAGAACGAGGGATTCCTGCGTGTCACGATTGCCCCTGCCGATGATGCTGGTGCCATCGAGCGCCTCGAGCGCCAATATGTGCGCTCCTCGGGTGAATGTGCCGAGCAGGTGGCTCTTGCCGTGCGCGACGGCTACAAGCGATTGCTCCGACCATCCATAGAGACCGAGTTTGCCAATAGTTCCAAACAGAAGGCCGGCGAGGAGGCCATCCGCGTATTTGCAGCTAATCTGAAGCAGCTCCTCTTGGCACCGCCCCTCGGACAGAAGCGTGTGCTGGCCATCGACCCCGGCTACCGCACGGGATGCAAGGTGGTGTGCCTCGATGCACAGGGCAATTTGCTGCACAACGAGACCATCTATCCCCATCCGCCCAAGTCGGACTATGCCGGTGCTGCGCGTAAGCTCACGCGTCTCGTGGAGCAGTATAAGATAGAGGCCATCTCCATCGGTAATGGCACGGCCAGCCGCGAGACCGAGCAGTTTGTCACCTCGCAGCGCTACGACCGCCAGCTGAAGGTGTTCGTGGTGAGCGAGGACGGGGCATCCATCTATTCGGCCTCGAAGGTGGCTCGCGACGAGTTTCCCGACTATGACGTCACCGTGCGTGGTGCCGTATCTATCGGCCGCCGACTGATGGACCCCTTGGCCGAACTGGTGAAGATTGACCCCAAGTCTATCGGAGTGGGACAATACCAGTACGATGTGAACCAAAATGAACTGAAATCGTCGCTCGACCGCACCGTGGAGCATTGCGTCAACTCCGTGGGCGTGAATGTGAACACCGCCAGCAAGCACCTGCTCACCTACGTGTCGGGCCTCAATGCCACGTTGGCACAGAACATCGTCGACTACCGTGCCGAGCACGGAGTCTTCGCCTCGCGTAGCGAGCTGAAGCGCGTGCCCCGTATGGGCGAGAAGAGCTTCGAGCAGTCAGCAGGCTTCCTGCGCATCCCCGATGCCAAGAACCCGCTCGATAACTCGGCCGTGCACCCCGAGCGTTACCGACTCGTGGAGCAGATGGCTAAGGACCTTGGCTGCTCGGTGGGCGAGCTCATTGCCGACGACAAGCGTCGTGTGCAGATAGATATAAATAGGTATATAAGCGATGTCGTAGGTCTGCCCACCTTGAAGGATATCCTGACCGAGCTGGAGAAACCCGGGCGCGACCCACGCCAAGCCATCGAGGTGTGGAGCTTCGATGAACGCCTGCGCACCATCGATGATGTCAAGGCTGGTATGGTGCTTCCCGGTATCGTCACCAATGTCACCAACTTCGGCTGCTTCGTCGATATAGGCGTCAAGGAGAATGGCTTGGTACATGTGTCGCAGCTGGCCGACCGCTATGTATCTGACCCCACCACCATCGTTTCGGTGCATCAGCACGTTACCGTGAGAGTGCTTGAAGTAGACTACGCTCGCAAGCGTATCAGTCTTTCGATGAAAGAGGTATAAATGAAATAGAGATGAAATCGTAATTTCATCTCTATTTCTTTATGTTTTATTCAGTGCTTTAGAAGTACATTGTGGAATGTTCGTTACCCCACATCTGCTTATAGTCTTGAGCAAGACCACCTTCTGAAGTCTCTTTGTAGAGCGATGGCAGGTCGTGACCAGTCTTCTTCATCACCTCTACCACCTTGTCGAACGATACGCGATGCACGCCATCGGTAAACATGGCATAGGAGTTGGCGTCCATGGCGCGAGCTGCAGCATAGGCGTTACGCTCGATACAGGGGATCTGCACAAGTCCGCATACGGGGTCGCAGGTCAGTCCCAAGTGATGCTCGAGTCCCATCTCGGCTGCATATTCAATCTGCGAAGGCATACCGCCAAAGAGTTGTGCTGCAGCGGCAGCAGCCATAGCGCATGCTACGCCCACCTCGCCCTGGCAGCCCACCTCAGCTCCAGAGATAGAAGCATTAGTCTTGACGATATTGCCGAAGAGACCCGCTGTAGCCAAGGCGCGTATGATACGCTGCTCGGAGAAGTCGCGTGATTTATATAGATGATACAATACAGCGGGTAGCACGCCACACGAACCACAAGTGGGAGCGGTGACAATCTTACCACCAGCAGCATTCTCCTCGCTCACGGCAAGGGCATAGGCAAAGAGGAATCCGCGGGTGCGCATTGACTGCTGATAACCTTCGGCACGCACATAGTAGTTGGCTGCTTTTCGGCGCAGGCAGAGCGGACCAGGAAGTACACCCTCTTGTTCAAGGCCACGCTGTACGGCAGCCTTCATGGTGTTCCATACCTCACGCAGATAGTCCCAAATCTCGGGACCCTCGCACTCCTCCACATACTCCCAGTAGCTCTTGCCTGTGCTGATGCACCATGAGAGTATCTCAGAGGCCGTATTCATTGTATATACCTGCTTGTGCTCGATGGGGGCTTGTCCCTCTTCGGCAAGGGCTCCTCCTCCTACACTATAGACGGTCCACTCATCGGTACGCTCACCTCCTGCATCAAGGGCGTGGAACTTCATTCCATTGGGGTGGAAGGGGAGGAATAGCTTAGGCTCCCACACGATAGTGGTGCGCTCTTCTCCCAGCACCTCAAGGATGGCTTGGTCGGTCATGTGTCCCTTGCCTGTGGCGGCGAGGCTGCCATAGAGGGTTACTTCGAAGCGTACGGCTTCGGTATTGCGACTCAAGAATTGGGTAGCAGCATTGCGCGGACCCATCGTATGGCTGCTCGAGGGGCCATGGCCTATGCGGTAGAGTTCTTTAAGTGAGTACATATGTTATGTTGAATTAGGAATTAGAGGTTGCTGATGCTTGTACTATTCTCATGACGCGGAGGAAGTTGCCTCCCCAGAGTTTTTCTATATCGCGCTGGCTGAATCCTTTGTTGAGGAGCTTGCGGGTAAGGTTGATGACTTCCGATGCGTCGGCACATCCGATGATACCTCCATCACCGTCAAAATCGGTGCCTATACCTACATGATCGATGCCTGCCACGCCTACCATGTGTACGATGTGGCTCACGGCATCGTCGATGGTGGCACCTCCCTCTTTGCGTAGGAATCCGTCGTAGAGGCATACTTGTACCACTCCCCCTGAGGCGGCAAGGGCGCGTAGCTGGTCATCGGTAAGGTTGCGCGGGTGGTCACACAGCGCGCGTGCCGACGAGTGGCTGCATACGATAGGTGTACTACTAATCTCAATGGCTTGGTAGAAAGTGCTCTCGGCTGCATGTGAGAGGTCTACCATCATGCCAACGCGATTCATTTCGCCGATGACATCACGCCCCAAAGGACTGAGACCGCCATGCTCATTATTTCCGCGTGCCGAGTCGCACAAGTCGTTGTCACCATTGTGGCAGAGCGTCATATACACCACGCCCCGTCGACGGAAATATTCGATACGCTTGGTATCGTCACCTATGGCATAACCATTCTCGATACCGAGCATTAGGGTTCTCTTACCCTCTCCCTTGAGACGATATAGGTCGTCGGGGGTATAGGCGATGGCCACGCTATCGGCACTTTGTGCTACCATCTCCTCTATCTCATTGAGCAGACGATCTGCTTTGGCAAAGGCGGCATCAAGTGAGGCCTTGTCGCGCTCCTGCTGGCGCAGGTAGGCCACCATGATGGTAGCGTCGAGATGTCCTTCAGCCATCTTGTGTAGGTCGACAAGGATGCGCGAGTCGCGTTGGTCGAAGCGTATCTGTTGGTCAAACTTCATCGGGGTGTCGCAGTGTGTGTCCAATGTGAGGATACGACTATGCAGTTTGCACGCCTCGGTAAAGGAGCATGCTTCGCCCACGAGCCATTGGAATAGGGGTATCATCGTGCGGTCGCCACCGAGTATCATACATTCAGGGTGCCACTGCACACCTATCATAGATTTGTGTTGAGTGCTCTCTACGCCCTCGATGAGTCCGTCGGGAGAGTATGCTGTCACAGCAAAGCCAGGTGCAGCCTCCTTTACTGCCTGGTGGTGGAAGGAGTTGACGGGTAGCTTCTCTGTTCCGAAGATCTGTGCAAGCCTACTTCCTGGAGCGATGTTTACGGTGTGGGTGGCTATATGCCTCTCCGTATGTTGACTGTGCTTGAGTGTAGCTGACGCCTCTTTGTAGATGTCTTGATATAGCTTGCCTCCGAGAGCTGCCATCATCACCTGTACCCCACGGCAGATACCGAGAATCGGAATCTGCCGGTTGGCAGCGAGTCGTACGAGCATCAGTTCGTGCCAGTCGCGTGCTGGGTTGATAGAGCCGAGCTCCTGTATTGGCTCTTCGTCAAGGTAGAGAGGGTTGATATCGCTCCCTCCCGAGAGGATGAGTGCATCGACATGGTCGAGCAGGCTCACCATGGCATCAATGTCTTCAAACGGGGGGATGATGAAGGGTGTGCCTCCAGCCTCGAGTACCGACCGATAGTACCCCTCAAGGAGAGTGCACTTCCCTGTGTCGTAGTTGCCCGTGATACCGATGACGGGACAGCGCTTATGTATAGGAAAAGAGGAATGCAGTGCAGCATATTCCTCTTCTATGTTGAATGTGGGCATAGCCTTTATTCTATAGTGATAGGAATCTCTTTCTTGATGCTCTGATCGAGCGAAATCATGGTCTCGGTAGCCATGACACCAGGAATCTCCTGTATGCGTTCGTTCAGGAGGTTCATCAAGTGCTCATTGTCGCGAGCAAAAAGTTTGATGATGACGCTGTAGGGGCCAGTGGTGAAGTGTGCCTCCACAATCTCGGGTATCTTCTTCAGCTCCTCAATAGCCTCCTTGTACATGGAACCCTTGGCGAGGTTGAGCCCCACATAGGTGCAAGTGTGGAACCCCAACTTCTTGGGGTTTACATGGTATCCCGAGCCATCAACGACTCCGAGGTCCATCATGCGTTGCACTCTCTGGTGTATTGCAGCACGCGAAACACCACACTCTACGGCAACATCTTTGAAAGGTATGCGGGCATTCTTGGAGATAATATCCAATATCTTCTTGTCTAAATCATCTATCTTTTCCATTGTATCAGATTGTATGTGCTAAAATGTGAAAATGATAGCAAATTTAGACTTTTTTTTTGAAATGGCATACGATTATGCCTTTTTTGTGACTTTATGTTCGTAGAATCTTTTTCTTGAACAACTTTACCGACTCATCTACTTGACATGTGTTTTCTAACCTATTGGCACAAAAAGTGTAGTGGGCACGAGTGTAGTAGGGGGCGCGCTGCTCGAGCATAGCAGTGATGTATTGGCGTAGCTCGTCGGCAGTCTTGTTGGCGACCAGAGGACGCTGTATACGGGCTATGGTCAGGCGGGTATAGATGACATCAATTGATGCCTCAAGGAATACAGTGGTTCCCTGTGCATTCATGTATTCCATATTGTCAAAGAAACAGGGCGTGCCGCCGCCAGTGGAAATGATGACATCCTCGAACTCGGCCACCTCGTGCAGAATATTACGCTCTATCTGGCGAAATCCCTCTTCGCCACGCTCGGCGAAGAGTTGCGCGATGGTGCAGCAATAGCGATTCTCGATGTAGTGGTCGAGGTCAATGAACTGCAAGCCGAGGTCGCGCGCTAAAGCTTTGCCCAGCGTAGTCTTGCCGGCAGCCATGAATCCGATGAGCAGGATGCGGGTCATATAAGAATGCTTGTGTTATTTGCTGCTCTTGCGTCGACGGGGGGTAGCTGGCTTTTCTGCTGCCTTCTCAATGATGGCCATACATGCAGCCAGGTCGAGCGAAGCAGGGTCGGTGCCTGTAGGAATCTTATAGTTCTTGCCACCCATGGCGATGTAAGGGCCATAGCGTCCGTTGAGGATTTCTACATCGGGGTTCTCGGCAAAGGTCTTGATCTGTCGCTGTTGCTCAAACTGGCGCTTCTTTTCAAAGAGTTCGATACCCTCTTCCAAGGTGATAGCCATGGGGTCGGTACTTGTAGGCAGGCTTACATACTGCTTGCCCAACTGTACATAGGGACCGAAACGGCCTACATTGACCACCATAGATTCACCTTCGTACTCGCCGAGCATGCGAGGCAGAGAGAAGAGTTCCAATGCCTCTTCCAATGTGATGTTGTCAATAGACTGCCCTTTCTGTAACTGGGCAAAGCTGGGTTTCTCGGTGTCAGATGCTAAGCCCACCTGTACCACGGGGCCGAAGCGACCAATCTTCACCGATACCTGTCGGCCACTCTTGGGGTCGATGCCCAGTACGCGTTCTCCCACTTTGCGCTCTTGCTTCTCGTTCATGGTCTGCTCTACGAGGGGTGCAAACTCACTATAGAATGTGGCAATCACACCATCCCAAGGTTTCTCTCCTTCAGCCACCTCGTCAAATTCCTTCTCGATGTTAGCCGTAAAGTTATAGTCAAGCACTTGAGGGAAATAGTCGATGAGGTAATCATTTACCACTATGCCCACATCGGTAGGCTTGAGGCTTGCCTTCTCACCTCCATAGGTCTCACTCAGCATTTTGTCTGTGATTTTACCCTTCTTCAACTTCAGCACATTGATGGTACGTTCCATGCTGGGAGTGTCCTCTTTGGTCACATAGTCGCGGTTTTGTATCGTGCTGATGGTGGGTGCATAGGTTGAGGGGCGTCCTATGCCCAGCTCTTCCAACTTTTTTACAAGGCTACCCTCGTTGTATCTATTGGGGCGTTGTGTGTATCGCTCTATCGCTTGCAACTCGCTATATTGTATCTGCTGGCCGCAGTTTAGTGGGGGGAGCAAGCCTTTTTGGCCATCGTTTTGTGCCTCATCATCACCACTCGTGCGGTATACACGTAAGAATCCGTCAAAGATAAGCACCTCTCCTGTTGCTGTGAAGGAATAGGACGAGCCGTTCATGCTGATGATTACGGTAGTCTTCTCAAATTGCGCATCAGCCATCTGTGTGGCGATGGTACGTTTCCAGATGAGTTCGTATAGTCGACGCTCAGCAGCAGAGCCTTCTATGGTCTGTCGGTCCATGTAGGTGGGGCGTATAGCTTCGTGCGCCTCTTGTGCACCCTTGGCTTTAGTCTTGAAGTTGCGCATCGTATGGTATTCATTACCCATGGTGTCGATAATCACCTTCTTGCTGGCACCGAGGCAGAGGCCAGAAAGATTGGTCGAGTCAGTACGCATATAAGTAATCTGTCCCGACTCGTAAAGGCGCTGTGCGATGGTCATTGTTTGCGACACAGAGAAACCCAGTCTGCGAGCAGCCTCTTGCTGCAAGGTCGATGTGGTGAAGGGTGCTGCGGGCGACTTCTTCAGCGGCTTGGTTTGTACCTCCTCGATGGTGAAGGTGGCCTCTTTGCATTGTGCAAGAAAAGCCTCTGCTTCGGCTTTCTCTTTGAATCGAGTTCCCAACTCGGCCTTCATCTCTACCATGCTGCCATCAGTGTCGGGTACCACAAAAGTGGCAACTACTCGGTATGCTGCTTCTGGGGCAAAGGCTGCAATCTCTCGTTCACGCTCTACGATGAGTCGCACGGCCACAGACTGCACACGTCCTGCTGAGAGAGAAGGTTTGATCTTCTTCCACAGGATAGGCGATAGCTTGAATCCCACGATGCGGTCGAGTACACGGCGTGCTTGCTGTGCGTTAACCAAGTTGATGTCTATATCTCGTGGGGCTTGTATGGCATTGGTGATAGCGTCCTTCGTGATCTCGTGGAATACGATGCGCTTGGTGCTCTCGGCTTTAAGCCCGAGCACTTCGTATAGGTGCCAGCTGATGGCCTCTCCCTCGCGGTCTTCATCGGAAGCAAGCCACACTATTTCTGCTTGTGATGCAGCCTTACGCAGGTCCTCTACAATCTTCTTCTTGTCGGTGGGGATCTCGTAAGTAGGGATAAATGTTTCCGTATTGATGCTAAAATCCTTCTTCTTCAAGTCGCGTATGTGGCCGAAACTTGACATCACTTTATAGTCCTTACCGAGGAACTTCTCTATTGTTTTCGCCTTGGCGGGCGACTCCACTATCACCAGATTCTTTTGCATAACGTTCTATGTGGCTTCAAAATTTTGGTCGCAAAAGTAGGCAAAAAAAATGAATAGCTATTATATATAGGTATAAAAAGTGTTTTTTTACGCAAACTTTAGCTTTTAGACAAACCTCGATGTCGAAACTCCAGCTATTGTTCCCAATCCTAATGTCCGTTTCGGCATTCAATAAAGAAAACGCAAGCATTTCTCTCTCTCTTCGTTCATTGAGATTTTGCATTTCGCTCGCCTTGCACCATCTTTACCAACCACTTTGCCGTAGAGTTCATCCAGGTCCCTTCCACGACGCTGTACTTCCCCTGCAGTCGTCTGCCCCACCTCACACCCGTCAAGCCATGCAGCGCAAGGAGAGTCGCGGTTTACGCTATACCATTGACCATCCGAAGAAGTAATAGCCTCTATGATAATAATCGCCCCCGATTGCTACAACAATCGAGGGCGTTTTTCGCTATTGTTCATTTTCATTGTTAATTGCTCCTCTCCTTTTTTATTATCGCTCCTCCTACCTAGAGGAAATGGAACTGCTGCTGATGACGATGGTCCTATACTCCATTTCGGAGGTGATGATGGCTTGTGTTAGTGATATGCAGTCAAAAACCGCTATTAATAGCAAGGGTATCATAAACAAAGTATTTCTCATTTTCTTTGTCATCTGTACCTCCGTATATATTATTGCTAAGCTTATTGCCCACGCTGTAGCAGATACTGTATGCCCCAAAAGAATTCGGCAGCAAATATCGTTAGTCCTTTCTTTATGGTTCTCATTTTATCGCGAAGATAGCGAGAAATGAGGAAAAGTGCAAGTCTGCTGACCTTGTTTTCGCTAAATCAAAATTTTACACTACCTTTGCACTTCGAAACTTAAGAATTTAAAAGCTTAAATGATTACACTTGACCAACTGAAGGATATCAAGGAGCGCACAGAGGCGCTCAACCGTTATCTCGCCATCGAAGATAAACTGATACAAGTAGAGGAGGAACAGCTGCGCACACAGGTGCCGGGATTCTGGGACGACGCCAAGAAGGCGGAGGCACAGATGAAGAAGGTGAAGGAACTGCAGGCATGGATTGATGGCTACAAACAGGTGAAGAGCCTGGCCGATGAGGTGGAGGTTGCCTTCGAATTCTGCAAGGATGAGCTTATCACTGAGGCTGAACTGGATGAGGCGTATGCTGCAGCGCTCGTGGCTATCGAGGAACTGGAGCTGAAGAATATGCTTCGCGAGGAGGCTGACAACATGGACTGTGTGCTGAAGATTAATGCTGGTGCTGGGGGCACCGAAGCGCAGGACTGGGCATCGATGCTGATGCGTATGTATATGCGCTGGGCTGAGACCAATGGTTACAACTTGCGCATCTCGACCTTGCAGGAGGGCGATGAGGCGGGTATCAAGACGGTAACGATGGAGCTCGAGGGTCCCTTCGCCTATGGATACTTGAAGAGTGAGAACGGTGTGCACCGCCTAGTGCGCGTGTCGCCCTACAATGCGCAGGGTAAGCGCATGACTTCATTTGCTTCCGTATTCGTGACTCCGCTCATCGACGATAGCATTGAAATAGAGATTAATCCCGCATTGCTTTCGTGGGACACCTTCCGAAGCGGTGGTGCCGGTGGTCAGAACGTGAACAAGGTGGAGTCCGGTGTGCGTCTGCGCTACCAATATACCGACCCCTATACCGGTGTGCAAGAGGAGATTATGATTGAGAACACCGAGACGCGTGACCAACCTAAGAACAAGGAGAATGCATTGCGCCTCTTGCGTTCACAACTCTACGATCGTGAGCTGCAACACCGTATGGAGGAGCAGGCTAAGGTTGAGGCTGGCAAGAAGAAGATCGAATGGGGCTCGCAGATACGCAGTTACGTGTTTGACGACCGTCGTGTGAAGGATCACCGTACAGGACACCAGACCTCGGATGTAGGTGGCGTGATGGATGGTAAGATTGACGGATTCATCAAATCGTACTTGATGTCCAATTCTTCGGAAGAGGAGTAATGTATTATATATAGGTGTAGAAAGGTCGCAAGGGGAATGTCCTTTGCGACCTTTCTTATATGTTCGAAAAGTTCGTTCGTTAGTCCTAAAAATGTTGTATAACATATTTTCTTTGAAAAAATAGCAAGAAATGTTGGCTAATCGGAAGAAAGTTGCTAACTTTGCACCCCGAATATGGAGTGGACTGTGTTCGCTCACAACGAAAAGATAACGAGTTTAAACTATAAATAATTAAAAATTAACAAAATGCCAACAATTCAACAGTTAGTTAGAAAAGGCAGACAGGTGCTTGCAGACAAGAGCAAATCACCCGCTTTGGACAGTTGTCCTCAGCGTCGTGGCGTTTGCACTCGTGTGTACACAACCACACCTAAGAAGCCTAACTCAGCAATGAGAAAAGTAGCACGTGTGCGCTTGACAAACCAGAAGGAAGTAAACTCTTACATCCCCGGTGAGGGCCACAACTTGCAGGAGCACTCAATCGTATTGGTACGCGGTGGTCGTGTAAAAGACCTCCCTGGTGTACGTTATCACATCGTTCGCGGTACATTGGATACTGCAGGTGTAGCAAACCGTCTCCAGCGTCGTTCTAAGTACGGTGCTAAGCGTCCCAAAGCTAAGAAGTAAGCCATAAAGCTTATTGATCAACGCGGCTGCGTAAGTGCGCAGTCTGAGGTAAAAGCCCTCAAAACTTAAAAACACAGTAAATTAACTACGTTTTGGTTTGTTGGATAAGCTATAAAGGTTGAGTAAATGCCCAAGAGTGGGCGTTGAAGAAAACAAAAATGCAGCCCCAAACGAAAACAAAAACTTTTCAAGAAAAATGAGAAAAGCAAAACCAAAAAAACGTATGGTCCTTCCGGATCCCGTATTTAACGATGTAAAAGTATCTAAGTTCGTTAACCATCTCATGTATGATGGTAAGAAGAACATCTCTTACGAGATCTTTTACGCTTCACTCGACAAGGTGAAGGCAAAAATGTCTGATTCTGAGCTCTCTGCTCTCGAAATCTGGAAGAAAGCCCTTGATAACATTACTCCCCAAGTTGAGGTTAAGTCACGTCGTATCGGCGGTGCTACCTATCAGGTGCCCACTGAGATCCGCGCTGACCGTAAGGAGTCTATCAGCATGAAGAATATGATCCTCTACGCTCGCAAGCGTGGTGGTAAGACCATGGCTGACAAGCTCTCTTCTGAGATCCTCGATGCATTCAACAACCAGGGTGGTGCCTTCAAGCGTAAGGAGGATATGCACCGCATGGCTGAGGCTAACCGTGCATTCGCTCACTTCAGATTCTAATTTAGGGTAAGGACTTTAATAATACGTTTTCACAATGGCAAAACAAGATCTTTCGCTGACCAGAAACATTGGTATTATGGCGCACATCGATGCTGGTAAGACTACCACATCAGAGCGTATCCTCTTCTACACCGGTCTGACACACAAGATTGGTGAGGTGCACGACGGTGCTGCTACCATGGACTGGATGGCTCAGGAGCAGGAGCGTGGTATCACTATCACATCTGCTGCTACTACCACTCGTTGGAAGTGGAACGGTACCCAGTACAAGATTAACCTCATTGACACCCCGGGACACGTTGACTTTACCGCTGAGGTAGAGCGTTGCTTGCGTATCCTTGATGGTGCTGTTGCTGCTTACTGTGCAGTAGGTGGTGTAGAGCCCCAGTCAGAGACTGTATGGCGTCAGGCTGATAAGTACAACGTACCCCGTATCGCTTATGTAAATAAGATGGACCGTCAGGGTGC
>JAZKZX010000059.1:0-4503 GCA_045612925.1 Bacteroidaceae bacterium
TATCGTCGACGGTACCACCTACCACATTCTCACACCGGATAGAAAACTGGCAATGACTAACCGTGATGTTCCCACACACGATGCATTGCTCTATATGGATGCGGTAAATAATGAGTCGGTAGGACAACAGTGGACCTTCTACCAGATGGGCGATGCATGGCTCGTATATAACTACGAATATGGGCAGGCTGCCGATATGGCGCTTGGTGCCAAAGATCCAGGCCGTCTGTTGCAGTGGGAGGCTACATGTAGCGACAATCAATGCTTTGCCGTGCAGCTTGTGGAAGGTACAACAAACCTCGTGCAGTTGCTTTGTGCTTCAGACCCTACAAAGGCTGTGGCAATGCAAGCTAATGGCGGACTGAAGATGACTTCAATGTTGGACGATGAAGCGACCCACTTCCTTCTCGAAAGTACGGAAGTGAAGCACACTGCCAATGTACCCTTGCTCAATCGATATTATACCCTTACTCATGCCGCCAGTGGCAAGGTGCTGGGCAATAGAGACAATAAGGAGAACAATGCACTCATCTATGCCGACCTGGCCAGTGACATCTCTGCCGAGAGCAGTACCTGGCAGTTGCGCCGCAAGGCAAGCGATGCCAACTGGTTCCAGATCTACAACCCCTATGCAGGCAAGGCTATGGATATGGCACTCGCTTCTGACAGAAAGAAACCCTTGCAGTGGGATGCGTCATACGATAATGTCAACCAGCAGGTTAGCTTTGTTGTCGTAGATGTTACAAATGCGTTGTATCAGATTACCTGTAAGAGCAAGAATGGTGTCATCCATACTCTTGTGATAGAGGGAGAAGAGGTGTCTATGAGCACTGAGCCTACGGCCGACAACTCATACTTCAAACTTACCGAGGTGTTCCCCGAGAATCTTCCTCTGCCCGAGTATTGGGAAGATGAAACTATCTTTGAGGAGAATAAAGAGGTGGCCCACGCTGCCTATATGCCTTATGCTTCTACCGAGGCGATGCGTGCCGACGAGCGCTACAAACTTCCTTGGCTCGATCCCAATGGTGCACGCTACATGAGCCTTAATGGCATTTGGAAACTCAACTATGTGGAGAATACAGGCGATCGCCCAGGAAAAGACGACTTCTGGGGTGACAAGGCCGATGTGTCCAAGTGGGACGAGATCAGCGTACCCTCATGCCTCGAGATGAATGGCTATGGCAAGCCCTATTATGTTAATGTAGAGTATCCCTTTGTCAATAATCCTCCCTATATCAATATGGAAGAAGGTCTTCCCGAGCCCGTGGCTTCATACCGTCGTACTTTCACTCTCCCCGAGGGTTGGGACAAGATGCGTACCTTCCTCCATTTCGATGGTATCTATAGCGCAGCCTATATTTGGGTCAATGGCCAATATGTAGGTTACACTCAAGGTGCCAACAACGATGCCGAGTTTGATCTTACTAAGGTGGTACGCACAGGCGAGAACAACATCTCTGTGCAGGTATTCCGCTGGAGCGATGGCTCATACCTCGAAGGCCAAGATATGTGGCACATGAGCGGTATTCATCGCGATGTATACCTTTTTGCTACACCGAAGGTGCATGTTGTAGATCACTACATCACCTCCACACTCGATGCTGCATCGGGCTATACTACAGGTAGCATGAATGTGGAGCTCACTCTCGACAATCGTGATGGTATGGCTACCACCAAACAGGTGGCAGTGCGCTTCTTCGCTCCCGATGGCACACTCATCAAAGAGCAAACCGAGAACATCAGCTTCACCGAAAAGGATAAGACCAAGAAGGCCAACATCGTATTTGGTGCGCTCAAAGACTTGAAGCCCTGGACTGCCGAGACCCCCACACTCTACACCATCGAGGTGGCTCAGAAGGATGCAGAGGGCAAGGAGGAGCATGTCTTCTCTACCAAGCATGGCTTCCGCCACATCGAAATCAAGGAAGGCTTGGTATATATCAATGGCGAACGCATCCTCTTCAAGGGTGCCAACCTGCAGGATACACACCCTGTGACGGGTCGTACCGTGGATATCGAGACTATGCTCACCGATGTGAAGATGATGAAGCAGTCCAACATGAACACTGTGCGCACCAGCCACTATCCTCGTCAATCCAAGATGAATGCTATGTTCGACTACTATGGCCTCTACTGCATGGATGAGGCTGACCTCGAGTGTCACAAGAGCTGGGAGGATCACAAGTGGGATGGTAAGTGTGTTACTGACAAGGAATCATGGCGTCCCCAATACATCGACCGTACCACACGCATGGTGTTGCGCGACCGCAACTTCCCCTCTGTCATCTTCTGGAGCCTCGGTAACGAGAGTAATGGTGGCGTCAACTTTACCCATGCCTTCAATGCTGTGAAGAAGCTTGACGACCGCATCATCCACTACGAGGGAGCTACGCGTGCGGGCACCTTCCCCACCGAACTCTTTTCGGTGATGTACCCCAACATCGCTGAATGTGAGAGTGACGCAAACAACAATAATCGTCAGCAACCCTACTTCATGTGCGAGTATGCTCATGCTATGGGTAATGCCGTGGGTAACCTCAAAGAATATTGGGATATCATCGAAAATAGTAAGTATGGTATCGGCGGATGCATCTGGGACTGGGTGGATCAGTCTATCTATGATGCTGAAGATATTAAACAGGGTACGCTCACCGTTGATGGACTTAATAAGTATCGTACTGGTTATGACTACCCTGGTCCTCACCAAGGCAACTTCGTCAACAATGGTCTTGTCGCTGCTGACCGCGCTTGGAGCCCTGAACTCACCGAAGTGAAGAAAGTGTACCAGTATATTAAGTTCGTCACTTTCGATAAGGAGAGCAAGACTCTTACCTTGAAGAACGATTATGACTTCATCACCCTTGATGACTTTGAACTTTATTACTGCGTGACACTCAATGGCTACAAGAAGCAGAGCGGTACCATAGCTCTCCCCGAAGCTGTTGTTCCAGGTAAGACGACTACCATAACGGTTCCTTATACCCTTGCAGAGGGCGAAGGCGAGCAACTGCTCACTATGGAAATTCGTCTTCGTGAGGATGCCTCATGGGCCTCAAAAGGATATCCTATGGCTACCGAGCAGTATACGCTGGTAGAGCGCCCTGCTGCATTTGCAGCTCTTACCGCTGGCTCTTCAGCACTCACACTCACTCGTGAAGGCTCTGATTATGTCTTTGCCAATGCTGATGGCACCAATGTGCGTTTTGCAGGAGATGGTGAACTTCTCTCATGGCAGTATCGTGGCACTGAGTACCTCGTGCGCGGACCCGAGTATAGCAATTATCGTTGGGTAGAAAACGATGGTCCCACTGAAGGACTCAATAAATATGGTGCCGATAATGGCATTACAACGAAGAGTCTCTCTAAAGCCGAACTCTCTGCCGATGGTAATACGGCTACAGTTGTTGCTACAGGTAAGGGACGCAACTGCGACTATACTTTCACATACACCATTCATAGCAACGGCGTGGTGCAGCTTGATGCAAAGTACACTGTCAATATCAAAAATCTCCGCCGTGTAGGTCTTGATATGGAGTTTGTGAAGGACTATGATCAAATAGAATACTATGCCCGTGGCCCATGGGAGAACTATATAGACCGTCGTAGTGGGTCGTACATCGGTCGCTACCATACCTCGGTAGACGACATGTTTGAGCCTTATCCCAAACCTCAGAGTATGGGTAACCGCGAAGCTTTGCGCGATCTTACTCTATACAGCATGAAGGGTAACCAACGAGAGGGTATCCGTATCGAGACTCTCGGTGAGGTAGCATTCTCTACACTTGCTTATGATGATGTGGCTCTTAAGAATGCCCTTCACACTTGGGAACTCGTTCACCGTGGCTCCACCTATGCTCACTTCGACTGTGTGCAACTCGGCCTCGGTAATGGTAGTTGTGGTCAAGGTACAGGTACTATTGATGCTTATGTCATTCCAGCCGAGGGTACCTACGAATGCTCATTACGCTTCATTCCCTTGGCTGAATACAAGGACGATAGTGGTGTGTCGCCTCTCATCCACTATGGCTATGGCGTACAATACGATGCTGAAGCCAATACCATTATGTGCACTGGAGCCTTCGCTTCAGATGCCACTGCAACCCTCTACAATATGGGTGGTCTCGTGATGGATCGTGCTACTGCTGAAGGTGACGTCATTACCCTTCGTGCAAAGGATATCCCTCATGGAGCATACCTTGTAGTTATCCGTAGCAATGAGGGAGAGTATGTGTATAAGATAGCTTTGTAAAGGACATTCTCTTCTAAGTCTTTTGTATAGGAAAAGCGTTGCAAATCTTTTGCAGCGCTTTTCTTTGCTTAACCAGTTTTTTTGTGTAAGTTTGCGCCTACTTATGAAGGACACTAAGGAAACTTATAAACTCAAAAACTAACAAACTTAAAAAACTAATAAACCCAAAACACTATGGCAAATAGTAAAGAAAAACTTTTCAGCGAGTTTGCACCTGCCACCACTCAGGAGTGGAAGGACAAGGCCGTTGC
>JAZKZX010000060.1:0-95095 GCA_045612925.1 Bacteroidaceae bacterium
GAAGGAGCGCGTGCTCGCTGGCAAGCCCTACTTCTCAGTAGCATCAGGTGGTGGTACCGGTCGTACCCTCCACCCCGACAACATGGCTGCTGGTCCCGCTTCATACGGTATGACCGACACTATGGGTCGTATGCACTCTGATGCTCAGTTTGCAGGTTCATCTTCAGTGCCCGCTCACGTAGAGATGATGGGCTTCCTCGGCATCGGTAACAACCCCATGGTAGGTTGTACCGTAGCTTGCGCCGTTGACGTAGCTCAGGCTTTGAATAAGTAATTAACTGAGATTCAGTCGATTTTAGAGACATCCTTTCGAGGGTGTCTCTTTTTTTTTATTCGATAGCCTCCCACATAAGTATTAAACTTGCATCAATCACATTAAGTCCTGGAAGTCGACGAAATCTCGACAATTTTGTTTGCGACGGTATCTACGATTACACTCTTGATTTTAGCTAAAAATGGCCGCAAAAAACACTATTTTGTGACGGTTTTGCGACGGTCTTTTGATACCATCACAGAATTATACCTCCTTAATCCTTTGAAGGAATGCGAAAGCATCTGCGGGGAGGGAGTAGGTGAGTTTGCCAGTGTCGCGTAGTTCCATGAGGAGGCGGCCAGTGAGGTTGGGGCCTACCCAGTGGTCGTCTCCCTTCTTGGCGCTCCATGTGTCGGCTGGTTTCTTGGGGTTGGCCTGCTGTTCTACGATATAGAGGCCTCGGCTGCGCTCGAGCTCTTGACGGAAGGCTTCGCACTGCTCATATTTCTGCACCATGCAGTACTTGATGGCGTCAACAATCATCTTTCCCCAGTCGGCTCTGCGATGTGTGGGCTCATAGCTCTTGGCTGTCATCTTGATGTTTGTACTCTTCTTGTTTGCAGCTGTGATGCCTCTCCACACACGACTCACGATCTCAGCATCCTTGAACTTCATCATCTGGAAGAGATGTTCGCTCGACTTGAAGGTCACCCCATCAATCACGATAGGGGTGCTCGCCATATTGCTGAAGATGCCCCATTCCTCATGTGTGGAGCAGAAGACGGCACATTTGCAGGCTGGGTATGAGGAGATGCCCCAGTACTCAGGGTAATGCTCTTTGATGAATGGGGCTACGCTATGTTTGCTCATCGTCTATAGGAGTTTTCTGTTTTTCAATACCCACTTCTTGCTTTTCTGCTCAATCTCTATTTCTTCGACTTTGACGATGTTCGTATGCGAAGGTGCAAACACGGCAATGTTCTTAGCCCCATCAGGCTTGGTCTGTGCTGTGGGCCATACGTTGTAGATGACTCCGATGCTGTCGAGAAACTGGGCAGCTCGCTTCTCCTCCTCGGGTCCTGATTTCTTTGCGCCTGTCAGCATGGTGCCTATCCATTTGCGCAGCTTCTTTCCCGCGTTTTTAGCCTCTTCGGGAACTGTCGTTCCAAGTCGTGCCTCCACTCTGCGGATGATGCTGTCGGCGACGGGCTTGGCCGAGATGAGGTGATTGTCGTCGGTGAGGTCTGGTATTTCTACGGTGTAGAGATAGTGCTTGGGACTCAGCTCTACATGGCGAGGCTGCGAGTAGTGTACGGCCGAGGCCTCTGACTCGGTGAGGTAGACACCATGGCCATACTTGATGCCTGTGCCTTTGCCTGCACCAGTAAGTTCGAAGTGGTCGAACAGATGGGGTGATCCGTGATAGAGTAGCATAGTGTGTTGTGTTTTTAATCGTTATTAATAATCTCTACGATACTGCGTCCTTCGCCGCGGCGCTTGACCTGTATCTGTGTCGGGATGCGCTCGTAGAGTTCTTCGCGGTGCGAGATGATGCCTACGCGGCGGTTGCTCTGCCCGGCTATCTCCTGCAGCTTCTCCAGGGTACCCATGACAGACTCGAGGCTCTTCTCGTCGAGTGTGCCGAAGCCCTCGTCGATGAAGAGGATGTTGACATTCATGTCCTGTCGGTTGAGTGACGACAGTGCCAGTGACAGTGCCAGTGAGATCATGAAGCGCTCGCCGCCCGAGAGGATGGTGGCGCTGCGCACCTGTCCCTTGTTGTAGAGGTCGTGCACGAGGATGGATAGCTGTGCATTGTCCTCGCTGCAGGTGAGCTCGTAGTGGTCGGTGATCTGACGCAGGTAGATGTTGGCATTGTTCAGCAAGGGGCGTAGGATATAGGTCTGCACGAGGGTGCGGAATCGGGTACCGCCAAAGTAGCGGTTGATCAGTTCCCAACGAGCATGCTTGGTGGTGGCCTCATCGAGCTTCTGCTTGGCTTCGTCGCGGCGAGCGATGTTGGCGTTGTTGTCGGCAAGGCTCTTGCGTATAGACCCTTCTTGGCCGATGATCTCCTCCTTTTGTGTCGTCGTCTCGGCTTTGCTGGTCTGCAATGCCTCTTTGGCGGGGAGTTCACTGATGGATGAGGCTCCGAGTTGAGTCATCAGCTCCTTGATCTCTTTCTCGGCCGCCTCGATGGTGTCGGTATGCGACTTGAGAGCTTCGTCGATGGTTTTGACGTATTGTCGTGTGGCCTCCAGCTCGTGTTTCCGGTTGCAGATGGCAATGAGATGCGCTTCATCTTTGCCAGTGGCCGTGTAGTAGGCAGTGAGGGTAGCATTGCATTCGTCGATGCGCTCGCCTTGCAGTTTGATCTCCGTCTTCAGCGTATGTATACGAGTGATGAGCTGCGACCAAGTATCCATGATATTGGTGCATGCCATGCGCTGCGGAGCATCCGTGATCTCACACTCGGGGAACTCGATGCGCAGGGTTGCTTCGTTTGAGCGTAGTGTCTCTATGGTTGACAAGGAGAGCTTCAGCTCATTGACACGCATGTTCAAGGTCTCCTTCCGCTTAATATAGTCGCGGGCATCAGCGACGAGTGCCGCGAGCGTGCTCTCCATATGCGTAGTCCAGTCGGGATAGTGGGCATCGAGCTTGGCCGATAGGGTAGTGGTGAGGTTGGTCAGCTCCACTGCGATGCTCTCGAGCTCTTGTGTCAAGCGAGCGATAGCGGTCCTGTTGCTCTCGAACTCCTTGTCGGCTTCGGCGTGTTGCTTGATGGCTCCCGCCTTGGCATCATCGAGTTTGCGCTTTTGTGCGATCAGTTCGTCCAGCTTGCCTTGCAACTTTTTGAGTTTGGCTTGCTTCTTTTGCAGTTCCTTTGCCTCCTGCTCCTTTTTACCGATGAGCGAATCTGTTTTTGCGAGGAGTGTGCTCGCCTCGAATTTCGTCTCTACCACGGCGCCCTTCTCAGCAGCGTCATGGAGGATGCGTGCCTCCTCGTCGTCGGCCTGCTTGGTGGCCAGTGCCAGCTGATGGGTCTTGGCCTTCAGTGCACCGGCATCAGAGTCGTGCTTGCTCTTTATGGTGAGGTAGGCCTTCTCGGCCTTGGCACTCTCTTGAGCGAGTCGGCTCTGCTCCTTTTCGATGGGAGTGAGCATACCCTTGAAATCCTCTTCGGCATAGATCCTCTCCAACTTCTGTCCGCATAGGGGGCAGCACTCCTCCTTCTCGTTGACGAGCCTGCGGCGCAGGCTGATGAGCGTCTCCTTCAGGCTCTCACCCATGGTCGTCAGTCGGGCATTGGCCTCTTCGGAGCGCTTGCGAGCTTCTTCGAAGATCGTGAACGCCTCTTTCATCGCTGTTTCCTGCTTTTCCAGTGCGATGGTCTCCTCGTCAATGGCTTGGCGCGATTGGTGTATCTCTTCGAGCTTTTCTTGGTGAGTCTCAATGCGCTTCTTGAGGCTATGCAGCTCACTGATGGTCTTAGCCGTGGCACCCGTCTGTCGGTTTATCTCCTCGGGGTTCAGTAGGTCGCGCTCCGCCACGAGGGCATCAATGGCTGCTTGCTTCTCGTCCGACGCCTTGCCGTGCTCCTCTACTTGCGCCTTCAATGCCGATGTCCTCTGCCCCAGTTCGGGTGTCTTCTCTTTCTCCTTATCCAGACTCTTTGCCGTGTCCTTTTGCTTGCGTTGCAATTGCAATGCTTGCTCGATGTGACCCTTCGTCTCCAGATAGGTGGTGTAGAGCGTGTCGCGCTGGGCAAGCCCGTCTACCCAGGCCCTCTCCTTCTCGATGGCTGCCTCTTCTCTTTTGATGTCACCCTCTCTGGCCTGCAGGTCCGATGTCAGTTTGAGGTATTGTTCCTGCATGTCGATCCGCTTGCCCTGCGCCTCATGCAATGCTATGCGGGCAGCGGCCAGGTCAGCCAAGCGCTGTCGCTCAGTGACTGTGCCCTCCCAGTCGTGCAGGAATGCTACCTTGTCTTTGTAGTCGTCGCCCGCCTTCTCGGTCTCCAGGCTGAGCTTCTGCTCCGTCGACTTGGCTTTTACCTGTGTGCTGCGTTCCAGCTGGTCGAGCAGCTTTATCTTGTTTTCAATGAGGAAGATAGCTTCGGTGAGGCGCTTCTCCTCTGCCTCTAATTGAACGAGTTGTTGCTGGTGTGCTGCCACGTCCTCCGCCTCCATCGTGTGGCTACTTTCGTTGTCGAAGATCGTTTGTGCTATATCTTTGGCATCTTTAGCCTTCTTGTGGAGTCGACTGATAGCATCACCGTAGGCTGTGAAGTGCTCGGTGTTGGTGAGTTGCTCGAGGATGCTCTCGCGCTCGGTCTTGTCGCCCGTGAGGAACGAGGCAAACTGTCCTTGGGCCAGCATTGCCATGCGGCCAAACTGCTCGAAGGTGAGCCCTACAGCATCCAGTATGGGCTGACCGGTGTTTGCCTCGACCCTTCTCCAGTCCTCTGCGCCCACCTTGACCTCCCACTTGGGAGTGCTGTATTGCGATTTGTAGTTGCCATGCTCGTCCCTCTCGTTCTTTCTCGACATACCCAAGGAGAGTCGGGCACGATATTCCACACCATCGTTGCCCTCGAAGACCACCTCGCTATAGCAGTCGTCTCTTATAGAGATGCCCAGACGGGTATATTGCTTGATGTCGTTGATGTTTACCGACTCTCCCTGTTCGTTGGTGAAGTTGTTGTTCTTCTTGTCGGCCGTACCCACTATGCGGGGTGTCTTCTTGTAAAGCGCCATGGCGATAGCGTCGAGGATGACCGACTTGCCCGTACCCGTGTCTCCCGATATGAGGAAGATCGACGAGGGCATGCCTGTATTCTTGTCATTGAGGTCATTCTCAAAGTTGATGTCGGCCTTCTCGATAGAGGCGATATTTCTGATGTGCAGTGACTTTATCTTCATGGCTTATTTCTTCTTGTTCTCTTTCTCTTCGTTCTCTCTCTTTATTTCATGGCACACCTCCTCGAATGCCGAGCGCAGGTCATCGAGGTCCAGTCCGGGGTATTGGTCCAGTGTCTTCTCGATGAAGGCGATGGGGTCGGTCATCTGCTGCAGCTCGGCCACCTCGAAGGTGGGCTTGCTCTCGGCCTCCTCACTCTTGTCTGGCATGCCCGTCCAGACAATCTTCGCATTGTAGCGCACCTCGTTGCCATAGCCTCCGATGATGTCATACACCCGTTGGGTAAAGTTGGCGCTGAGGTAGGTGTTGTGGTCCACCTGTAGTCTGATGTATCCCCGTCCCTTCTCTTCGCAGAAGTTCTTCACGCCGTCGAGCGCCTCCTTCTCTGTATGGTACGCGCCACCATCCAGCGGTAGCGTGTAGAAGTGGCGCAGCTCATCGATGCGTCGCTGGCGCAGGGTGACCGTTCCCCCATGCTTGTCTATTTCTACTATGCTCACCGTGTGCGGATACTGCTCGTCGCAGCTCACGTGCAGTGTGCTCCCCGAGTAGCGTATCACGCCAGCAGGGTAGGTGATGCTCTCCATGCACATGCAGTCCTCGTGGTGTCCTATCGTTTGCGGCTTATGGATGTGTCCCAGTGCCAGGTAGTCGTACCCGTTGCCCATGGCCTCAGCATCCAGCGTCTTGATGCTGCCAACCTCGAGTCCGTGTCCCGTAGCGTCGGCACCCGTGATGGCCAGATGCCCCATCATCACCACAGGCTTGCCGTCGGTGTTCTCCTCGGCCACCTTGTCGAGCAATCGTTGTATCAGCTCCCTGCGCTCTCCCGTCATGTAGGGTAGGGCGATGATGTACCCACTGCTGAGTCTGATGATATAGTCATCCATCCACCCCTCATCCTCGTGGTCGAGCAGGTCCAAAGAGGGCGAGCTGCCTATCAGCGTCGTGTTGTGCAATGCCCATATCGAGTGGTCGGCCTGTATCCTCGATGCCGAGTCATGATTGCCCGCCGTGACTACGATATGCATGGAGGGCAAGGCCCGTTGCAGACTCGCAAAATAGTCGTTGAAGACCTTTCGCGTCGCAGCCGAGGGCTGCTGTATGTCATAGATGTCGCCACTCACCACTAAGGCGTCGGGGTGCTCCTCCTCGCACCACGCTGTCAGTTGGTCAAAGAAGTGCCCGTGCTCGTCGCCGCGGTCATAGTTCTGATAGATCACCTGCCCCAGGTGCAGGTCTGCTGTGTGGATAATCTTCATGATGGTCGATAGATTGCTTAATTTTGGTTGGTGCACAATGTTATACTTATTGCTGCCATGCTCAATCTTGCTCCAGTTCGGCCAGCGTTCCTAACATGGCATAATATATAAAGGTGCGGGTCACCTTCTCTCCAGCCTCCGTTAGAGCATGTCGGTATGCCTTGAGCTGGGGCCAGTAGCCGATGGCTTTGGCACTCACCACCTCATCCGACACCTTGCCCTTCGGTATCAGCGGATTCTTGAAATCAATCAAGATACTCTCTCCCGATGTCGTCTTCACATAGAGGTCTATCTCTCCGCTCACCACCTGTCCGTCCTTTGTGCGATGGGTAAAGGGAATCTCGTTCCCGATTGTGGCAATCTTGCCAAAGCGTTTCTCTATGTAGATGTATAGGGCGTTGGCTTGCTCCACGAGCGTCTCCGGGGTGAGATACTTGCCAAGTTCGAATGCGCTGATGATGGTATTGGCACGATTCAGGTTGTGTTGATGTACCTCCTTGCTATTGGGAACCCAAGCGTGTATGGCCATGTAGTTGTGTACACAGGTGCCAAACACATCGGCCTCTACCTCCCAGCGTGTCGTGTCGGTATTCGCTGCGATGGTCAGCGCAGTACACTTCGGTAGTTGCTCTTCCTCTTTCGTCTTCATTTGGCTGGGACTGATGTATTTCTTCTCTCTCTCCACACTCTGTGCGATGTGTGTGCGAGGGATGACACTCACAGCGGGAGATTCGCACGGCCCATCATTGTTGTCAGTGATTTCTTCCTTCTCACCCTCCATGGTGATACCGATGTTCTGGAGCCACTTCATGGGCACATCGCCAAAGGAGAGTCTCACGGCATAGTTCTCGGCTCGGGTATATCCCACATAGAATAGTCTCAAGTCCTCGGCGCGTTGTTTCTCTATCAGGTAGTCATATAGTCCACCCGCCTTCTCCAGTTGCGACAGGTCTACATACTTCTGCACTCCATGGATGGGAGGGAAGAAGTTGAGTCCGACCTTCCCTTTGTGGTCTCGTAGAATGTTTACCCCCGAGAAGGTCTTTTTGAAGAAGTCCTCCTTCTCAAGAGAATCATTGTGCAGTGAATTCATGATCACCATCTTCCATTGCAATCCTTTCGATTTGTGGTAGGTGAGCACCTTTACCGTGTCTCCCGTGTTGTCGAAGGGGAGGTCTACTTTCTTTGTTGCTACATATTGGATAAACTCTGCCACCGATGCCGTTCCCGTCTTTTGTACGAAGGAGGCAGCCATGTCGAGCAGGGCATCGAGGTTGCCCTGTCTCTTTTGGGCAAATCCCCACTTGCCTACGAGGTGGCGTAGGTCGAGTACGGCAATGAGTTCTCTCACCATCTCATACACCGAGTGGTGTGCATATCGTTTCTTCAGTTCGTCGAGTAGTGCTGTTAGGTTGGCACACTCTCTTGCCTCCGCCAGGTCGCGCAGTATCGTTTCCAGTGATTCATCATCGAGCAGTTTTCGCAGTTCGGTCGTGGTGAGCTTCACATCGATGCGAGCTATATACTTCATCAGTGTGAGCACGAGCTTTACTTCAGCTTGGTTGTCGAGCCTCTCGTCGAATACGCTTACAGGAATCCCCTTGTCTCTCAGAGCATTGGCAATTCGGCCACAGTCTGTATTATTACGGGTGAGGATAGCCACATCGCCATAGTGGAGGCTGCGCTGGTGCATATCGCCTTTCTTGTCGGTATCGGTCACTTTGAGCGACTCCTCGTCAAAGATGCGCTTCAGCTTTGATGCCAGGGCAGGATATATCTTGGCAGCCTTCTTGGTATTCGTGCTCTGTCCTTTTTGGGTGGGTACCGATAGCCACCAATGATGGTTGCCGCGATAGTCAGGGCAGATGCTTTGCTCCTTTATCTTTTTTTCGCAAGGCTTGAGCTTTACATACTTTTCCTCTATTCTATCCTCCTCGATGAGCTTGTCGAAGGCCCCTACAAACATGTCGTTGGCGCTTGTCACCAATTGCTCCAACGAGCGGTACGATGTCTCCAATGGTTCTATGTCGGGAATAGTATTTATCACCCCCTTCACCAATGTCGAGTCGCTACCGCGGAATCGGTATATAGCCTGTTTGGGGTCGCCTACCCAGCAGTTGTGTTCCACCACCTCGGCGAGCAATTTGAATATCTCCAGTTGGATGGGGCTTACATCCTGAAACTCGTCTACGAAGACGAAGCGGATGGTCGCTCCTATATCATCCCTTACCCTATTGTTCTTGAGCAAGTCGCGGAAGAGAATCTCCAGGTCGGAAAACTCGAGGATGCCCTTTTCGCGCTTCTCTTTCTCAATCTGGGTGTATAGTTTCTTGGCTATGGCAAAGACGCGTTCGATGCAAGCTACAACCATCGGTCTATGCTGTGCAAATACATACTTTGTTATCAGTTCAAAGAACTCCTCGGGGGCTTCTTGTATCCATTTGCCTGAGCCGTACTTGAAGTCCAATATAGCCTTGCAATCGGTCGAGGGCACTGCGATGAACGGTGCCACCTGATTGGTCCAAAACGCTTGGGCACTCTTTGCCGCACGTTTCTCTGCGTCCAGGTGTTGTTTCAGTTCTGCTGCTGCCGATGTGAGTTTGTTCTTATCGAGTGAGTATTCAGCAAATACCTCCTCTGCTATCTCCTTTGACGAGCGCTCTAAATCGTCGAGGCAGTCTATCCCCATGTCATACAGTCTGAGGCTCTCCACCAGTTTGAGTACAGGTTCCTTCCAAAAGTCAGGATCGGGCAAGGTAGCCAATCCCTCTCTCTTGGTTATCTCCATCTTGCGCTGATAGTCGTAGAAAAACTTTAGGTCATCGTTGGTGACCACCATATCGAGCAGCTGCGCGATAAACTCCTGCATCTCGTTCCCCTCCTTGAGGGCAAGGGTGGGCGACATGTTCAGCAAGTACCAGTACTTCTCTATGTAAGTTTGAGCTACGGAGTGTATGGTACCTATCTGTGCCGAGTCCACGAGCGGCAGATGTCCCCTCATGTCCGTCTCGATGAGCTTGCCTTTGATTTTAGTCCTAAACTCCTCAGCGGCAGCCTTTGTATAGGTTGTCAGTATAAACTCCGATGGCTGCGCACCATTTCGTAGTTCTTCACAAAACTGCTCGGTCAGCCTATGTGTCTTGCCCGATCCTGCTCCGGCATTGATAAACTTGATATGTCCCATATTGTTATCGCATCATTCCTTTCAGTATCACATTCTTACCATAACTCGTCTCCTTCAGACCCGAACTGCATTTCAGAGGGAATACGCCCTCCGAGGCCATATACTCTACCTCCTCGGCACTCACCTTCATCAGTTCGCCCTCCTCGATTACCGATTGGCCGCCTTCACCCATCAGTTGAGCCATTCTGCACCTATAAGAGGCCTCTATCATCTTCCATATAGAGTCGGACTTTTTCTTCTCTATCACCCTGATGTGTTCGTTCTTCTTCAGCCCTCCATATTCGGTGATGAACTCTCCTTGTCGCAGTAGGAAGTATCCCACCCCTTCTATGTCGCTCGTCATGTCGGGCGATTGCCTGATGGCTTCGGTATACAGTGCCAGCTGCATCTCCTCGTTGTTTGTGATCTCGTCCACTCGTTTCTTTCCCGAGCTGTCGGTCCATTTGAAGTCCATGATGAGATACCCACCTGCAGGAGTTCTCAGTACCATGTCAATCTTGGCGTTGAATGCCCCTATCGTGGGCAACTCCACGGTGATGTCCATCTCACTTCCCACCACCGAGAGGTCATTATCCTCCACAATCTGGATGAAGGCCTGTATGCTATCGTGCTTCATCACCTCCTTGAATTGGGCGAGAGCCAACACATTCTCAGGGGCCATCAGGGCTACGCCGACCTCTTGTACGGCTCGGTCAAAGTTTGCGTCAAAGTCTGCCGTCAAAGCCTTCTTGATGAGGCTCCACTCCTCTTTCGCCTCCACTACCGCATTGTTGATGAGGCGGTGTGCCACATTACCCTTCACGGTGCTCAGCATGGTGTCGTCATCCGTACTCTTGCAGTTTAGCAGATAGTCCAGTACATAGTCGAATGGTCGTTGTATGAGCATCTCCAGACTGCTGTAGCTCTCGCGGTCGCGTCGCATACCGCCATTCGTTCTTGTCTTCTCCAGCTTCTTGAATATGTCCGCGTCTACTCGGTATTCCAGTTGTTGGCTATAGGCATATTGAGGCACTACGCATTCTCCCTCGGGAGTCCATGTGGTCATGTCCTCTATCACCTCAATCTCATGGGGTAGTGGGATGGGGTATTGTCTCCGTCCCTCCACCTTTTCGGGGGTGAGCACTACAAACTCCTCCTTGATGTGGGCCATGGCCAGGTGCATGGCTACGTTTTCTGCTTTCAGCAGGTTGTCATAGCTGGGGATTGTCATTCCCGCCTCGTTCAGCAGGGCTATATCCTTATGTGTGATAAATGAGTAGGCGTATCCCGGCATTCCTCGGTCGTAGTTGTCCATCCACACCGCTTTGGTGCAGTCGGCCCCGATGGCCTTGATATCCTCGACGAGTTCCACTGCTCCCACCTGTGCGGTGTGAGTGTGATAGCTGCATAGGCTTGCCGCACCATCCGTGCATACTTGTAGCTCTTGATAGGTCAGCTCCGTCTTTCCCGTCAAGTGTGCAATCTTGGGCAGCAAGTCGAAGCACCTCTTGACGGCCAACAGCTGCTCTCTCACGATAGCGTCGGGCACCGATACTACCTTGTGTGCAATCCACTCAGCTTGCATGTTGCAATACTCCTCTATGGCCTTGAGCGAATATCCCAACTTCCATTGCTCTATGCAGTATACCATGGGGAGATGATGCTTTCGCCCATCCTTGAGTGTCGCTTCCTCGATGAGGCTGCTCCAACTCTTATTCGTTTTTTCGTCCATGCCAAATCCGCCCGTGCTTCTCAGTTGCTTCAGTAGTGCACTTTTTAGGCTTTCTCCTTCGGCAGTCACATAGTCGCCCAGCGGGTTGTATGGGACAGACAGATAGGCCAATAGGGCGTAGTAGTCCACCGCCTTTGAGAACAGCCTCATGCCAGCGGTGAAGAGCTGCATTATAGGTGTAAACACCTCGCTCGCCTCGGCCTCCACATGCGGCTTGCCCAATGAGTCCATCACCGCATTGAGCGCCACGTTATCCCTATTCACCATCACCATCTTGTCCGCTCCCTCCTGGCTCATAGCCCATTGGTAGCCATCGGTGAGGTTGGCAAACTTGATCATCCTCACCTTGTGCTCCAGCTTTGGCAGTTCGGCCACGAAGGTCATTCTGGCGCCGCTCCTTCTGATACACTCCCTGATGGTGGGCTCCACCAGTTCCTCGGTCATCTCCACCTGTATCGTCCAGTCTTGGGTGAGGTAGTTGCTTGCGCTCATCAGCCTTCTCCATCTGTCGGCCACGGAGCTTCTGTCGGCGAAACAGCATCTGTCAACCTCTTTTAAGGTATGTACGATATCTCGTCCTCCCTCCGACAGTTCCGTAGGCACTTCGGGTAGTTCTCCGAGCCCGGCATACACCAGGGCATCTCTCCACTCGAGTATGCGGCGTGCCACATTCAGCATATCCACTTCGAATGCTTTCCAGTAGAACAACTCCTCCTTGCGCTCCTCCTTCGAGGCATACTCCTTCAGCGCCTGGCAATAGTTCAGCAATCGTTTCGTGGAATCATTCTCCTTAGTGGTGAGTCCGGCTCTCAATTCCAGTTCGGCCAAGAGTCCCAGCGGTCCCACATGCTTGGTGCCCAGTGTGCATCCTGCACTCATGCCGACAAAGACTCTTGAGTCGTAGTAAGGACTAAATATCAGTTTCATATCGTGCAAAGTATTGGTTTCGATGATCTATGTGCAAAGCTACAAAAATATTCTGACATTGCTTGTGAATCTTGTACACGAATCTTTTCGTGTTTGCAAATTTGTCTTTGTGTACAACTTTCACGGCATAGATAATAAAAGATGGTTATCTTTGCATCGGAATAAACATGAATAAAGAAGACTATATAGTTATATTATTACCTATTTTTAATAACCTCTTATCCATTTTTAAGTATGAAAGCATTAGAAATCATCATCAAGTACATCGTGTATGCCTACTCGTTCACTATCGCCTTTCCCTATCATTTTGCCAAGGGATTTATTCGAGGTTGGAGAGGGGTAGAATGCGAGGAATATGATGAGCCATCATAATCCCAAAGTTCACCACTCAAAGCCTCCGTGCGTATAACATACGCAGTATAGATTAAAAAAAGATGTATATCTTTGCATCTACAAAAGCGAACAGTCATTAATGTAGGATTTATATATAAAAGTATTATTATGGAAGTTGCTATTGCTTTAATGCTTGTTATTAGCGGTTACCTCACCATCAGAAAGTTTAAGTGGATTGATATCTATGTGTTTGACTACCAGTACCATCGCGATATATGTATCGAACGTATCAAACAAGCTCAGATAACGTGCGACGCCATATGTGTGCTTCACTCGTTCTTTATTACCTTCTACTGGGCAGGGATATTCCTGCTATGTCTGCTCCATCTGGTCTTCAAAGTCAGCCCATCCACTCTGGACGTGGTGGCTATCGTCTCGTTCACCATCAATGTGTGCCTATATGTGGCCCATCTCCTTGTTCGCCGCATCCTCTATGCTCGCCACGGCATCAAAGCCTTCTATGAAGACATGGTAGCCTATCGCGCGAAGCAAAAGGTCGTGACTGACGACAACGACTATGAGGTGTCCTTTCTTAGAACCTATCAGGAGTCCGAACGCAACACCCTCTACTCCCATTTTTGGATGCTCATCTCTGCCATACTGTTGGCATTATTAATTCTGTAATACATTAAACAAACACTTAACGATTGATACAATGCAACAAGAAGTTACTCCCACCCCCGACCAACTCGATGCCGATGCACTATACCGACTCGGCATCTCCTACGTCCTCGACGAAAACGGGCACAAGAAACCCGATGCCGACTTTGCCAGTGCCATCTCCTACCTCCAGCAGGCTGCCGAGCTTGGACATGCCGAAGCACAGGCCACCCTTGGAGCATGTTATGCCAATGGCTCTGGCGTAGCATGCAACTATGAACAAGCCCACCACTGGTTTGCCAAGGCCGCCGAGCAGGGTAATGCCAAGGCACAGTATGGTCTTGGTCTCTGCTATCAGCGCGGCGATGCTGTTCAGCGCGACAATGCACAAGCCGTCCACTGGTTCTGCAAGTCGGCCGAGCAAGACTTCACCGAAGCCAAGGTATGCCTCGCCCTCCACTATGCCATGGGCTTAGGCATCGAACAAGATCATGTGCAAGCCTTCCACTGGGCGCACCAAGCCGCCGAGCGAGGACACTCCTTGGCGCAGAGTTTTCTTGGTATGCGCTACAAGAAGGGCCTAGGCGTTGAGCGAGACATCGAGAAAGCCATCTACTGGTACACCAAGGCCGCCGAGCAGGGCGACATCATCGCCCAGTGCGACCTGGCCCTATGCTACGAAGAGGGCGAGGGCGTCGAGCGAGACATCGAGAAAGCCATCTACTGGTACACCAAGGCCGCCGAACAGGGCGACACGAGTGCCCAGTTCAGCCTCGGCTATTTCTACGAATATGGTGACGGCATCGAGCCCGATGGCGCGAAAGCCATCTATTGGTACACCCAAGCCGCCGAGCGGGGCGACTCAAGTGCCCAGTTCAGTTTAGCCTCCGCATACGAGCTTGGAGAGATTGTCACACAAGACATCGAGAAAGCTATCTATTGGTACCGCCAAGCTGCCGAGCAGGGCGACGAAGACGCCAAGATTGCACTTAAGAGCCTGTCTGAAGAGTAACATGAAGGGTGGGGAGCTTATGGGCTCCCCGCTCATCGCTCATACCCCACAAAGACATAAACCTCTGCGTCAACTTCACTCTTTACGACTCCACTCAACCCGAAGGTGAGGTCTGTATCCCCCAAGTATTTATCCATCAAGGACAGCAACCTATCCGTTTGCTCTACTGTAATCTTGTTCTTATCGCATACATACACAATGTAGGCGTTTGCTTTGCTTGTGTCTATATCCTTTACTGCCTCTTCAACAGAGGCAATAGCCTCATCAGTCAGCTTTGGGATATCCATCTTTATCACCTCTATCGCTGCCGACGACTCCTTCAGATGATTATACTCAGCAAGGTCCAACGAAAGCAGATGCTCGGTACGACCGAACACCCGACGAGCAATCTCGTCTATCTCTCTAATATCCTTAATCACCATATCGTTTAAGTATTGTTGGTTTAATGTGACTGCTAACTGTTCTTTAAGTCTTCGTTGCTAAAGATTATTTTTTAGTATTACTCCTCAGGAAATTCAGCACTTCATCTCTACTCATCGTCTTCTTCGTCTCAGGGTCGTAAAGGGTGGTATTTAATATATCCAATGCCGACACAAACAACTCGGCAACATCATCGTGCTCGCCTTGAAACTCATCCACCTCTCTCAATGGATAGGTACGCCTCGTACGTAGTTTGGCCGATACGCCATCTGCCTTGTGTATCAACTCACGGAGCCGGCAGCTTTGTGCATCGTCGTAGCGGGGATGGCCCACCTTATTCCTGAGGCTCATGTGGAAGCGCACTGCAAGGAACTCCTCCCGTGTCAGCTTCAGCCCCAGCCTCTTCAGCATCCCTGCCGATCGCCTGCCGTGTCCGGTGATATCTCGCATTCCTGCACAGTTGCAAAAGTCGTGCAGCAATGCTGCTATTGCGATGCTATCTTCGCTCATCACCTCAGTGTTCGGCTGTTTGGTCCTACGCTCTTCGTTCATGCTCAATGCCACTTGGTATGTTTGCCAAGCGTGCTCGGCCAGCCCACCGGCATAGTGATGATGGTGATGACAGTGGCGGGTGAAGAAGCCGCTCCTGCTCATGTAATTGACAACGGCCTCAATGTTCTCGCGCTTTGTTGCGCGCAGTCTTCCGATGATGGTTTGCTTTATATCCATATTCATATTCATAAATCATTAATCCTTAGGTCCCCAGCTATTTCAGATACTCAATATCGCCTCCCCGAACAGATGCATGTCCTCGGGCAACGAGTAGGGGAGCACCTTTTCCTCGCGTAGTCGGGCCAGCAGCTTGCCCAGCACGTTGCAGCCGAAGTAGTACTTGCAGCCATTGACCTCCACCAGTTCGGCACCCCAAAAGAGGTTCGAGGCATAGCGCGTGCCCGTGGCATCCTCTACGGGGAGCTTGCCGCCACACGCCGCGAGGTCGCGTCGGAACAGCGAGTTGCAGCGATACTTCAGGTTGAGGCAGTAGCTCATCCACTCCGTCTGCACCACCTTCCAGTCCGCCCGCTCCAAGCCCCGGAACTTACTCTTATACTCCGTCTTCTTGCGGGCATCCACGCGGCAGCCCTGAAACAGGTTGTCCCGCAGCCACCGATGTGCCTCGGCACTATCCATGCGAGCCATGATGTAGAGCACCTCCAGCTGGCGAAACACGAAGTCGCCATACCTGAGGTAGTTGCCATTGTCCCCCTTGGGCACCATCGCCATGTTGTCCAGCTGGTAGTATGGAGTCCCCTGCTTCGTCACGAAGGGCACGCACTCCTCGGCGGGGTAAAGCCCGAACTTCTGCCCCTCGGCAAACTCCTCCTCGCTCTGCGGCATCAGTGCCTCCACATCGGCCACCACGGTCGATAGCTGAAGGCGCAAGGTCTCGTCGCTCAATCTCTCTCTGATATATGCTAACTGTGTCATAAGAAGGTGTTTTATAAGTTATCTACTGCGAAGGTACGAATATTCTTATATATGTCTCGTGAATCTTGTACACGCGTGTACGACTAAGACTTCTCAAAACCTGCCAGCCCCACCTGGCAGGTTTTCTTAAGGGGAATTGATAAACGATATCGTTTCTTATTTGTGTGTTTCTTTACTGTCAGAGTATCAATTGATTGTATTGTTTCTTGGTGGCGTGTATGTGTCGTTTGCGCCTATATACAAATACATTTTTGCCGCCTGGCATGTTTTTATAATTAGGAATTAGGAGTTATCAGTTAGGAATTAGAAACACTAAACACTTTCATCTTTCAACTCTCCACTTGCAGTTTTGCTGCAAAAAACCTCTTATTCTCGCGGCGCACCTGCTCGAAGCCCATACGGCGGATATACATACCGAAGGTGGTGCGCTCTACGCTGCGCATCAGTAGCGGATCTATGCGGTGCAGGTAGTCGTACACCGCCACCGAGGTCCACAGCTCGTTCTCCTCGTAGTGCTTCTTCTTCTCTACTGGGGCAAAGTGCTGCACCAGCAACTCTTCGGGGCCATGCTCCGTCTTGTAGGGAGCGTTGTGCTCCTCGAGGCGCAGCGTCTCCTCCTCGTCTAGCCAGCATCGGAAGTCATCTTCGAGCAGGTGCAATGCCTGGGCATAGAGCTGGTCGTGACATACGGGCGTTGCCACATCGATGGGGCCAGCCAGTTCCACACAGATGTAGCGACGGCTACCCGTGCGGTCGTGCAGTAGCATACGACGGTTGCTGGTACCGATGAAGGAGGTCAGCCTGGGCATCTCCTCGAATTGCGCACGGTGAGGGCGCTTCACCTTGATGGTCGATAGCTGCAGCAGCCCCTTCAGTGTGGCGTGCCCCGTGGCAGAGTGGCGGTCAAACTCGTCGAGGTTTACCAGCAAGTGCTGCCCCATCTTGCGCAGACACTGCTCCTCCTGCGCGAGGTTGAAGGTGTCGGTATAGTACGCCTCCAGTTCCTTGGGCATCAAGAGTTTTGTAAACTGGCTCTTGCCCCATCCCTGCCGTTCGCTGATGAGTAGCGGACACAGACAGTTGCCATACCTCCCCATGCGCCCCAGAGCCTGCGCCACCACCGCCACCATCCAGCGCCGTAGCAAGGTGAGAGTGAACTCATCGCTCGTCACGCGACGCATGAGGTCGCCTATGTGATCCTCGCCATCCCACTGGGGTAGATGGGTGAGGTAGTGCGTCACGGGGTTGAATCGCACTGCCCGCCCACAATCCACGATGGCCTGAATGTGGCTCACATACGGCACATTCAAGCCAGCATGCTGCAACTGCATCAAGAGATAACGCCGTTGCTCATCGTCAAGAGGGCGAAAGGCCTCCCCCCTGCCCCTCCCAAGGAGGGGTGATTCAGCCATTACAAGCCCAAGTTCCCCTCCTTGGGAGGGGATAGGGGAGGCCTCCCTGTATTCATACCCCTTCGCCAACACATTGTACCGAAACTCATACCTCTCCCACAAGTACCGCTCAGCCTTGACGAGCAGTGTCTCCCCATTTGCGTTGAGAGATGAGAGATGAGAGTTGAAAGATTTACCTTCATCGTCACTATGACGTCTTTCGGCCTTCGAAATTCGCATTTCGTTCACCTCTATCACGTCACCCGTAGTCACCTGCGATTTGTCATCTTGAGCAGCGCGAAAGATCTCGCAGTCCACCTTGCTATTCATACTCGAGGGCAGTCCCTTTCTCACACTCTTGGCAATGCGCAACATCCAGTCGCGCAACTGCCCTACATAAACATAGATCTTCTTCATAATTATATAGTTTTCGTCTTCGTTTTCGTTAATTAATACCGCGAAGATACGATACCCGAAATACCGTTCATTCTGCAATTGATACGCTACGCGATATATTATCATTAATTCCATATTTAGTCATCGTTTTCGTTATCGTCATCGTTGAAAACTCGGTTTTCTTCCGCAAAGTTAATACATCAAAACCCCGTTGTCAATACCCTCATCCTCAGATAAAAACTGAGTGTAGAACGTCTACTTTCTCTATATGAATTCAATAATTTCTATATGTAATCACTATTGATTGCCCACGACCGAACGCGCAAATGGCCGCGACCAATCACGCGTATGGACGCGAGCAAACGCGCGTATGCTCGCCGTCAAACAACACGAAATATTAGAGTGAAACTACTTTTCCCTTGACTTCAGCCCCTTCGGCTTTACAGCCAGGCTGACGCCTCGGGCGTCGACCTAAAGGTTCGGCCAGCGACCTAAAGGTTCGTGGGAGAAAACTCATCATCGGACTTGGCCAGCAAGGGTGGAGCGACTTGCAAAAACACGTCTAAATTCTGTGCAATCTCGTTGACTTTTTATTATCAACGCGCCAGCAAGTGAGTGCAACACAAGTTTACTTGATGTTGCCCAACGAGCGCTGCAAGCGAAAACAACGCAGTTGTTAACTGAATTTAGACACGTGATTACACTGTTTTTTTGTACGCGCTACGCTTGTACTCCTCCGGATGGCACACACAAGCGATAGCGCGTGTGATTCTGTGAATTTTTGTATTTCGTGCGAGCCCAATCTCATAGGACCTGGCTCTCGTTTTCTGCGTGAAACTAAAATTCTTCTGCGAGAGGTTAGAGATTAGTCTTCGTCGGCGTCTTCGTTTTCGTAGCAGCAAGCTGCTCCTCAAATCCTGCCAGGCGGCAAAAATATAATTCCGTATAACCGCAAGCGAAGCACTAGTCATGCAATGCGAGTTATTGTATCTGGTTGATTATCTGTTGTGTTATATATGAGGATGTAGCTTGGATTCTCATTTTTTCAAGTTTCAATTTCAAAAACCTGCCAGGGGCCCTTGGCAGGTTTTCATAGTCAATGCACATTGCACGCTTAGCTTCTTTCGACACCGCGCAGTGGTTTTCCCTCATGCACTGCTTTCGTCAACGTCAACGTTATCGTACACGCCCTGCGTTTCCCGAGTACAGCTTTCACCATCATTGTGGAAATTAAAGATTTACCTTTGCTGCAGAAAAACTTTTAAACAGGGACTTCCGTAAGAAAGGCGGTTAGATTAATAAAAAAAGTTGGTTTTTCTTTTTATTGTAGACGTCTTCGTTGGGGGCAAAACTTTTACTCCTTCCCAACGAGTGTATATTTTGAATAAATTAAATACCATATATAAAAGTTCGTTTTTCTTTATTCAATTACATTATACTTCGCGAGAAATTCAAATACACTCTTTGCGACAGCTTGTGCAAGCGGCACTGGTACACCATTGCTTATAATTTTGAATTTCTGAGAAAGCCTATCTGCACCCCATACGTATTTATCATCAACGCCTTGTATTCGTAATGCTTCACGAACCGTTAATCTACGATTTTCATATGGATGAAGAAAAACCTCATTATTTCCGAAACATGTGGTAGGGCAGTACTTGTAGCGATGAAGTCGTTTGAATGATCTACGCTTTGTATCGCCCTCGTAGATGCCCTTTCTGGACTCAACATCCTTTTTGAGCTCAAGAAACTCTTTTCCATTAGGCAATTCCATCGCATTTATTAAGCAACTTTCTACACACAATTCCATGGGAATTCCCTTCGGTTTCTCCGGTGTCGTTCCAAAAGGAACCTTACTCGGCCACGGAAATGCAGTGCAAGCATTTACATACTTTGGCTTTGGCCACGGAAAATCCATACTACTGATGTTGTCAATGCTTGGCTCTTTATTTATAACATTAGCAAACAATTCCTTTCGCACACCAACAATGAATACTCTTTTCCTATACTGCGGCACCCCAAAATCTAAAGCATTAAGAGTAATCCTATCTATGTAATAATCTTCACTAATATGGTTAAGCAGAAGTGTATCAAGACACTTCTTCGGAGCCTTGCGCATTACCAGTCCTACAACATTTTCCATAACGAAAAAAGATGGGCGCATTTTACGAATCCTATTATAGAAGACTTGAGTCATTTTACCTCTCTCGCCTTCAAACCCTTTACCCTCTCCATTCATTGTGAAATCTTGACATGGGGGGCCACCAATAACACCCCATACCTTTGGAGTACCTTGTGGGAATGCGTTGCTTAAAATATTTTCTGGATTTAATTCGGTTATGGATTTCGTGGTAGTAATAGGGCAAAATCTCTTTTTGTGTCCTTTACACCACTCACGAATACCTTCATCATGTAAGTCTGCAAAAATCTTGTCATACTCATTTGCAAATACTACATCAAAGCCAGCCTCCATGAATCCCATGTCCATGAATCCACCTCCAGAAAAAAATGATATTATCGGAATTATATTCTTCATACTTTATAATTGTTCGAAAATAATTGAACTGTCACAGACCTTATAGGCAGAATTATCCGAGTTCGGTGATGATTTGATGACATTAATAAATACTAGCTGTTTGTTTAAATATCCATAAGCATTATCTACCGAATACTCATCTAATCCTGAAATATAACGACTAGTACCAGAATCATCCGTAACAACATACATATTAGTACTTGGTTGTTCTGTCACAGTTCCTACTATTGTATGATAATAGTCTTCTTCATTTTCAAGACGATATTGGCAAATGTGGCGACATCCACATCTGTAACATTGTGAGCTATCTGCCTTGACTACTTCTTCAAATGCCCTGCGTTGTATAATGTCATTTAGTTGTTCTATGGTTGCACTAATGTCATTACATAATATCCTTTGTAACTCTTGATCGTATTCTACAAAAATCTCCTCACCATTTATATCAACAAGAGCCAATTTGCTAATCTTGCCAAGCTGAAGATATTCGCACATTGCGGCATACAGGTGAAGCTGGGCTACATATTCCTTCTTTATGCTACCCTCGTTATCAAATACTTGTCCTGATTTGTAGTCAACAATGCTTATCTCACCATTTGCAATGACTAGTTTGTCTGCTACGCCTCTTAATCCTATTTCTTTGCAGTCAAGATATTTTTCTGAAAGGACCAATACATTTGAGGATTCTTCGATTTTAGGCTTTCTATTCTTAATTATCCATAACGCGTACTTTATTGCTTTGTTGCGTTTGTCGTAATCATTAAGATTTATGCTCTTTAATGTAGGGTACTTGATTGCTAGTCTATCTTCCTCTGCTTTTATCATTTCTTCCCATTTTTCACGCATCTCTGCAAAACTACACAATTGACCTTTTGTCGTTAATTCGTAGATTTTGTGCACTATTGTGCCAATAATTGTGTTTTTATGAGGAGGAAGTTGACATGAGGGATGGGCGTTAAGAAGTCTCTGGAGCAATACTTGGTAAGCGCAGCCATCATGAATCCACGAAAAAGTACTTGGGGAAAGTGTTTCAATAGTAACACTTTCCCAAGCTTTCTCGATATTTGGTATCTGTTCAAATTTCATTATTGGCGATTTTGCTGATTTTGAACATATTCATAACAATTGCTAGTACGGCGTAACAGATTGAACGTATCAATTGAAATGACATTATCACTATTCCAATCCTCGCCTTGCTCCATTGATGCCTCAAATACTGCATCCGCTAATATCTGTGTTTCTGCAACACCTTCCCAAAGAGGATGAGATGCAAAAATCGGCATCTTTATCTTGTCAGGATCGTAAAGGTATGGAATTCCACAGGTTGTCTCTGACAGCTCATAAACCAATCGTCCATCGGGGTTGCGGAAGAATCCCTCGTTCAATGCAGTTAGAAGTTTTCGTGCCAAATCTTTCCATCCCTTTAATTCGGGATAATCAAAATTACCATCTGCACCAGCTTTGTATGTATTGTCAACCATTATACGGAACAATGCAACACCCAGTTTCCAATCCAGCAATCCGTGGTATGGCATATTGCGATATGTTTTCAAACACTTATAGCAAGAAGAGTCACACTCTTCAATGTGTTCGTCACTTAACATTTGCTTAAAATACAAATCTTCACCATTTAAAATCCTTCTTGAATAATCCTCAAAGTTAGAATAGAAATCAGCGACGAAACCAGAACCGTTTATCTTCTCATCAGCAAGACACACCTCGCCTAATTTACCGGCTTTGGCGAGAACTTCCACGATATCAATTTCTGTAGGGTCAATATCAAGTTTTGAGGCAATCGCACGCTGAATAAGGAATGAAAGTGTATAGTATGCAGCTCTTACACCTTGCGTTCGGAAATCCAATTTTCCTTGGTCATTACAATGGAATGGCTCAAGAACCAACCCATTGACACGGGTACGAGGTGAAAGAGTTATGACATTCGTTATCTTTTGAGCTGCAAGATGGATTTTCTCAAGTGGTTTTTTTGGCTCAATGATTGTCTTGACATCCTTGTTGTCCGATGATTTCAATATAACATTATCAGTATATAATTGTTGTGGGTCATCCGTACCGTTATATACAGGTGTTGCAATCCATTGTTTAGCTGAAGAATAGAATCGTGTGCCACCTAATTGATACTTTACTTGACACGGACATCCTTCTATCTCTTTGTCGCTTACCCTCCATGTTTTGCCACCTTTTCGTAATGTTAGTGTGAAATTTTGTCCAGAAGTTCCATTCTGTATCAGAGGGGTTGCATCATTCTCCATACGGATACCATTCCTCTTAACGAGAATCTCGGAATCGTCTCTCTGGTCAAAACCTTTTGAAAGACTTGTAATGAAAGCAGCTGGTGTACAGATTATTGAAGGTACCATTGGTGAGTTACATGAATCACACAACAAATCTGTACAATCAGGGTCAGGCTGTTTCGTTACAATCTTTTTGCAGCTTGGATTACTGCACTCCCAGAAGGTCATTCTCAATGGGAAAATTGGGGAGTCGGGGGCACTCTTAGTTTTGATGCACTTCTTTCCGTTTATGCCATCACCATAAATTATGGATGACTGCGTAAATCCGATAGATGTATGGATGTGTTTATCCTTTGTAATGGATGCACCTGGAGCAAATGCTGTAATAGCTTGGTCAATAGGACGTGACACTGTAGATACCTCATCACTTATCTCGTTGCCGTTTCGGTATTGCAAACTATGATACAGTACTCGGTCGCGAGTAGGCATACCATACATTGGGAGAACGCCACCCTCTGCCAAACATTCAGCAAGCGAATCAGCAACAATGGAATCATCAGCAACAGCCTTGTCTATATTAGCGCACAAACAACCTTCTTGTTTAGTATTAGCAGCATACTGGACAAGACGTTCTATCAACTCCTCATTACGAGTCAACAGTTTTGCTGTATTATGTAAGAACGTATGGTTGCTAGAATTTGTCAGCCACGACTTTACCTCATCGACAATGGACTCAGCATTATCTTTCCATTCTTGGCGCGTTCCAAATTCACCATGGGTGTTACCATCCAATCTTACGGAGTGATTCAATGAATACGCTTTAAGTGCATAATACAAGATTTCCTTCGCATATAGACGCTGAAGAATCTCATACTGATCCATCGACAGGAAAGGGGTTGGAGGTTGGTCACCGGTGATTTGGTGAGGATTCAGGAAGTAGTGCTCATCATGACTACGACCACGACATAGAGTTAGTATGACAGAGTATGCCTGTCCACGGCGACCACCTCGACCTACACGCTGCTGGTAGTTAAATCGTTGAGGTGGCATATTGGTGAGCATAACACCTTGTAGGGGACCGATGTCCACACCGACCTCCATTGTGGTAGTTACACTTAGCACATCTATTGAACGTGCTTTTTCTAAATACTCCGAGTTGCTATCTTGTGACTTGATTCTTACGATGTCCCTAAATTCAAGCTGTCGTTCACCTTGATTGTCTGTCTGGCCAGAAAGTTCCTCGCTATGCAATCTGCATGCAGGACGTTCTTTTACCACATTTATCATCAAGTCAGTATTTGCGCGTAATTGCTCAACCAGAATAGTACTATTATCATCTAATTTATTGAAGCATCCAGAACAAATATCTGCTGATGGATTCAGGTGAATACGGCCACAATTAGGGCAGATAAATCCCTTTTCCTCTGGTGAAACACATCTAACCTTCAATGTATGCGGTTTCAGAAACATCTGCTTATTACCAACGGTTTTAAGATAATCCAATACCGCTTGCCCCAAAACATTTGGCATTCTCGTCTGCCTTCCGTTTCTACGTTCGTAAGGAATGCCAAATTTATCACAGCAAGCATAGATGTACAATCTGATAGGATCTTTGGACTTTAGATTTCGGAATTCGGCATCGGTATCACGTGGGAATATTTCATCATCATAAGGGTTACCTTCGTATCGATAAGCATTACCAATTAGTCGAATAACAGAGTTCACAATCTGCATAAACACATCATTTGAAATGTGATTCTGAAGGTCTGGAGCTGTCGCATCATTAGTATGAGCAGCGGTCAATACCTCCTTTATCTTTTCTTCGTTTCTTTGAACTGTAACCCAACCAATTCCGGCACTTTCTGCGTTATAGTGTAAGCGTCCGAAGAGAATCCTCATGAGATTCTGTTTAATGGCTTTGCCAGCTTTCTTGTTTACGTTTTGAACAAGGAGATCAGAGGCATTATCATCTACCTCATACCACATAACAGGATTTGCGTCTCTGGTTTCCTCGAAATGCTGATTTACAGAGTCACATCCGGCTGGGTTCGTGTAGAGCTCTCGAAATTTCTTGTAGATAGGCGACTTAATGCAATTATCTGTCTTGATAAGGTCTTCCAATGAAATAGACCTATCAAGAATATCCTTGATTTCGTTTATTTCGTCATCAATACTATCAAGAATTCTTTTTGCGTTACGTTTCTCACGATCTGATGCTGCTGGATTATTCACTGTATCCTGAGCATCCTTTTTTTCCTCATAAAGCTCAGTCAGTTCCTGTTCCTTTTCTTCATAGTTAATAGATGGATCAAGTGTACAACATTCAACAATAATGTCGCGCATCAAATCGGTATACTGATTTCTTTCAACACTATTGGCAACCACTGCAGCATCTTGACGGCTATCCGCAAAGGTTACCAACTTGCGATTATGCAGAGTGGGCAACTGATAGAACAGTTCGCGAGCGTACAATTGTGTTACTTTATTGAAACCAGTTCGAAAACCTCGGATAGGAGATCGGAATCCATTAGAATATTTACTTGTGGCACAATGAGGACAATGACAAGGCAATGCAGGAGCATTCTTTGCCGCTTCAATATTTCGTTCGGTATCTAACGAGGGTACTGTGTATAGGAACCCTTTGACACCAGGATGAGTTTCTCCGCTGTTAGCGATCGTGACAAAACCGGTCTTCTCATTAAGATATGCTAATTGCCAATAGCATTCAAAATCATCTGCATTTTTCTCAAATGATGCCTTGTGCAACATTTCTACCTCGCGCTCACGTAACTTGCGTTCAACAAAATCATCGTCCTCCGAAGTCGGAATAGGATAAAATACAGCAAACTCCTGATAGTTGCGTTTTTCCACCATTACTTGACTTTGGCGCTCTGGAAGATCTTCAAGATTTGAGCTTGTAGGAAGAATGTTTGTCAACCATTTGTGAGTACCAGCTTCGTGATACGAGTGACGTTTTCCACCATAGAAGACAGTACCACATTGCTCACAATAAAGAAGTTCAAGCACACGTTTGTCTCCATCAATATCTTTTGAATGCGCATGTAATTTGCCTACAGGCTTGTTGTTCTCTTCATCATACTTGTTGATGGTTGCCCACAATCCGTCAATGTTTCGGTAGAACAGATGGAAACGGAAGCGTTGTAATGTCCCGCTGTTGACCTGACGACTGAACAAATCGTACAAACCTCTGAGTATTACGAAACCTTCAGCTGCAGCTGCATTATCGGCTGTATCACCAAATAAAGCTGTTGCGAAGTAACGGTTGAGGACATTGGACGATTCGTTTTCACCACGAGCTTTGCAGAATGGCAATGCTCTGTTATGCCCCAACTCTTTAAGGTCAAATACATCGTTTAGGCGTTGGGTAATAGCCAATTCGTCCGATGCAAATACGTGAAGTAATTGCATCAAACCATTTTCTTCTGGCAGATCGTAACCTGATAATTCGGCGAGTTCCACAGCTGCATCATGACAAATAGCATCAATTTTATCTTTTGCGCCTTTGTTTTCCGCATATTCCTCAAAACATAATGGGTTTTCGTAGAACAAGTCATAAACCTTCTTAAATGGTAAAGTTGGCAATACAGACGAATAGTGTTGGTCAGGTTGCACATAATGTCCTTCTATCACATTGCTTTCTGTGAACTCACACCCAAAAAAATCTTTCAAGAATTTAAGACTTTCTTCACGCTTTTCTCCGGACATTTCCAAAGATGCTGATGATGAAAGGATTCTTAGTTGAGGGCTCTCAGGAGTTAGTCCTAAACGATTGAGAAGGAGACGAATCAGATAGGCAGTTTCTGTACCTGAAGTACCACGATTAAGGTGTAGCTCGTCAATTATGAGGTGGAAAATATGAGATTCATCCTTTGCTAGCCATTTACGTGTTTTTTCTATAATAGGATTATCAACTTCACGCATCAGCATCATAGCCAACATGGAATAGTTGGTAATGAGTATGTCGGGAGGTGTTTGCTGCATATCAAAACGCGAACGCATTTCTGATGAGGCAATTCCATCCTTACCCTTCGTCATCTGTGAGATTGTTCGACGAATTTTGTATTTTTCAAGGTTCTTTTTATATTCATCTTCCGGCAAACCTGTAGGGTCAAGCAACTTCAGTGTATCCTCGGTCATTTCATCCAGTTCCTTCATTGAAGAAAGAAGACTTTGGTATATACGAGCATTGGAGGGCTCTTTAAACTTTGGATAACCAGAAGTAGGTGTGGCTCCATTGTATCTTCCGAAAAAGATACGGTTGCCATTCAATCGTTCCACCATCCATTTCTGAACATCGTCGTTGTCAAGGGCATCGCGAAGACGGGTCATCTGATCTTCAACCAAAGCATTCATTGGATAAATGATTAGAGCTCTGACAGCAGCGTCTCTTTGTTCATTCGGACGTTGCATTGCGCATGCGGCTAATCTTCCTGGGGTTCCTTTTGTTGCACCAGTCGGGAACTCAAAGATTTCTCTTTGACTTAGTGCTGCACCGTTATTTGATTTCCACCACTCGTTTGTTGAATAGGTAGTAGGAGACTTCCATTCTCTTTCTGCCTCAGTAACAATGTCTGCAAGCATAGGCAATAGGAATGATTCTGTTTTTCCAGAACCGGTGCCAGAGGTAATAATACAATTGTTACCTTGCAAAGCATTTTTAAGCATGTCTGCCTGATGCTGATAGATAGGATAATCGCCATTGACAAGTCCCTTAAGCACGAATTCTTTGAATAGGGAACGTGCTTCATCATTCATACCTGGCACATCTTCGGACCGTAGAGTAGAGATTTTTAATTTTTCGCCACTCGGAAGAATTTTGTTTCTATACGATGGAAGTGGTTCAATCCACGGTTCGCGAGAAGCGACTTCATCAGTACGCAGCAATTCCTCACGTTCTGATTCTAAACTCTTGTAACGAGTTCCGAATGCCGTCTTAACATATAGAATGAAATTGTCCTTTATCTCTTTGTATGCGTAGATTGGATTTATAAGGTATTTAGCCATGATTATTATGTTATTTTTGACCAAGTTTCAATAATATCGTGTCTGGGTTGCTAGCACTTGCGAAGGCGTACGGGTTCACGCCGATACTATAGGTTCTGCTTCCAAATGTTGACTCTGGTGTCTTACCTGTCAATAGAGTAAGGGCTCTTGCATAGAGAAGCGGAAGCCTTATCTGTTGCGGAAGACTTAATTCTGCTGCATCAGGATTGTGTTGCACGACTTTAGCATGTGCATAATGCATTCCCACAAAGTGGCCCCAATACTTGTCAACTTCCAGCATTCGGCCTTCTGTAATCATTACTGTCACTTCGTCTCTTGTACCAGGGAAGAAAGTTACAATATCATTTTCTTTGTCGAATGTGTCCTTGTCAACTTCTTGATTGGAGATTGCTCTGCCTGTTTCTAACTTGCTAGGGTAAATCTCTGCCATCTTGTTATAATCGATGGAACGATAGTTGTGTACCTCAAACAAGTCGCGTTCATCTGCATCAGCCTTCTGTTTATCAATGTAATCTACTACAGATGGGAGCGTTTCAATCAAAGCATTTGCATAGATGTTATCCTGATATAACAGATTGCACCTTTCGGCTAATTCCTTGAACGAACTACGATTTTCCGCATGGACGTAAATAGTTTGCGGCATGAGGGCGTTTGCATCATCTATGAATTCAACCTGATAATTGTATCTCTGCTGTAGCTTAACGATTTCATTGACCAAAGCAATAGTACGACCGCCCGTCAAAAGACACTTGTACTTTCTTTCTGTACATTTTTTAGACACAATATTTTTGCCATTTATGCTTGGGATTATGTCTCTATGGAATTCTGGAGTTAGCAGAATAAGTGTAGGCCGATTCGCTGAAATAGTAAGTCCATTGTTAGTATAAGCATAGTTGATGTAACCCAGACGGAAATAATCAGCAAGGGTATTCTGTAATGCATATTTGTCCTTATGCTCCTTTTCTTTTTCTTCGGACAATTCTGACATAAGACGATCCTTTATGGATTTCAACCATTCAAGTGTAATGACGCTCTTACTAGTATCGTACGAGGCTGAAGTAATAGCGTAGAGCATATAATCGCGCTCATTGTATATTGCTTGGGACAATGCTTGCTGTGTTGCATTGTTCATTTGCAGGTTCAATGCACTCCAATTGATTAGATTTTCTCTGATGACATTCTCTGGTAATTCAAGTCCATTGCTGAACGCATCATCAGAGACTTTACCCCATTTGTCCAACTTGATTTCCTTGAATGTGGTTGGTATAACGAAGTCTGAAAACTTGTAAATGTGTCCGTATGGAATTGGCGTCTCGTTGCAGTACAATTGAAATTCCTTCTTAATTTGGAATATATTAGTGAATACTTTCAGAACCCATACGTTGCGTTCATGATTATAGGTCAGTTCTGACGAGTTTCTATGAGGATCGTTTACTGAAACTGCATATATTTTGTCTTTGTAAACATCAACACCTGTTATCTGGAATAGAGCAGGCATCAAGTTCGAAAGTAAAATCGTATCGGAGGAACTATCAGTTTTTACCTCAAGATTGTTGACGGACTTACATCTTATTTCTGTTTTGAAAGTCAGGTTGCTGCGATGAGGTAGTTCTTCTATTGCGTGCTCAATCTTGTACAGGTTGTAACTGCCATCAAATAGGCCTTCCATTACCACAGTTGCTCCATTGCCCTGAAGCCAACTGTCAAATGACGATAGTGATTCGGCTCTTACAAGAACAAAGTAGAACTCACCTTTGATAAACTCGTTGGTGGCAATGTATTTATTCCGATATAGTTTCAGAAGATAGTAATCCGTAACAACAAAACGCCCCCTGATGGATCTCATATTCTCTTCGTAGATGCCAAAACAGCCTTGTCTGTCAGCCATAACTTTGGATAAAAGTGATTCTTCCATCACAAAAGGACGATTGGCATAACCGTCACTCTTGATGTAAATCTTCGGAAGATGGTTGTTGCCTACTTCCGTGACAAAACTCATCTCATCAAAGTTATCAATGTCGGAACAGAAGAGCTGAAGGGCAAACCTTGCATCGTTGGAATGTACGTTGTAATCCATCTGTAAATAGAGCGGATAGTAGGTGTTACCTGCTTCTTCTTTTACCCTTCCGGTTTTTTTGTCCTTCTCTTTGATTTTGGTAGTGCCATCCCAGTTGTCGTATTCATTTCTCAGAACGGACACTATATACTCCTTGAAACCCTTCTTTGTCAGTTGTCTAAATTTCGTTTGTGACAAGCCAATATGGTTATAGTAGGTTTTGAAGGCGGACATTAGGCGCTCATCTTCAATGTTAGCACGAGGAACAAGACCACCTTTATCAAACAAAATACGGAATTTTTGCAACTTTGAAGGTGAGAGCAAGCTTTCTTTCATTAGGGAATTGACGTATCTAGTAGCTCCATTCTCCGAAACTGTAAGGCTTGACTTGAACGGCAGGTCATTTTCTTCTGCCCATCTATCAATATAGTTCCAAATGTCATCCAATTTTATCGTTCCAAGGAAGTTGCTGGCACTTTTCTCTTTGTTTACGAAACGGTTTGCCTTAAGGAATGGTAAAAGATGACCATAGTAGTTGTTGCCATGAAGTTCTAGATCATCGTTCTCGCATATTGGCATTATCAGTATGGCTACGATAGCTAGCAAGTTCTTGTAATTGTTGGATGCGATAGCGTGTTCTTTTAATCTGATGATTTTGTCTTGCAAATCGTCAATATCTCTGTTACCTGTCTTAATATCGATCCAAAACTTGCTCACAAAATCCGTTTGAATAAACTCATCCGAAAACTCTGCTGCAAATTTGTCCTTAGCTATCTCGACATTTTCCTCCTTAGCAAACTCAATAAGGCCCTGCAAGGAGATGTGGAATATTACCTTGGATTCGCTGGTATTTCTAAAATAATACTCATATATCAAATCATTCCAAGAATCATATGTCATGCTTTCTATCTCTTATGCATTAATTGACAACTAAAACACTACAAAATTAAGAAAAAAATATCAAATAGAGGTTTAAAAGGTGAGGAAAAATATTTTAAAGCCTATTGGTGACTTTTTTTTATAGTTTTAGTCAAATAAATCGTTGGAATTTTCCTTATTTCAAGTGTTTTAACACTTTTATCCACCCAAAAACAATATTGTGTGTTATTCTTTGGAGTGGACTTTGCTCTGTTTCTTCGTAGAATAGATGAGATGAACCTGCCACGAAGACTTATATGAAAGCGAATGGTGTAATATGAAGTTTTTCGCCTTTAAATTAACTTTATAAGCTACAGAGGTTTGGGTGATGTGTGTGCTATACTTGTGTACGCACATGACAATATTGGCGTAAACAATTGCATCTTATGTGTAGATGCATTATTTTTGCATAGCTAAAAAAAATATAGTATGATGAAAACGACCCTATCGCAACCCCCATTCTGGCTGAATGTCAAGAAGGAGTATGTCATTGATAACTTTGACAACTTGTTTCAATATCTGCGTAGCTATACCTATGTGGATAGTGCCGAAGCATCCGACAGTGACTTTAACCGTACATTCGACTGCCTGGAAGAGGTGGTCGATGACTACCTGGAGCAGTGTGCTGACGACGGATTTTGCCACAATGTGGCGACGAGGTCGGAGGACCTGAACTTCATGGTCAAGGTGATCAGTACCTATATCATCACGGCCCATAGCAAGAAGGGCAGGGATGTGGGCGATGTGCTGACGGGGCTAATCGATATCCTTGTGCTGTCGGGGCAGGCCAGCGGCAAAGAGGTGGTAGAGGAACTGAAGGATCTGGTCGTGGGATGCCTCTCGGGAAGGCGTGTCGGCAAGCTGGGTATAACATGGGACCTGGTGGCCAAGCTGGACGAGTACTCGCTGAACTTGTTTTGCCATCATCTGAGTCAGACCACGCTCGAGGGCGAGAAGAACGAGGTGGCGGTATATGAGCAATGTGGCACACTGGTATCGGACAGCCGAGGGGTGCACATCATACCTATGAATTATAGCAACTACACGAAGACGAGGACGATGGCACCGCTATTTGACTCGCTGGCGGGAGTGGACATCCTGGGCTCGGGCAAGGAGAGGGTGGTGACCTATGAGCAGCTGATGCAGTCGTGCAATATGCTGCTGACTGCGCAGTGCCAGGTGAAACCGTCGCCGACCTTGGTGAAAAAGATCTATGAGGACAAAGCCACCGTGACGGTGCGCGTGGTGGATATCAACCATGACCTGTGTGTGGAGACGGTGGACCCCAGCTATGAGAGGGTGAAGGGCAATGTAGCTCTTGACCCAGTATACTGGGAGTTGACGAAGGAGCAGCTGCTATCGTACCTTAAGGTGGGCGACTACATCAAGGTGACCCGACAATATGACAGCACCTACCCATTTTCCCTGAAGGCGGCATTCGATGCTTTCCACGATGGGTATGCCGATGGTGCTGCCGGGGGCGAGTATTGGGCGGTGTGTGAGGAGAAGTATGTGGCTGGCTACCGATGGCTCACTGAAGAGGGGCTCTATGTGAATGTGATGGATAGCAGCTCTGACCCCGAGGAGGCGATGGCAGAAGGATACCTCGTGAGGATCAAGGTACGCAACTCGAAGAAGGATAGGTATGGCAACCTCGTGCTGAATGGGGCTTACGTGGATGAGGATGAGTGTCCCGATGAGGAATATGAGGAACAGGGCGATGAGTTCAGAAGGGTGGCAAGGAAGAATCTCTTCGATGCCTTCCTCGAATATTCGGCTCCTGAGGAACCCTATGCCCCGAAGCAGGAGGTGTGCATGGTAGATGAGGGGTATGTGGCTGCTCTGTCGCATGTGGTGTACTATCTCTCGCTGCACGAGCGCGACACGCTGGACAGATGCAAGATGCTGCTCGTGGCAAGGTGCCTGGCTACATTGGCAGGGCGCACCGACGATGCGGCTTATGTGAAGCACGACATGGATTATATCCACTGTTGCGTGAGGTTTGCCGCAGGTGATGCCCCATCGGACCTGAAGCTCGAGCATGACGAGTGCTTGGAACAGGTGGCCGAGGTGCACGAGAAGGAGCGTAGGATAGAGGCGCTGAGGCCTTACGACAACCATAACAGCGGCAGGGTGGAGTATTTCTTGTCTGACGCAAACATCCTCTATGACAATGTGAAGGGACTGGTAGATGCATCGAATATGCTGAAAGATAAGATTAGCCCCTTTGAGATAAACAGAATAAAGAAGACGATAGCTACATACCTGGGAGTGGCCGATATGTATAGCAGCATATGCAGCGACCTGACATATTATGGCGAGGAGAGCGATACGCTCGAGTTCAAGTCGTCAGTGGTGTATACGCCCGGCTCGGGGATGAAGCCTGACCCGGGAAGACAGAAGTGGAACATACTGAAGGCTATCTGTGGATTCCTGAACACCTCGGTGGGAGGCGAACTGATCATCGGTGTGAATGACAATGGCAACTCGTGCGGACTCGTCAATGACATCGACCGTCTGTATGAGGCCAAGCTGATTCCCGAGAAGTCGGTGGACAAGCTCAGAAACTATATCAAGAACATCGTGGACTGGGCGTTCGTCGATGACACTGGGGTGGCATCGTATATGGAGATTACGGCTACGCGCATCAAGTATATCATAGAGAAGAATACCGAGGGCGACTGCATCATACGTCTGCAGATAACTCCCTACGAATATGGCTTGGTGCAGTTTTGCGACAAGCTGGACCGTCCGGAAGATATTGCTGTATCTTACTACCGAACGAGCGGTGCCACCATACCGATGACCAGTGTGCTGAGGCAGCAGGCCAGGGAGAAGAAGTATGCGAGTACGCTCGATGAGAACTCGATAAAGATTCTTGAGATACAGAAGGCCATGCACGAGCGCAATGTGGTGGTGCTCAAAAACTACTCTTCACAATCGGGAATCAAGGACCGCAGGGTGGAGATCTATCAGCTGCTGCCCAAGCGCAATGCGGTGATCGGGTACGACATAGAGAAGAGGACCATCAGGGAGTTTAAGACGACGAGATTCACAAGCATACAAGTAACCAATGACAAGTGGAAGAATGTAACCAAGCACAAGAGGCTGAGCATCGATGTGTTTGATATGCTGGAGTCGCCCAATGTGCCTCCTATAGAGGTGGTGCTCAAGCTGAAGCGCATCGCCTATAACCTGCTCATAGAGGAGTATCACAACGCGAAAGAGGAGATAAGGGACAACAACGATAGCGATGCACACGACTATCCCTATGTGTTGCAGACGAAGGTCAACGACATCAAAGGCGTGGGCCGCTTCTATATGGGTCTGGCTAAGGAGATCAAGATCGTGAAGGGTAAGGAGCTGGCAGACTATGCAAGGGAATACATACGGAGTATTCAGATTGTGGAATAGTTGCTGAGCACAGCATATATGGTAAAGAAATCGCATAATCTCTTCGACTATGCGATTTCTTTTTGCTGGGGCTTCATGTGGTGCAACTGCACTTTATGTTTTTATGCAGGTATGTCGCAAAGATTCTCAAGGGTGTCCTTTACCTGTAGGAACTTTGCGTTCTTCTGCAGGTCCATCTGGAAACCGAGCGAGTTGGATAGCTGGTTTTCGGTCTTGCGCAGTGCCGAGACACGCTGTTCGTTAGCTGCTGCTACGAAGTAGATATCGGCTTGTGTGATGCCCTCCATGCCTGTGGTGTTGATCACGCGGTTGCCCTTGAGGGACATGTTGTCGTGTTGAGACACGTGGTGGATGGGGTGCACCTTGACATACTCGTGCCCATGCTGAGTGCTGAAGCAGGCAAGCATGTCCTCGGCCTTGGCATGGAAGGCCTTGACCAGGCGTACATTGTCGCTTCGGCGACCATTCATGTAGCGCTTGCCCTCTTTTTTGTCGAGGTGGAGGTGGTAGGCATCGACTCTGTTGACGCAGCCGTCTTCGTACACCATGATGAGGTCGTTCTTGCTCGCTGGGCTATGGATGGGGATGCAGTACTCGAGGTCTGTGTCGGTAGGGCGCACCTTGCTCCACGACCAGTCGCCATTGGAGAAGAGGTTCATGTAGAAGCTGCCGTGGCCCTGTGCCTCCTCGCCGATGAACTTGAGTCGGGTGGGCTGCTCGACCTTCATCGCCACGAGGGTCTCCTCTTGTTTGTGTTCGGTGGGGAGAAGATCGCCCTCTGTTAGTACGGCCTTGGGGGCAAACTGGAGCGCTTCGGGGCGGGCCATGCAGGCTTTGTCGAACACCAGCTTGATGATGGCTTCAGAGCGCAGGTGGGTGGTGCGGTTGCCCATACGCTTGAATGCATCGCGCTCATCGTACCAAATGACGCTCTTCGAGGGCTCTATCTCGATGGTACATATGGTGTGATCGTTGTGCTCGGTGAACTTGATGGATACGTAGTCCTGTGCCACAGGGCCGAGGTGCAGGTTCATGGCCGAGCGCAGCTTGTTTTCGTAACCGTCTTTGTTGGCTTGGTAGGTGTACTTGTCCTTGTCTGAGGAGTTGAGCATGCCGTAGTCTTGCTCGATGCCTACGGCATCACCGTTGTCGTTGACTCCTATATATAAAGTGCCCCCCTGGGCATTCATGAACCCTGCTATTGTGCGGAGAATCACGCGCATCTGTGTGTCGATATCTGCACCTGTTGCTCGGGCGGGATACACGATCGTGGACTTGAACTCTACCTTATCGCTCTCCTCACCAAACTCACCTACGGGAGTCTCTTCGTTAGAGGAGGTAGGTAATGCTGTAATAGGTGTGGATAGCTCGGGGAACAGTATCTCGTCGAACACGAGGCGGCTGCGATTGTTATCCCTCTCATGGATGCCCTTGACGATGAGCGCTACCTCGTCACCCGGCTGCATGAGCTTCTGTTGGGGGCTGGGCTTGTACATATGACTCAAGCCGAAGACGTCAGTTACTACATAGAAGAGCGTGTCGTTGAAGGTCTTGAGGCTTTCGACGATGAAGAGAGCCTTCTTCTCCTCTCCACGATATGCCTCGGGGTAGAGCACCATGAGCAGGATCTCCTTGCTTTGCTCGAGCACCAGCTTGCCTGAACCGTATACCTCCTTTACATAGCACTTCATGAGGTTAGCTGGTACTTGGGGTGAGGCCCAGTCCCACTCGGTCTGGAAGTCGAAGGCGTTGACAGAGAAGGTGTCACCTTGATCATCCTTTAAGTAGATGCGGTTGTTGCTGATGCCTGTAACTGTGAAGTTGTAGTACTCGCCTGCGCAATAGGTCTTTTTCATAATCTTAAAGTATTAAATGTTTATTGTTATTGATTTTTCTGTTGCAAAGGTAGGTCAATAAAATAAGAAAGGCTGTGAATCTTGTACACAGCCCTTTGAACTACAAATTTGAACGGAATACAGACCTATTGTTATAGCTGCGCCCCCTCGATTGGATTTATCATCGCCATCAAAGCTCGATGGTGTAGCATACCTCTTCGTCGCGGCAGGCATCGAGGTTGATGCCTACGCGCTCGGCTACAAAGGCGTGGTCGTGCTCGCACACCCAACTGTAGTATTCGTCCATATCCCATTGGGCGGCGTCATCATCATCCCAGTCCTCTTCATAGAGTCTGTCATAGATGGATCGGTTGTCTTCCGCATCGGCATTCTCGTCTTCCTCTTTCGCGTCGGCGTCTTCATCTTCTTCCTCTTCTTCCTCATTGAGCTCCTCATCGTAGAATGCTGAACAGAAGCGACAATCGAAGGTCTCTTCCTCTTCTTCCTTCTTCACTGGGGTGTAGAGCCCGTTGCGCACATCCTCCTTGATGGCTTCGTCGAGGCACTCGTCGAGGCATTCGTTGTAGGCTTCGTAGAGCCAATACTCTTCGACCATGTAGTAGAACTTCTCTTCCAACTGCTCGTGCAGGGGCTCGAGCACTGTGGTGCCCTGGGCGATAGCCTTGGTAATGTCTTCGCAGGTGATCTTCTCCTTTCCAATCTGGCGGAGCGCCTCTAACTGTGCGTCGTCGACCTCGACTTCGATGTTCTGTTCACTGCCGTGTCCGTGTCCGCTACAGCTATAGCCGTAGAAGGCTTCTAATAATACTTTAATCTTTGTCATATATAAAGATAGATAAATGTGAGGGTTTAATATGTAGATGTCAGTGTGTGTGGGTGTCGTCGGCTTTTTCAGCCCTGCTCGGCATCGATCATGCCCTTGCTGCTGAGGTAGGAGACGGAGCGCGAGGCAGTGAGGGTGGCCTCGGACAAGCACTCGTGGATGACGGGGACGGTCATCTGGTCGAGGGTGAGGAGGTCGCGCTGGCAGAGGGAGGCGATGAACTGGCTGGTGGTCCAGTCGCCAGCGCCCTCGGTGTCGACGACATGCGCGTTGGGGATGGGGGCGACCTTGACCCAGCCCTGCCCGCGGAGGTTGAACTCGAGGCCTTCGGCACCCAGGGTGCGGATGAGGAGTTTGTCGGTGCAGCGGTCGGCAAAGGTGAGGTCGCTGACCTTCTCGTGGCTAAACTTGATGATGTCGCTCACCATGACGCCCTTGAGGAAGCGCTGCTGGGGGGCATCGCTCTCGGGCTCGAAGTAGATGAGCGTGCCTCGCTGGCGCAGCTCGCTGGCAAGGTAGCGGAGACCTGCCTCGGAGGCATCGAAGAAGAAGATGTCGGGCGTGAAGTCGAGCGCAGCCATGAAGCGTGGGGCCTCGTCGCGCACACGGAGGAAGCGGCGCTTGGGAAAGCGGCTCCCTGGCGAGGTGGCTCGAAACGAGGTGGTGGGGGTGCCGGTGAGTCTGTCGCGCTTGTGGGTGCAGCGCATGAGGGTGGTGCCACCGCTCTCGCTATTCTCGACGAAGCGTATGTCGGCTCCGTAGCGGCGGAGGTCGTCCCTGATCTGTAGACCCTGAGCAGAGAGGTCGAGGTGGGCGATGGGGTAGGTGGCTACTCCCAGGTAGGGGAGCATGCAACTGACGTTGCCGCAGGTGTTGCCCACACACTCGGTGACGATGGTCTCGGTGAAGGGGTTGCGGCTACCAATGACGAATCCCTGGGGATAGTCGCGGGTGACGATGGTGTCGAGGGCGAAGTTGCCACTCAAAAGGCAGGTTTTCATGTGTATATTCTGTTTGTGTACGGAGGCAAAGATAGTGAAAATATTTAACATAGGTCGTGAATCTTGTACACTACCTATAAGAATATGCCTGAATGGTAAAGGAAGGCTTGATTGATGTCTTCGGTGAACTGACCCTTGGAGTCGATGTAGCCCCACTGACCGTGAAGGTTGACCTTGATCCAACCGAGGTGCTGGGGGATGTGTATCTCATCGTAGATGGGTGGAAGGGGTAGGGCGGTGCCGTATAGACCTACTTTGCCGTCCTTGCGTAGCTCGATGTAGGGGGTGCCAGGGTGTGCGTCGAGGCTGTCGTAGACGGGGGTAAGTAGCTCTATGTATCTCTGATTGCCGTTGAGTGAGAGCAGGCCTACCTTTCCGTCGCGACGGAAGGAACAGAGGTCGATGATCTCGGCATAGGGTTCGATGACATCGCAGACGAAGGGGTACATCTCCGTGCCTAGGCCATCGGCCTTGACGATGCCATACTTGTTGCCACAGCGGGCGATGTAGATTAAGGTGGTGCCAACGCTATCGATGAGGCGGAGCTCGTCGTAGAGGGGTGCGACCAACTCGACATCGAACAGGGCGTGGTACACACCGTAGCGTCCGTCGTGCTCAAATACTTCGGCATATGAAGCGATGTTGCGATAGTGCCATGCCTCATTCTCGAGTCGGATGCGTGTGTCGTCATCGTGCTCGGCTGTTTCAAACTTGAGCATCAGTTCGTTGAGGCTCTCACGGGTAAGTGGGCGCAACTCCTCGATGGGGTTGCCAAACATGTCGAGGTACATAGGGGGGTGATAATTAGGAGTTAGGGATTAGGAGTTAGGGAGAATGCTTGTTTGCTGCATCCTTTCATCTTAAAGCGTTAGTCTGTAATCGTTAGCATCGTTCATCTAAATCCTACGACGGGGTGTTTGCGTTGGATATGTTCGAGGGACTCGCTATCACAGTAGGTACGCAGGGTGTCGAGCGAGGCCGACTGGTCGTAGAGGATGTAGTCGACCATGCGCTTGCGGGCGATGTTCTCGATCTGGCCACCGCTGAGACTGTATTCCGAGGCGAGCGAGTAGGCCTCGTCGGTGCTGAGGGTGGGGATCATGGATTGCCAGATGCTCTGGCGTGCCTCGAGGCTGGGACGGGCAAACTCCACCTTGTAGAGGAAGCGGCGCTCGAAGGCTTTGTCCATGTTGCTGGTGAGGTTGGTGGTGGCGATGAGGATGCCGTCGAGTTGCTCCATCTCTTCGAGGATGATGTTTTGCAGGGCGTTCTCCATCTTGTCGACACTGCGGGAGACGTGCTCCATGCGGGTGCCGATGATGGCATCGGCCTCGTTGAATAGCAGGATGGGAGCCTTGCTGCTCTTGGCGCACAGCTTGCGGTAGCGTTTGAAGAGCTTCTTGACGTTCTGCTCCGACTCGCCCACCCACTTGCTCTTGATGTCGGTGATGTTGACCTGCATGATGTCGCGCCCCGTGGCCTTGGCCAGCTGGAGGGCGGTCTCGGTTTTGCCCGTGCCCGGAGCTCCGAAGAAGAGGCAGGCGAAGCCCCTGCGCATGCCGCTCTCGGCGAGGCGGTGCTGAATGGCCTCGAACTGTTCGGGCTGGAGCAGCTGGCACAGCTTGTCGATGGCCTCGCGCTCGGTGGGGTTGTAGTACATGGACTTACCGACGATGTCCTTATGGCTCAGTAGACCGGCACAGTGGTCCAGCGTGTCGTCGGTCTCCCAAGCGAGGCCGAGCTCCTCGGAGAGCTGCTGGCGCACCTCGGAGGAGGGGGCTATGGAGTTGGAGCTTCCCATGAGGTCGGACTGGCTGTGGTATTCGAGGAGCGCCCCCTGGAGCAGGGGATTGGTGCCCGAGCTGATGCCCGAACTGATGTGCCCCCATGACCTGCGCTCGAAGAGAAAGCGGTATTGGTTGCTGACGATGCGGGTGTCGCCACTGTTGACATACTCCCTGCAGCAGTAGAGGAAGAGGACCTGATCGTCGAGGCGGTGCTGAGCGATGCACTTGCACACGCTCAGCGTGCCATTCTTCTGGATGAGGCTGTTGAGTTCGCCATGGAGCTCCTTTGCCTCCATCAGCTTGTCGTCGCACTGGGTGAAAAGGTCGTCGATGCGCTCGAAGAACTCTGCTAGGGAGAGCCCCTCGTCTGTGGGGGGGATGTACTCGACATTCCTCATGTAAGCCTGTGCGGCAGCGGGGATGACGACGTACTGGATCTCACCATCCATGTCCTTGACCTTACGGACGATGCGGCGATCGACCAGCTCGCCTATCTCGGGCATGTGGGTGATCATGTGCATGTTGCGTGTGTCGAGGTAGTGGGCCATGTTCTTCGTGCTGAGCGGACCTGCATGGTCGATGAGCATGGCTATGACCATTGACTGCAGTGGGGTAAACTGCAGGCGCTCCTCGAGGAGAGCGAAGGCCTCCTGTGCATTGGTCAGCGACTCGGGGTCGAGACTGCAGCCTCTGGACTCGATGAGCACTGTCTCCAATGCAGCGATGAGGGTGTCCTTACCGCTGACAACCTCTGTGGCAGCGATGTCGGTGGCGGATCTGGTGGTTCTTAATCTTCTTAGTCCCATAGTTAGAGCATTTTAGTGTTTAGAGTTTAGTGTTTAGTGAGTCATCCGGATGGAAGCCAATAGCTAACAGTCAGCAACCAACCGACAAGTACCGTGTGTAGGGGAGGAGCACCCTGCTTATTCAAAAGTTGGGGCGGAAGTTGTACCACCACTTGTCCTGGTCTTCGTCGCTGAGGGGCTCAGCGAGGAACTGGCCATCGCCGCTGATGTATCCCCAGGTGTCACCGAGGCGTACGTGTACATTGTCATTCTCGTCGGGCTCCATCTCATCGTAGATGGGAGCTACATAGCTTCCATGCAGTGTGCAGAGACCATACTTGCCCTCGTTCTCGAGCATTACGATGTGGTTGAACGGCTCGTAGATGGTATCTACCATGGTGGGGAGGAGCTCGGTGCCGTCGGGGCGGAGGATGGTGGCCTTGCTGCCGCGGTGGACGATGAAGTGGTCGGTCCAGGGGCAGAAGGTGATGTAGTCGTAGATGAAGTCGCAGATGGGTTTGCCACTGCCGTCGGCGTTTACGATGGCATACTTATCCTCCCCGTTCATGACGGGCACGGGGAGCTCGCGCCAGTGGTCGTAGCGGTAGCGGGCGCCAATGGCCTTGTACAGCGCGGGGATGCGCACCTGGCCAGTGATGTCCTTGAGGCCCGTGAGACCGTTCTCGGTGAACTCCTGGTCGAAGAGGTCGTACTCGTCATGTAGCGCCTCCATCTTCTCGATGTACTCGTTGGCGAGGTTGAAGTCACCGTTGCGCATAGCTGCGTTCATCTCTGCGTTGTAGGTGGTGAACTTGTTGATGATCTCAGCGGTGGGGAGGTTTTTGCTCTTCTGTGTCATAGCAGTAAAGACTTTAAGGTTAATGTATACGTGTTTTCAACTTTCACGCTGCAAAGTAAAAGCTTTTTCCCCAGAAAGGCTGTGAAACCTGTACACGGCCGAATAATGTGTTAATTTTGTGTTAAGTAGATGGACGGATTTGGAAATCTCGGATTTTTGTTATAATATTTGTAAACACATAGCACAGCAATAAATCTTTATCCATCCTATTAATATATTTGATTATGGAAAGACCGACTTATCCTTTAGACAGACGAGTGCTTGAAATCATTATTCATGATTTAGGTATGGAATCTAAGGTCTGCCTTGACGCAGAATCTAAAGCTTCTTCGTCAACATATGATGAAATCGCTATAATCATAGCAAATAAAGCGTGGGCATATATGTCAAGGCCGGGTGATAAACGTACCGAAGAGTATAATCCGTTGGATAGAATCACTTGGGAACGAATTTTTGGACAATTATCATCCAAGTCAAAATGTAGCATTAGAACACTTCAGCAGATAGCGCATGCTTTAGAATATCGCAACTGGGATGATTTGATGAAATGTATAGAAGACGACTATCATAATATAATTGAGAGGGGAATAGGTAGAGGACATTATGCATCTAGGATAAGTGTATCATCTAATAGATGTCACAAAATTAGTGAGGGTGACAAAGTGGATATAATTTGGGATAAATACCATAGAGGAATCGCAAGAGCAGAATTGACATATCTTGGAAATAATCGTTATCGTGTGGACGATAGAGAAAATTGTAAACTTGAGCCAGGAGACGAGTTTATTTGTAAGGATTATATGTTGCCATCTTTGTACTTTACTAATATAATAAGAGGGGGTGAGTCTATAGGCACGTACCATGGTGAGGGAATGTTTAAGAGGATTATCATTCATAGGAATGGTGAACTCATAAAGTAGTGTGCGAAGGATTCACAGGAATAGTAATTATCGACAAAAAAGATAAATAACGAGAGCAAACGATACGTTTTGTCATATGTTATGGTTCTGCCTCGCCCCCTTGAAGAGGGGGTGTGCTTTTAAGTTAGTCCTTCCGTGATTAAAATGTAATATATACCCTTTCTTACCAATCTGTCTGCTTTACCCCTCTACTTCCTCTGAAGGGGTGTCTGATGGTTTCTGTATCAATGGTTTGATAGCTTGGTATATGTCGCGCAGGTCGATGTGGCGAAACTCGGAGGTGAGCCTGCGGGCACATGTCCAGCTCATGCTCTTGAAGGCTATACGGGGACATTGGGAGTCGGGTACATAGAGGTATAGCTCTCCCTTCGCTTGATCCCATACGAGGGCCTCTTCATCGAGGTATTTTGTGTAGAGGGATGAGGCTAAGACGGCGCTCTTCAAGGAGAGAACCTTGATGCCGTCCTCGGTCTCGCCATGGCTATAGCGTGATGAAATGACGGGGCATAACTCAGCATAGCCACGCTCGTCGCATTGGGATGTCTTGAAGGCGTCCTCGAGGTAGGATGTGTCCAATACGGCGGGATAGAGAGGGCGGTCTTTATTTTCCTCTATCATTGCCAAAAATTCTTTCTTGAGTGATTCGATGTCCATAATTGTAGAGATGGTTAAGGTGGATTAAGAAAGGTAATGCTTTACCAATCGCTCGATATATTCCTCGTTGGGGACTCGCTTGCCCGATTCGTCAAGCATAGTAATATCCTCTGCCAAATGATGATATTCGCAGGGCGTTGTGTTCACTGGACGGCCATCGCTGTCTCTATAGACTGTGCCATCGTCATTCAGGTCGAATCCCGATTCTGCCAGAGTGCGAACCTCTACTATGGACTCATCGGAAAAATCGATATGAAAGAGTTCGTCGGGATTGTAGCCATTACAACGAAGATGATCTTTGATGTAGTAACACACGTAGTCAAAGCTATATTCCATTGATATATTTATATAATGTTAATTGTTTGTTCTTATTTCTGCTTCTCTTTCAACGGCTAATCGCTCGAGCGAGGCTTTGGCCTCTTCGTCGCCCCGCTCGGCGGCTTGCTGGTACCAGTGGATGGCTTGCTCGAGGTCTTCGGCAACGCCATAGCCATTTTCGTAGCAATAGCCAAGCATCTCCATGGCATTCTCGTCGTCTTGCTCGGCTGCGAGACGGAAGAGTTCTACGGCTCGCTCATCGTCTTCCTCTACGATGTCGCCATCGAAGTAGAGGGTGCCAAGGGTGAATAGGGCGTCGGCATCGCCCTGATCGGCGGCTTGGCGGTACCAATAGATGGCTTGCTCTCCGTCCTTCTCGACCCCCAAGCCCTCTTCGTAACAGGTGCCGAGGTGGTACTGGGCATAAACATCGCCTTGCTCGGCGGCTTGCCGGTACCAATATGCTGCTTGCTCATCGTCTTGCTCGACGCCCTCGCCGTTTTTGTAGAGACTGGCAAGGAGTGTCTGGGCAAACTTGTTACCTTGCTCGGCTGCGAGTCGGTACCAGTGGGCGGCTTGAGTATCGTCCTGCTCTACCACCTTGCCTTCTAAGTAGTATGAGGCTATGCGTCTTTGGGACTCGGCAAATCCCTGCTCTGCTGACTTGCGAAACCAGAGGTATGCTTGCTTGGGGTTGGGCTCGCCGTCATAGCCCTTCTCGTACCATACGCCCAGGGCGCACTCGCCACGGGCATTGCCCTGCTCTGCTGACAGGGTGAAGTAGTGATGGGCCTTGGCGAGGTCTTTCTCTGTGTCAATGCCATTGGCATAGCGTAGTCCAAGTTCGCACTGAGCAGCTGCATCGCCCTGCTCGGCTAATGCCTGCAGCTCCTGGAGGGTGGGAGTGTTTTCGTTGGGGTGTGTCATAGTTGTTGTTCTTAATAGTGATGCAAATGTACGGGATTAGTTTGTTAAATGCAAGTGTATGTGGGTGTTGTCAGCTTTTTCAGCTCTGCTCGGCTTCAATCATGCCCTTGCTGCTGAGGTCGGAGGCTGAGCATGAGGCAGTGGGCGTAGTATCGGCCAAGAGCTCGTGGAGGATGGCTATGACCCATCTGAGGATTTTTCTCTTGAATCTTTTCATAAATGAATGTCTCTTTGGGTTATTGTTAGTTGTAGGAGATGGACAATGAGCGATGAACTTGTTTAGGGAGTTAAGGAGTTTAGGTGTTACGCTCCGCTTAGGAGTATAGACGATAGTCCGTCCGCGGCTTGCGATTTTCATAGTCTAAAGTATCGTCTTTACTCCTTCACTCCTATACACCTTTACTCCCAAGAAGAAACACTTCTTTACTCCTCCCAGTCGGGGTCGAAGTTGTAGAGCCACTTGTCGTAGTCTTCGTCGCTGAGGGGCTCGGGGAGAAACTCGCCCTCGCTACTGATGTAGCCCCAGGTGTCACCCAGGCGTACATGTACCTTGTTGTCCTCGTCGGGCTCAATCTCTTCGAAGCGGGGAGCCACGAAGTCGCCACCTAAGGTGCAGAAACCATACTTGTCCTCATCCTTGAGGATGATGATGTGGTTGAACGGTTCGTAGATGGTGTCTACCATAGCGGGGAAGAGTGCAGAGCCGTCGGGGCATAGGAGGGTAGTCTTGTTTCCGACATGTGCTCTGAAGTCGCTGGTCCAGGGGAAGATTTCGATATAGTCATAGGCAAACTCGCACAGAGGTGTGCCACTGCCGTCGGCCTTGACGATGGCATACTTGTCCTCGCTGTTCATGACGGCTACGGGGAGGCTGCGCCAATGGTCGTAGCGGTAGCGGTCACCGATGGCCTTGTACTGGGCGGGGATGCGCACCTTGCCGGTGATGTCCATGAGGCCTGTGAGACCATTCTCGGTGAACTCCTGATCGAAGAAGTCGTACTCGGCGGTGAGTGCCTCTACCTTTCTCAAGTACTCGTTGGCGAGGTCGAGGTCGTTGCTCTTCAGGGCGGCGTTCATCTCAGCGTTGTAGGCTACGAAGGTTGAGATCGTCTCGGCGGTGGGGAGTAGTTTTGTCTGTTCCATGTGAATGTAATGTTTTAAAGGTTTATAACTCGTGTTTCAATTTTCATGCTGCAAAGTAATACATATTTTTTGTGAAAGGCTGTGAATCCTGTACACGCTCGAACAAATTTTCTTTATATGTCAGTAAACTCGTGTCCTCAGTTTTCATGACGCAAAGTAATATATAATCTATGAGAAAAATCGTGAATCCTGTACGCGGCTCGTTTTTAGACGATTTTGTTGGGAAGTGCTTGGAAATGTCGAATATTTTTTATAATATTTGCAAATCGAGTAACGAAAAATCTTATACTAATCTTAATACCTATATATATTATGGCAAATCCTACTTATCCACTGGACAGACGAGTGCTTGAGATTATCATGGTGCTTACAGAAACTACACGTGAGGTTAATCTCGATACCGAAGCTAAGGCAACTAACGCCGTGTTTGAGAAAATTAGCACCAAGGTAGCAGATGAAGCATGGGAGATGGTGCGAGGAAATAGAAGTGAAGATGAACGCACTAAGGAGTATAAACCTAAGGATCCTAATACGTGGAAGCGCGTATTCGGGCACAACAATATGAGCAAGGGGTCTACCATCGGCACTGAAACTCTGAATCAGATATTGCTATTCCTTGACTACGCAAAGTGGGAAGATGTAGTAAAAGACCTCGACAATTTGTATAAGCGTGTCGTAGAAGAGCAGCAGCCCATTCGTAAAGCTGATGATGTGTCGGAACAAACACCGTATACCAACTTCAGCCACCTGAGACCGGGCGATGAACTGGATGTGTATTGGCTCAAGAGTAGCAGATATGATGCGCCAGGCGAGGCTTGCATGAAAATTCGTTATCTGGGAAGTTATGGAACTTATGGTGCACCTAAATTCCATATCAATGCCGTGCAGAACTGCTCGCTCGAGGCAGGAGAGGATTTTGATGCCCAGTGCTTAGAAGAGGGCATGAAGATTATGCTCACCAACCGACGACTCAACAATCGCCACAGAGGCAATTATGTGAGCGGCAGTGCGGTGACCTCTATCAAGATTTTCCGCAAGAAGGATTGCTGATAGGGAAGTATTCTCTTTTCCCAATATCTGTCAGTTGCATATATTATATATAGAATTAATATGTGGTTTGAATAGGGCTATTAACGTAGGGAAATAACTATATAAAGGAATGTGAATATGGTGTGTATAGATGCAAGGAGATTGGCTTTATGGGAGTCCATGTCTGAAGAACAGAGATTGGAAACATTGATTCAATATATGCAAAAATATGTTGTTGACAGGACTTATGATAACTATATTTTGCTTGCATTAGCTGCTAATGGCTTTTTGGATATCACATACACTCATCAACCATTAGACGAATCAGTGCTTCGCCATATGGATAAGCCCCATGTGGTATTCAATCATGATCCAGATGGTATATGGAGAAAAAGGGTTGTTGACGAAATAAATATTGTCCATATGGTCCCAGACAATCATCTGTTTCATCCGTTAGTAAAATATATGCAATCATTTTATGCTAATGGCTATTCTCGTTTATTGGATATATACTCTTCAAAATTCGAAGCAGATTTTATGCTCTCTTATCTGCTATTATTAATAGGACAAGAGAATCTTAAGAGAAATTTTCGTAAAATATTACTTGATACATATCGACCTGAAGTAGACAATACTTTACATTTAACAACGAGTCCTATAGAAAGGAAATATGGAAATTGGGAAGCTTTTGCGAAAGCTTATTTAAATATAAATCACGGAAGAGTTCTTGATGTTTGTGCGGGTATTGGAACGTTTGCCATGCATATAGATTTGAAGAATACGACATATGTAGCTAATATGCCCAAGCGAATGGAAAATGATTTAATGAAAATGTTTTTCTATTCTGATGCTGAGTTTTCTTCTTATTACAAGCATAATCAAATTCAGGTGTGTGAGGATGATTTATCTGATTTGGTGAAAAAAGGGCAACTATTTGACTATGTTATTTTCAATGGAGATAATATGTATAATATACATAATCTCGGGAAGGGAGAAAGTGATTTTATAATAGAGTCTCATGATGTATTAAATCCTTTTCGTTTTAAAGAGGATTCACTTGAGTTAATAATGAAGTTGTTGTCTTCGGGTGGAAAGGCTTTGGCGGTAGTTGAAAATGAGAATTTATCTTATTTCCCAGAGGATTTGTATGGACATTGTATTGTTGATGTAATTCTAATTAGTCCTTATAGGAGTATTGTTTTATTGAATAACGATAAGAAGGTTAATGCAATCAAGGTGTATGATCGAACAACGTGGAATGATTTTACAGCAGAACGATTATTGGATAGCATTAACAGGCAAGAAGGTTTAATTACAATAACTCCTGAGTACTTAGATTGCATGGGGGGATATCTAAATGTTGATATTCTCAAACGGGATTTATATGAGATAGAGGTCCCTGTAGGGTACAAACTCCTCAAACTAGATAATATTGTGAATAGTGTTATTCCATCAATATATTATGGTTTATATGACAGTACTAAAATTTTGAATTACAATATAGAGGAATGTACTCCATTATCACCTTATGTTACCGCTCTTAATGGGCGATTCCCAGCAAAACATGAAAAAGACAACCCTTTCTCGTATTTCACTATTAAAGATAGAGTTGTACTCATTCATTGCTTAAATAGGGAAAACTATAAGACTTGTATTTTTGACCCCAAAGAAGGAGAAATTGCTGTTGATTCGAATTATGTATACCTTTCTATCGATGAAGAGAAAGTTTGTATCGACTATCTTGTGTATCAAATGAATGAGGAGTATTTTCTTAAACAAATATTCCCTCATGGAAGGGAAAATATAAACCATGTAGAGGATGAAGATATTTACTCTTGTCAGATTCTCGTCCCAGATGGAGAATCAAGTATAGAGCTCCAAAAGCAATTCATCGAAGACCTACGGCAAAGAGAAATTGCAAAGTTCGCTAAAAATTATGGATACGACTTGGGTAAATTTGTGCAGTACGAAGCCAGCAACCTGCCCAAGGGAACAACGTTGCATAGTAAAGAATATACCTATACCATTTTGGGAAATATCGGTTATGGTGGCTTCGGCAAGGTTTATAGGGCTATGAATGAGGATACCATGACGGAGGTTGCTATTAAGGAATTCTTCCATAATGCACTTCAAGTGAGAGATCCTCAGACGAATGAGGTTAAGGTCAAATTTTCAGATTTTGATGCTATTGACTTTGCGGAGAAGAAATTTTGTGGTGAAATAGAAAAAATAAAGGAGTGCGCTCACGACAATATCGTAAAGGTATATGAGTTCTTTAGGGAGAACAATACTTGCTATTACTCTATGGAATATATCGATGGGGAAAACCTCGTAAATAAAAAATGCATCGGAGAGCGTGAGGCACTTGCTATTATCAGACAGGTGGCTGGAGCCTTGAAGGCAATGCATGAAAAGGGGTACAATCACTCGGATGTGAAGCCACAAAATATCTTAATAGATGACAATGGAGTGGCTACCTTGATTGATTTCGGGGGTGCACACTACTATGGATATGACAACGATGAGGGGGTGTCGATATCGGGCAATTCGGTTGCCATGAAGATTGAGTCACCAGGATATACGCCAAAGTGTGCCTATGACACACAGAAATTCCATGCAGGAAGGGATATCTATTCATTGGGCGCGACACTGTATTATATGCTTACTGGTAATTCACCTGCAACTATCGATAAGCAGATGAAGCCCGACAAGATATCTTCCAAGTCGTGGAGGGCAATATGCAAGGCAATGGAGGAGGACTCAAGTAAATGGCTCAACAGCATGGATGAGTTCTTAGCGCTTTTGCCTAGCGATGAAGAGGAGAAAATAGACAATATAGATGTGTCAGAGCCAACAAGAAAATGGCGAATAACTCCAACCCCAATAGTGGAACTAAAGATGGATGAGGTGTTTGTCTTTGGAAGCAACATTAAAGGCTTACATACTGGCGGTGCTGCAAAGCAAGCGCTTAAATGGGGAGCGCAAATGGGCGTAGCATCTGGTCCCATGGGGGATACCTATGCTATACCTACGGTAAATGTTACGGGGCTTGATGCGATTGAGGGATATGTGTCGCAATTCATAAAATATGTAGAGGGGAATGACCATATAACCTTTTATGTAACAGCCATTGGTTGTGGCAATGCTGGCTTCTCTCCCGAGCAGATAGCTCCTCTCTTCAGAGATTGTATCGACTTGTCCAATGTCTATCTGCCCGAAAGCTTCTGGAGAGTACTCCGAAATAAGGGCCTCATAAAGTAGCGTGTACAAGATTCACAGCACGATCAAAAACTTGTAATTATCTTTGCGGCATAAACGATAAAGGACTATTTACTTATGCTTACCGATAAGAACATCATTGTCATAGGCGATGTGCATGGACGCACATCGTGGCGGAGGATTGTTGATCGGCACACGGGTTGCCGATTCGTGTTCTTGGGCGACTACTGCGACCCCTATGAGGAGATACCCGGTGAGGCGGTGCTCGACAACCTGAAGGAGATTATCCATTTCAAGCAGGAGCATCCCGACGAGGTGGTACTCCTGTTGGGAAATCATGATGTGCACTACATAGACTACGGAGCTCCCCTCTGCTCGCGAATCAACCTGGAGCTGGCTTGGCAGCTTAGGGAGATCTTCACCAAGCATGCCGACTGTTTCCAGTGCGCCCATAGCGAGCGGGGCATCCTCTTTACCCATGCAGGGGTCTCCGAGGCATGGTTCTGCCAGTCGTTCGTGGGCGATGCCGATGGCGACATCGCTTCGCAGCTCAATGCCCGCTCCACAGACAAGGTCCTTTACCACTGCGGAGCGGCACGCCGAGGCCCTCATCCCCATGGAGGCATCTACTGGGCAGGGAAGAGCGAAATGCTATGTCCGCTCCGAGGGACGACGCAAGTGGTGGGGCATACACGCACCGAGGGCGTGGAGCGCATCGAGAGTGGCGAGGGGGTAGTGTACTTCTGTGACTGTCTGGAGAAAGGCAAGTACCTCATGATCGAGGGCGGATCAGTCCCACAACTCTACGAACTGAAGATTGATAGCGAGGAGCGAAGATCTCTCACTGCTCACCTCACGTCGAGCAGCGTGATGTCAAAGATGAGGGTAGAGTAGGGCTTGATGACTCCCGCTTGGCGGGTGCCGTAGCCGAGGTGATAGGGGATGACGATCTCCCAGCGTGAGCCTGCGGGCATCTCGCGCAGCGCCGTGTTCCATCCCGTGATGAGTTCGCCCAAGCGAAAGGTGGCAGGGCGCCCCTTCTGCGTCTGGTCAAACACCTTACCGTTGATCAGCATGCCCTTGTAGTACACGGTGATGTGGCTCTTGGGCGAGGGCTTGGGCCCATTGCCCTTGGTGATGATGCGGTACATGACGCCGTTGAACATGGTCTTCACGCCTGGTCTCTGGGCATACTCCTGCAAGAACTCCTGATTCTTCGCTTTGTACTGGTTTTCGATGGGTGGCATGGTGCGGTAGTCTGTGTCTTTTCTTTGAGTGTACAAATGTACAACATTATTTTCAGATAGCCTACTTGTGATGGTGATATATTTCGTGACGATCGGCTTGTATGAGAAGTTGATGCAATCTCCCTCTTCCAGCATAAAATAAAGCCGCAGGGTGCATAATTTAGCAATAATGTGGGCGATGCGAATATTTTTCACTAATTTTGTACCCTGAGAGTAGGCACTCCATTGAAAAGGGGGTGCTGAATAGTTTTTTTTGATGTAAAAACCGAAGGTTTGTTTATTAAAGAGTAAAGCGTAGTTGTATGAAGATAGCTGTTGCTGGTACTGGTTATGTGGGCCTTAGTATGGCGACCCTTTTGGCACAACACCATCGTGTAGTGGCTGTTGACATCATCCCCGAGAAGGTCGAGATGATCAACCGTCGCCAATCACCTATCCAAGACGAATACATTGAGAAGTTCTTTGCTGCCAAAGAACTGGACCTCACGGCTACCCTCGATGCCGAACAGGCTTATAAGGATGCCGAGTTTGTGATCGTCGCTGCGCCTACCAACTACGATAGTCAGCGCAACTTCTTCGACACCTCGGCTGTAGAGAAGGTGATAGACTTAGTGCTGAAGTGTAATCCCGATGCGATTATCATCATCAAGAGCACCATTCCTGTGGGCTATACCGAGTCCATTCGCAAGAAGACAGGCAGTGATAATATCCTCTTTTCGCCCGAGTTCCTCCGTGAGAGTAAGGCCTTGTACGATAACCTCTACCCGAGCCGCATCATTGTGGGGCGCCCTGAAGGGGATGCTCGCTTAGATAAGGCAGCCCACACCTTTGCCCGTCTCCTCGTCGAAGGCGCCATCGGCAATGGTGACAATAACGCTAACACCCCGGAGGGTTTAAAGTCCTCTCTTGGAGAGGATTTAGGGGAGGTCCCATCGCTTACTAAGGGCATTCCCGTGCTCTTTATGGGGCTCACCGAGGCTGAGGCAGTAAAGCTCTTTGCTAACACTTATCTCGCTTTGCGTGTCAGCTATTTCAATGAGCTCGACACCTATGCTGAGATGAAAGGCCTGGACTCTGCAGCCATCATTGAAGGTATCGGTCTCGACCCACGCATCGGCACCTACTACAACAACCCCTCATTCGGCTATGGAGGCTACTGCCTGCCCAAAGATACCAAGCAACTCTTGGCCAACTATCAGGATGTGCCGCAGAACATGATGACAGCCATTGTAGAGAGCAACCGCACCCGCAAGGATTTCATCGCCGATCAGGTGCTCCGCCTCGCCGGCTGGTACGGCTATAGCGAGAGTAATCAATATGTGGCATGTTCATCAACTTCCTCTCTTTCAGGAAAGGGCAGGGGAGAGGCCTCTGTTCCCGTCATCGGTGTCTACCGCCTCACCATGAAGGCCAATTCAGATAACTTCCGCCAGAGCTCCATTCAAGGCGTCATGAAGCGCATCAAGGCCAAGGGGACCGAGGTCATCGTCTACGAGCCCACCCTGCAGGATGGCTCCACCTTCTTCGGAAGTAGAGTAGTCAACGACCTCGCAGCCTTCAAGTCACAAGCTCAAGCCATCATCGCCAACCGCTACGATGCCGTCCTCGATGATGTACAAGATAAGGTATACACTCGCGACATCTTTAGAAGAGATTAAGAAATCATCCCCAGAGGCAAAGTCATCGTATCGTTAATGTTATCTTGATTGGACCACCCGGAGGACAAGACGAGTGTAGTAATGCGTTTTCTGTGTAAGTCCGCGATTTTTGCGTGAGAAAAGATATATTGGGAAAAGACATTACATTTTACCGATTTGCCAATCCGATTCCTATATGGGAGCTATATTTAAATAATTAATTAAAAGATAAGCCATCTTGATAATTATTTTTATATATACAATATATAGAAAACAAATCGGTAAAAGGTGTCATCTGTCATCCTATAAGAAATCTGATTACTAATTGTAAATCAATTGTCACCGATACTCCCACCAAAAAGTTTTTCTAAGAAAAAAGTACTTCTCAAGGCCATGGGATATAGAATAGCCAAATGTCGCAAATGAAAAATGGTGAACTGGGCGAAAAATGTCTCAATTTATGATGAGCTTTCTATGAAAAGGCTTACCTTTGTGACTGGCTGTTAGACTTTGTAAACTAAGAAGACATGAAAGCAATAGACAATATCAAAGCGCTGCGTCAGGTGATGCAGACTGAAGGATGGGATGCCATCGTTATCTCTGGTACAGACCCTCACAGTAGTGAATATCTCCCCAAACGCTGGCAGGCGAGGCAGTGGGTGTCGGGTTTTACCGGATCGGCAGGTACGGTGGTGATCACTGCCGACCACGCAGGACTGTGGACTGACTCGCGCTACTTTATACAAGCAGCAGCGCAGCTTGAGGGATCGGGCATCGTGCTGCACAAGTTGGGACTCCCCGACACTGTGGACTATCCTGAGTGGATGGCGGGAAACCTTGCCGAGAAGAGCATCGTATGCGTAGATGGTCTCTGCATGCCGCTCGCTACGGTAGAGCATATGCAGGCGTTATTCGCCTCTAAAGAGATTGCTGTGGTGAGCCGCCCCGACTTTATCGATGCAGTTTGGAGCGACCACCCTGCACTGCCCGATGCACCGGCATTTGAATTAGGAGTAGAGTATACGGGGCGCTCACGTGCCGACAAACTCGCTTGGCTGCGCGAGGCGATTGCTGCCAAGGGATGTGGAGAGATGCTCCTCAGCAGTCTTGACGAGATTGCCTGGCTGCTCAACATTCGTAGCTGCGATATTGCCCATACGCCTGTGGTGATTGCTTACCTTTGGGTGAATGCTGAGCGTGCTGTGCTATATACCACAGAGAGCAAGTTTGACGCTGCACTCACGGAGGCTCTTGCCACTGATGGCGTGGTGCTGGCTCCCTATGGTAGCATCGTGGAGAGCATTGTTGAGTGGCCCAATGATACTCCTATATATATAGATGGCGCAATGCTCAACTATGCACTCTACGAGCAGGTGACTGTGCGCTTTGGCGCGAAGGTGGTCAATGCTGCTTCGCCCGTGAAGCTTGAGAAGGCATTGAAGAATGAGACGGAGATACAGGGATTCCGAGAGGCTTATCGTAAGGATGGTATCGTGCAGACCCGCTTCTTCCGTTGGCTCGAAGAGGCGCTGGTTCAGGGTGAGCGCATCACCGAGATTGATGCCGCGAACAAACTCATCAGCCTGCGCAAGGAGATGGATGGCTACATTGACGAGAGCTTTGCGCCCATCTCGGCTTATGGTGAGAATGCAGCCCTGCCTCACTACTCGGCTACACCAGAGCAGTGCAGCGTGCTGGAGCCGCGTGGGCTCTATCTACTCGACTCGGGTGCCCACTATATGGATGGTACTACAGATATCACGCGCACCATCCCGCTGGGCCCGCTCACTGAGGATGAGGCTTTCGACTATACCTGTGTGCTGCAGGGCATGATAGCACTCTCTATGGCTTCGTTCCCGCGTGGTACCCGTGGTTGCCAACTCGATGTATTGGCTCGCATGCCGCTATGGAAGTACAATCGCAACTATGGCCACGGCACAGGTCATGGCGTGGGGCATGTGCTCTGTGTGCACGAGGGTCCGCAGGGTATGCGCCAGAACCTCCTTGACCAGCCCATACTCCCAGGCATGGTGACCTCGTGCGAACCGGGTATGTACTGCGAAGGGCTCTATGGCATACGCCACGAGAACATGATTCTCTGTTACGAGGATGAGGCGAACAAGTTTGGCGACTGGCTGGCTTTCATGACGCTCACTTGCACCTATATCGACACCACACCGCTCGTGGAGGAGCTGCTCACCGAAGATGAGAAGATGTTTATCGACTGCTTCAACACCAGTGTCTACGAGACTCTGCTCCCCGACCTCACACCCGACGAGGCTGCATGGCTCAAGACGAAGACGATTGATTGTTTGTTTGAACCGGAAGCGTTGGAGGAGTGATTTTTTTATAACCACGGATAATACTTGTTTCATTTAAATCATGAGGGATGATATTGATTTAATTCGTTTTATTTGCTCTTTTCCGTAGTAAGGTCTATCTTTGCAGATTAGAATATTAAATACTGATTGATATCAATGGCTGAAAATAATTTGCTTACACGACTCGACGGACTCGTGGGGAAATATGAGGAGATAGAACTCCTTATCACTGACCCTGCGGTGATTGCCGATATGCGCCGTTTCGTGAAGCTCAACAAGGAATACAAAGAGCTGGGCGCACTCATGGAGGCGCGTACCCGCTATATGCAGCTCATCCGCCAGCTCGACGAGGCGAAGGAACTCTTCGCTACGGAGAGCGATGCCGACATGCGAGAGATGGCTCGTGAAGAAATCGACACTTGTGAAGCACAGATACCCGCTCTCGAAGAGGAGATAAAACTGCTACTCGTGCCTGCCGACCCCGAGGACGACAAGAATGTGATCATGGAAATCCGTGGTGGTACGGGTGGTGATGAGGCGGCGCTCTTTGCGGGCGACCTCTTCAAGATGTACATGAAGTACTGCGAGCAGAAGGGGTGGCGAGTAGAGGTATCGAGCTTCAATGAAGGTACCGCAGGTGGCTACAAGGAGATCATCTTCAGCGTCAGCGGTGAGAAGGTGTATGGCACACTCAAGTATGAGTCGGGTGTGCACCGCGTACAGCGTGTGCCTGCCACCGAGACTCAAGGCCGTGTGCACACCTCGGCTGCTACCGTGGCTTGTCTGCCACAAGCCGAGGCCTTCGAAGTAGAAATCAACGAGGGTGAGATCAAGTGGGACACCTTCCGCTCATCGGGTGCTGGTGGACAGAATGTGAACAAGGTGGAGTCGGGTGTACGCCTCCGATACAACTGGAAGAACCCCATCACGGGCGAGGTAGAGGAGATACTCATCGAGTGTACCGAGACACGCGACCAGCCGAAGAACAAGGAGCGTGCTTTGGCTCGCCTGCGTACATTTATCTATGATAAGGAGCACCAGAAGTATATCGACGACATCGCCTCAAAGCGCAAGACCATGGTGTCGACCGGTGACCGCTCGGCGAAGATACGCACCTATAACTATCCGCAGGGACGCATCACAGACCACCGCATCAACTACACCATCTATAACCTGGCGGCCTTCATGAATGGCGACATCCAAGACTGCATAGACCAGCTGATGGTGGCTGAGAATGCGGAGAGACTGAAGGAGAGCGAACTGTAATTTACGATTTGACAATTTACTATTTACGATTTATTTTGTGATTTGATAATTTTATTATTTCGTCATCGCGGTAAATGTAAATAGCCAAATAGTTAAATCGTCAATAAATAGTAAATCGTAAATAGATAAATTGTAAATAAAGAAAGTTATGAACAAACAACAACTTATCCAGAACATCAAGGCACGCAAGTCATTCCTCTGCGTTGGCCTCGACACTGACACGAAGAAGATCCCTACTCACCTCTTGAACGAGGAGGATCCTATCTTTGCCTTCAACAAGGCTATCATCGATGCTACTGCCGACTACTGCGTAGCTTACAAGCCTAACTTGGCTTTCTACGAGTGCGACGGTCTCAAGGGCTATGAATCATACGAGAAGACCATTGCTTACCTTAAGGAGAACTATCCCAACCACTTCATTATCGCTGATGCCAAGCGTGGTGATATCGGCAATACCGCTTCGATGTATGCCCGCTCATTCTTTGAGGAGCAGGATGTGCATGCACTCACTGTGGCTCCTTACATGGGCGAAGATAGCGTGACTCCGTTCCTTGCTTATGAGGGCAAGTGGGTGATACTGCTTGCGCTGACCTCAAATAAGGGCTCGCTCGATTTCCAGCTCATGGAGGACAAGGAGACTGGCGAACGCCTCTTCGAGAAGGTGCTCCGCCGCTCACAGGAGTGGGGTAACGATGAGAATATGATGTATGTGGTAGGTGCTACACGCGGACAACTCTTCGAGGATATCCGTAAGATTGTGCCTAACCACTTCCTCTTGGTACCTGGCGTAGGTGCACAGGGTGGCTCGCTCACCGAGGTGTGCAAGTACGGTATCAATAAGGAGTGCGGATTGCTCGTAAACTCAAGCCGTGCCATCATCTATGCTGATAAGACGGAGAACTTCGCTGCGGTAGCTCGCGAGGAGGCTCGTAAGGTGCAGGAGGAGATGGCTGCTGAACTCGTAAAGTATGGTATCCTTTGATGCAATCAGGTAAGATTATCAACGACCCGGTATTTGGGTTTATCAATATCCCCAAAGGGCTCATCATGGAGGTGCTCTCGCACCCCATGGTGCTGCGCCTTCATCGTATCAAGCAGTTGGGGCTGTCGTGTATGGTGTACCCCGGTGCACAGCATACACGCTTTCAGCATTCGTTGGGCGCTTTCTTCCTCATGACCGAGGCTATACAATCGTTGCGTGGCAAGGGGGTAGAGATTACCGACCATGAGGCTGAGGCAGTGAAGATTGCCATCTTGCTGCACGATGTGGGGCATGGTCCCTTCTCGCATGTACTGGAGAGCACCATTGCCCAGGGTGTGCATCACGAGGAGATCTCACTGATGCTGATGGAGAAGATGAACCGCGAGTTGGACGGGCGTCTTGATCTTGCCATACGCATCTATAAGAATGAGTACGAAAAGCGATTCTTGCACCAACTGGTGAGCAGTCAGCTCGATATGGACCGTCTCGACTACTTGCGTCGCGACAGCTTTTATACGGGAGTGACTGAAGGTAACATCGGGTCGGCTCGTATCATCAAGATGCTCGGCGTGAAGGATGACCATCTGGTGGTGGAGTCGAAGGGTATCTACTCTATCGAAAACTTCCTCACTGCGCGTCGCCTCATGTACTGGCAGGTATACCTGCACAAGACATCGGTGGTGTGCGAGAAGATGCTTATCAATACACTCACGCGTGCCAAAGAATTGGCTAGGAAGGGAGAGGAACTCTATGTGTCGCCCGCACTGCGCTATTTCTTGTATAATGATATCACGCGCGAGACTTTCTTTACAGATGACAAGTGTCTTGATACCTTTATTCTATTGGACGATAATGATATCTGGTGTGCGCTGAAGGCATGGGCTACACACCCCGACAAGGTGTTGTCGACCCTTAGCAGTGGACTTGTAAACCGTAAGCTGTTCAAGGTGGAGGTTTCTTCCAAACCCTTCAGTCGTCAATATAAGGCAGAACTCACGGAACGCATATGTTCGACCTTTGGGGTGAACAAGCATGAGGCCGACTACCTGCATTGTGTTGTCACCTTGGAGAAAGATATGTATAGCCCCTTCGATGATCATATAGAAATCCTCTACAACGATGGTACGACTTGTGACATTGCTGAGGCTTCGGATATGTTTGACCTCTCGCTGCTGCAAAAGAAGGTGAAGAAATACTTTATGTGTTATCAGAGGCTGTGAGCGTTTTCTTTGGAATATAGGAGTCGAGGAGAGTCTCTTTTTTGGAGTAAAGGAGGGTTCCCTTTTTTGGAGTAAAGGAGTATAGGAGTGAAGGAGTAAAGACGATACTTTAGACTATGAAAATCGCAAGCCGCGAACAGGCTATCGTCTTCACTCCAGAGCGAAGCGGAAACTCCTTAATTCCTAAACTCCCGAAACAAGCGAAGCGTAACTCCTAAACTCCCATACTCCTAAAATAAAAAACACTATACACTAAACAAAATAAATCACTATGGCAACAAAGAAACATGTATGGAACTACGACAATGTGGGTGGTTCTACTCGAGTGAAAATTACAACAGGTGCTGACATCGCCCATCTTGGCGAGTTGGACCCCAAGAAGTGGACCGTCCTCTCATGTCCCTCTACTGGCTTGGAAATTGATGAGAAGAGTCTGAAGTATATTGATACTGACGCTGATGGCCGTATCCGTGTGAACGATATCGTGGCTACTGCTCAGTGGATGACTGCAGCGATTAAGAATGCTGACCTGCTCTTGAAGGGTGCTGATGGCATCAATATCGAGGAGTTCAATCAAGAGGATGCCAATGGTAAGCGCCTCTACACCTCGTCAAAGCAGATTCTTGCCAACCTCGGCAAGGAGGGCTCGGTAATCTCATTGGCAGAGACCAAGGATAGCACAGCTATCTTTGCCAAGACCGCCTTTAATGGCGATGGTATCATCACCGATTATTCTACTGCTGACCTGGATGAGAAGGCAGCTATCGCTGCTGCTGTGGCATCGTTTGGTGGTGTGGCAGACCGTAGTGGCGATAAGGGTGTGAATGCAGAGATGATCGAGAAGTTCTATCAGGCTTTGGCCGACTATGCTGCATGGCAGGCTGCTGCCGTAGAGGCTCCCTATGGTGCTGATACAGACAAGGCTATCGAGGCATACAATGCGCTCGACGCTAAGGTGAAGGACTACTTCGTGCGTGCCAAGTTGGCTTCATTCTCTCCCGAGAGTGCCGCTAAGCTTGATGTGCAGACAGCACTCATCGAGACCATCAGCGCTGACAACCTTACGGGCAAGACCGACGAGATCGCTTCATACCCGATCGCACGCATCACCGGCAAGGCTGAGCTTGATGTAGATGCCGCTATCAACCCCGCTTGGGCGGGTAAGTTTGCCACCCTCATGGCTATCGTGAAGCCCAAGAGCAAGGCGCTCACTGAGGCTGACTGGGCGGCTATAGGTGCTGCCTTTGCCGCTTACAATGGCTGGAAGGCTGCCAAGAAGGGTGCCGAAGTGGAGGCACTTGGACTTGATACGATAAAGAAGTTGCTTGCCGATGACAAGAAGCAGGCCTTGCTCGACCTTGTGGCTCAGGATGCTGCGCTCAAGGAGGCAGCCGAAGGCATCGATATGGTGGACAAGTTCCTCCACATCTACCGCGACTTCTACCGCTTGTTGCGCAACTTTGTCACCTTCCAGGACTTCTACTCAAGAGACAAGAAGGTGAAGGCTGTGTTCCAGTGTGGCCGTCTGCTCATCGACCAGCGTGAGTGCCGCATGTGTATGAAGGTGGCTGATATGGGTAAGCACAACACTATGGCTGCTGCCAGTGGCATGTACCTCGTATATTGCGACTGCGTGACCCCCACCAAGCCAGGCAAGCAGACCATCGTGGCTGCTGTTACGGTAGGTGAGATAGGCGATCTTGCCGTAGGTAAGAATGCCATCTTCTACGACAACGCAGGTGTGGTATGGGATGCTGTTATCACCAAGATCATCGACAACCCCATCAGTGTAGGTCAAGCCTTCTGGTCGCCCTATCGTCGCTTGGCTACTACCATTGAGAACCTCATCAACAAGAGCGCTGCCGATAAGGATGCTGCTATGATGAAGGACCTCAATACGAAGGTCAACTCGGTGCCCACAACAGCTCCTGCTGCTGCCGATGCCAAGGCTCCTGCACAGCCCTTCGATATAGGTAAGTTTGCTGGTATCTTTGCTGCCTTCGGTATGGCATTAGGCATGATTGGTACCGCTCTCGCCAGCCTCGCCAAGGGCATCTTCGCCCTCAAGTGGTGGCAGCTCATTGCCGCTTTCGTAGGTATCCTTCTCGTCATCTCTGGTCCTGCCATGGTGATGGCATGGATGAAGCTGCGTCGTCGCAATGTAGCTCCGCTGCTCAATGCCAATGGCTGGGCTATCAATGCTGCTTCGAAGATCAGTATACCTTTCGGTGAGACACTGACCGATGTGGCCAAGTTCCCCAAACTGAAACTGAAGGATCCCTATGCAAAGAAGGGTATCCCCACTTGGAAGAAGTGGCTTATCTCACTCGCTGCACTCGTAGTCGTAGCTGCTGGTTTGTGGCTCGGCAATCTGCTCAACTGGGCGGGTGCTCCTTCTCCGCTGCCTGTATTCAATAAGGCTGAGGTAGAGGTAGTAGAGGTTGCTGAACCTGCTGCAGAGGTTGTGGCTGACAGTGTGGCTGTATCGCCCTCTCTGTAATGCTTGACCTGTACGACCTACATATAGGCTATGATGAGGATGCCTCTCGCCACATTGTGGCAGAGGCCCTCAATGCCTCTCTCTCGTCTGGTACGATGACCTGCTTGGTGGGTGCCAATGGAGTGGGCAAGAGCACGCTCATGCGCACCCTATCGGGGTTCCAACCCGCGTTGCAGGGTGAGGTACATGTCGATGGTAGGCCGATAGGGGAGTATACTCCTCGCGAATTGTCCGAAAAGATTGGCGTCGTGCTTACCGAGAGGAATGCCACCCCCGACCTTACGGTCGAAGAGGTGGTGGCGATAGGGCGCATGCCCTACACGAACTTTTGGGGCAGACTGACGGCTGCAGACCTTCGTATCGTGGATGAGGCTATAGCACTGGTCGGTATCGAACCTCTGCGCCATAAGAAGATAGGGCGCGTGAGCGATGGTGAGCGGCAGAAGGTGATGATAGCCAAAGCACTGGCACAACAGACAGGAATCATTCTCCTGGATGAGCCTACGGCATTCCTTGACTATGGAAGTAAGGTCGCGGTGATGCGTCTATTGCGCCAGCTGGCCCACGAACAGGGAAAAACGGTGTTGCTCTCTACGCACGATCTTGAGATTGCTTTCCAGACGACTGACGAGGTGTGGATATTGCAGCGCGAAAGCTTGCAGACGGGCACACTCGATGCGTTGGAACAGCGTGGTGCTGTGTCGGCATTCCTTGCTGCAAATGGACTGCGTTACGAGGCAGAGCAGAGGAGGATAATCATTGGATAGCCAAAATCGTAAATAGTAAATTGTCAAATTGTAAATATATTATCATGTTTTCAGGAATAGTAGAAGAATGTGCCACCGTAGTGGGCATCGTAAGAGAACAGGAGAACTTGCACCTTACGCTCAAGTGCAGTTTTGTAGACGAACTGAAGATTGACCAGAGCGTGGCGCACAATGGTGTGTGCTTGACCGTGGTGAGCATTCAGGATGGTACCTATACGGTAACTGCCATGAAGGAGACCATCGAGCGTTCTAACCTCGGTATGCTGCAGGTGGGCGATGCTGTCAATGTGGAGCGCAGCATGGTGATGAATGGTCGTCTTGACGGTCACATCGTGCAGGGACATGTGGATCAGACTGCAATTTGTGTGAAGGTGGAAGATGCAGAAGGTAGCTGGTACTATACCTTCAAGTATGCCTTCGATAAGGAGATGGCTCGCCGTGGCTACTTCACGGTAGACAAGGGCTCGGTGACGGTCAATGGCGTGAGCCTCACCGTATGCAACCCCACTGCTGATACCTTCCAGGTAGCTATAATCCCCTATACTCATGACAATACCAACTTCAACGCTATCCGCGAAGGTAGTGTGGTGAATATCGAGTTTGATATTATCGGTAAGTATATGGCGCGTATGGTGGCGCTGAGTGAGTAGACTTTTGTTTTTGGTTGGAGTATAGGAGTTTAGGAGTTACGCTCTGCTTAGGAGTGTAGACGATAGTCCGTCCGCGGCTTGCGATTTTCATAGTCTAAAGTATCGTCTTTACTCCTTCACTCCTATACTCCCAAAAAAGGAACTCTCCTTTACTCCAAAGAAACACTCCTCGACTCCTATACTCTCAAGAAAGTAGCGGCTCCGCAGCTACTATTCACAGCTTAAACTGTGCTGCTGTCCACTCCTTCTCCATGCGATGGCTCACATAGGATAGGCCGAGGCGTTCTGCTTCGGCCTTTATCATGGGCAGGTCGCTCTCGTAGAATCCGCTGAAGTATATCTCTCCGCCCTTGTTCATGCGTGCCACATAGTATTGCATGTCGGCAAGCAGGATGTTGCGGTTGATGTTGGCAATGATGACATCGAACGGGCCCTCTGTAGCCAGCGATGAGGCATCGCCCTGGAACACCTTGATATTGTCGATGTGGTTGAGGGCGAGGTTGTCGATAGAGTTGTTTACGCACCACTCGTCAATGTCGATGGCTGTGAGCTCCGAGGCGCCTCGCATCGAGGCGAGTATGGCCAGTATCGAGGTGCCGCAGCCCATGTCGAGCACCATCTTTCCTTGCAGGTCGGTGTCGAGCAGGTAGCTGATGATGAGGCGTGTGGTTTGGTGATGTCCCGTGCCGAAAGCCATCTGTGGGTTGATGATGATGTCGTAGTCGGCCTTCGGGTAGTCTTTATGGAAGGTGCTGTGGATGACGCAGCGGCTATCCACTACGATAGGCTCAAAGAAGTTCTTTTCCCATTCCTCATTCCAGTCCTTATCCTCCATCTCCTCAGCTACGAAGGTGATGGTGGTGTCGGGCATGGGGAAGTCTGCCATCACCGCCTGCAGAGCCTGTTCGTCGTAGAGATGTGTGGGCACATATCCTGTGGTGCCGTCGGGCGACTCTACGAAACTCTCAAACCCCATTTCCATCGCCAAGGCAGCAATGATATCGTTAGCCGTCTCGCTGACTGGGCATACGGTGAAGCGCACTTCGTTGTATTTCATTTTTTTATATTTTTTAATGTTTTCGGCACAATATTGTGATTCGTTGTGCAAAATTACGATTTTTTAGGAAAAATATCCATAAAAGCATTCAAAAATACCCTTTCGAGATAGGAATTATGTGTTATCTTTGCAGAGTCAACACATCTAAAACATATAAGGTATGAAAAGAATGGTATGGATAACATGTTTGTTGATGGGAGTCATAGGCTCGGCATCAGCACAGCGCGACGATTTGTATTTCGTTCCCCAGAAGAAATCCTCATCTGTTCAGGCTGCTAAGAGCAGCTCTTCCCGATCCACCTCGGCTTCGGCCAAGAGCACCTCTGACCTCTCCACTTCGGTGCAGTCACTCGAGATAGACGATGACGCCTACAACCGTCGAGGGTCGTACCTCGAGACAAACCCCGAGGAGGAGCCTGCCGGTGTTGCCACCCAGCTCGCCACCACTGATGCCCCATCGCCAGCCCGCGCCGATGTCGACGAAGGCTGGGTCTATGGCTTCGATGGCAGCGACGTTGACTACGAGTATGCCATGCGCATTGTCCGTTTCCGCAACCCCCGTTATGCCATTCCCGTGAGCAGTCCGCTCTATTGGGATGTGGTCTATGGTGGCGCCTTGTGGCCCAGCTGGGAGTGGAATATTTATGACGATGGCCTATACGCCTATATCGTTCCCACGCGGAGCAACTGGTACTACTGGGACTATATGACCAGCTATCCCTTTGGCTGGCATCACCACTGGACGCATCACCACCACTACTACAGTTGGCACTATCACAATCATCTGTGGTGCGACCCCTGGCACTATGCCTACCATCACCACCACACGCCTGGTTGGTACTATGGTACGCACCATGGCCATCACCATGCAGGTAGCGTGACGGTCAAACCCAGTGTCACCCCAGGCTCACGCCCCAATCACCGTACTCCTACCACAGCCTCTACCCGTCGCGACGAGTTCTCAGGAGCCACCGCCCCATCAAGCTCGCGCCCCAGCACCTCTACGACCCGCACCACCGGCTCTACACGTCGCACTGGAGGCAGTGTGTCGGGCTCAAGCACCACGGGTCGCGTGTCGACAAGCCGTACGGGTGCTACATCGCCCTCATCGAGCACCGTGCGCTCATCGGGCAGCTCGCGCAGCAGCTCAACAGGTAGTTCACGCAGCAGCTCTACGGGCAGTTCACGCAGCAGCTCATCGTATAGCAGCGGTAGCTCACGCAGCAGCTCCTCATACAGCAGCGGCAGTTCACGCAGCAGCTCCTCGTATAGCAGCGGCAGCTCACGCAGCAGCTCCTCATACAGCAGCGGCAGCTCGCGCAGCAGTGCAGGCAGTCGTCGATGACAGTTACGCTATCTATAAATAAAAGAAACTCCAATCATAGGGTAGGCGGTACCCTTGCCCCTGACTCTCAACAAATACACCGACATTATGAAACACAATAGGCTATTCCTCTCCATACTACTGCTCCTCTTGGTGGCGCATTTGCAGGCGCAGACCACCTACGAGGCCTCTGCCTTGCTCGACACCGACCTCAGCGGCACAGCCCGCTATGTCGGCATGGGTGGTGCCATGAGTGCCCTCGGAGCCGACATGAGCACCATGAGCATCAATCCCGCAGGTACGGGTCTCTATCGCAGCTGGGATGCCGCCCTCTCGTTCAGTGGCAACTGGGCCACTCAACTCACCCAGTCCAACCGAGGTCGCGGACGCTCGTTCGACTCGTACGGAGCCTTAGACAACCTCGGCATGGTCATGACCAGCGCGATGAGCGACGAGGGCATCCTCCGCTTCGTCAACTTCGGCTTCAACTACCGCAGCGTGAAGCGCTTCGATGGCACCATGGGCATGGCGTCCAACCTGGGCGGCCTCTCGCAGACGGGGCAGATGGCATGGCAGGTCTATGACAACTACGACAATGTGCTCCCCGACGACTTCAACGACACCCACGACGAAGGCTTCTTCCTCACCAACTACTACGACGACCCCCGTCTCGGCTGGCTCACGCTCATGGGTGCGCAGGGCTACCTCATCGATGCCTCGTCGCTTGATGGAGGCGCCTACTACCCCTCGGTGAGCAACACCTACAGGGAGCAGGTCAGTGGCGGCATCGAAGCCTACGACTTCAACCTCTCGCTCAATCTGGCCGACAGGGTCTACCTCGGTGCCACCCTCACCACCTACGATGTCGACCGCCATCTCGAGTCCACCTACTCAGAGCAGCTCCGCGATGGAGGCAGCTACACCCTCGACAACTACTACCGTACGGTAGGATCGGGCACCGACTTCAAGGTAGGAGCCATCGTGCGTCCCCTTGCCGAGTCGTCACTGCGCATCGGCCTGTCGGCCACCACGCGCACCGTCTACACCCTCTGCGACTACAACTCCGCCGTGCTGCGCTCCGATATATCGCTCACCGATGGCCACACCCACTGGATGCAATCCACCACCATCGACACGCAGAGCCGCGACGCCTTCGGTGCCGACTGCGCCACCGAGTATACCCTCCTCACCCCCGCTCGGTACAACCTCAGTGTGGGAGGCACCATCGGTCGCTCATGGGCGCTCGGTGCCGAGTACGAGTATACCGACTATAGCCGCACCACCCTCTACGACGAGTATGGTAATGCCAACACCACCATGAACACCCACACATCGTCCGTCCTCACAGCCCATCACACTCTGCGCTTCGGTGCCGAGAAGACCTTCGGCACTTTCTACACCCGCGTGGGTTACAACTATCAGACAGGAGGCTACAGCCGCGAGGCATGGAAGATGATCCCCGTCAACTCCGTGCAGACCAACACCGCCTACGCCAACCTCCGCCACGCCTCGCTCTACACCTGTGGCTTGGGCTACCGTGGCGATGTGTTCTATGTCGATGCCGCCCTGCTCTATAGCACGCAGTCGGCGCAGTTCTTCGCCTTCGACGACCCCAACCTACAGGGCACTCTCCTCAGTCGCAACATTCTCAAGGGTATGATGACCATAGGGTTGAGGCTCTGACTCTATAGTTCAGAACTCTTTAGAACAATCCTTTATAAACGATGTTAATAGGTAATCTATTAGCATCGTTTTTCTATGAGGAATGTGATGGCTTTAATTTGCCTTGTGGCTGCATTTCCGCTTGTTGCTCAGCAGGTAGAGTGCTCTTTCGATGAGGCTCGCGACCGCATGTACCGGCACAGTGCAGCGCTGAAGGTGGCCGATGCCCAGGTGCAGCTGGCGCAGCGCGAGCAGCAGCGCACACAGGCGCTATGGTGGCCGCAGCTGCAGGCCGAGGGCATGTATGTGCACCTGTCCGAAGCGGTTGAGGTGCGCGAGCCGTTGTCGCAGTTTACCGACCCTGCCAAAGCCTATGTGCAGAGCATCGTGCCGGGCGAGGAGTTGGTGACGGGAGTGCTCGATAGGATAGGGGAGTACACCCTCTCCCTTCCCTTGATACCTCAGGATGTGGCACAGGTGGGTGTCACTGCCGAGTGGGTCGTGTTCAGTGGTGGCAAGCGCCTATTGGCCGATAGAATAGCTCGCCGCCTCACCGATGTGGCGCAGGCCAGCAGCGGTAAGGTGCATGCTACCGAAGAGGTGTTGCTGGTAGAGCGCTACTATGGGTTGGCACTTGCGCAGCAGGCCGTGAGCGTATGCCGTGAGCGCTACGAGGCTATGCAGCGCCATCATGCCGATGCAGTGCGCATGGAGCAGGTGGGGCTGATAGATAGGGCCTCGCTTCTGGCTGCGCAGGTGGCTGTGGCCGAGGCCGAGCGCGAGTGGCAGCATGCGACGAGTGTGGAGCAGGTGAGGCAGACGGCGCTGAAGCAGCTATTGGGCATGACCGATGAGGATGCGCAGCTGATCCCCACCTCACCCCTATTTGCTACGACGAAACTTCCCGCCGAAGCGGTATTCGTAGAGGCCATGCGTGGTGGCAACTACACCCTCGCTACGCTCTCCCTGGAGCAGCAGATGGCCCATGACAGGTTGCGCATGGACTATGGCGGCTACCTGCCCGAGGTGGCCCTCTTTGGCAAGCAGACGCTCTACGCCCACGGCTTGCCCGGCAACCTGTTGCCCCGCACGATGGTGGGGGTAGGCTTCGTGTGGAACCTTTTCGATGGCCTCGATCGCGAGCGCAAGGTGGCACAGACCAAGGTGGCGCAGCAGGCCTTGGCGTGGAGCCGTGCGGAGGCCGAGGCTGACCTCACATTGGTGGTGTCGGAGCTCTATGCTACCCTGCAGCGCACGATGGGCGACATCCGTGTGCTCGATTCTACCATTATCCTCAATGAAGAGCTACTCCGCATGCGCCGTGCCGCCTTTGTCGAGGGCATGACCACCACTACCGAGGTCCTTGATGCCGAGAACGCCCTCGCTACCGCTCGCCTTGCACGCCTCACCGCCCAGTATGCCTGCGATGTGGCGATGGCCAATCTGAAGGCGGTGTGTGGGGATGGGCTTTAGCGACCCCAGGAGCGTTTTCTTTGGCGTGTAGGAGTCGAGGAGCGTTTCCTTTTATGGAGTATAGGAGTGAAGGAGTAAAGACGATACTTTAGACAATGAAAATCGCAAGCCGCGGACAGACTATCGTCTACACTCCTAAACAAAGCGTAACTCCTAAACTCCTACACTCCTAAATAAACTCCCAATAAAAACATAAATTTCCCTACTCATGAATACACCTAATCATAAACCCCTTGTCATCGCCTTCATTGTGCTGCTTGCAGCAGTCGTCGTTATCACCCTCGTCGGTCTGTTTACCACGCGCAAGCCCCCCATCACCCTGCAGGGGCAGGTCGAGGCCACCGAGATACGCATCAGTGGCAAGCTGCTGGGCCGAGTCGACTCGCTGCTCGTGCGCGAAGGCGATGAGGTGCATCGTGGCGATACCTTGGTCGTCATCAACAGTCCCCTCGTAGAGGCCCAGTACCGCAAGAGCGAGGCCCTTCATCGTGTCACCGTAGAGGAGAATAGGAAGGTCGATGCCGGCACCCGACGCCAGGTCGTGGCAGCCGCCTATCAGATGTGGCAGGCCGCAAGGAGCCAAGCCGCGCTGGCCGAGAAGACCTACGAGCGCGTCAGCGCCCTTCGTGCCGACAGCGTAGTGTCGCGCCAGCGCCTCGATGAGGCCGAGGCCGCCATGCTCACCACGCGTGCCACCGAGCGTTCGGCCCACGAGCAATACCTGCTGGCTGCCGAGGGCCTGCAGCGCGAAGATCGTGCCGCGAGCCATAGTATGGTAGAGGCTGCTGCCAGCGATGTCGCCGAGGTAGAGGCGCTGCTCGTCGATGCCCACCTCACTGCCCCTGCCGACGGACATATTGCGGGTATATACCCCAAGCGGGGCGAGCTCGTGGCCCCCGGTGCCCCCATCATGACCCTCGTGACGCTCGACGATAGCTACGTCATCTTCAACGTGCGCGAAGACCTCATGCCCCACTTCCGCATGGGCAAGCGTTTTGAAGTGTCTGTGCCCGCCCTGGCTCGCACCGATGTGCCGATGACGGTCTACTACATCAGTCCTCTCGGCAGCTTTGCCACATGGAAGTCCACCAAGGAGGTCGGCAGCTACGACATGCGCACCTTCGAGATACGCCTGCGTCCTGATGCCTCTATTGAAGGTCTTAGGCCCGGCATGAGTGCGATATTAGAGTTGTCTTCCTTGCCATGAAGAATGCTATCCTTCGCGAATGGCGGCGCATGACCTCGCGCCGCATCTACTTGTTTGCTGCGGTGGTGCTGCCTCTGTGTCTGCTGCTGTTCATGACCACGATCTTCGGTAGCGGACAGATGGAGCAGCTGCCTGTGGGCATCGTCGATGCCGACAATACGGGCACCTCGCGCAGCATCGTGCGCGGCATTGCTGCCACGCCTACGCTACGTGTGGCGGCTCACTATGCCGACGATGCCGAGGCACGGGCAGCCGTGCAGCGCAAGGAGGTGTATGGCTATCTCTCCATACCGCCGCGGTTTGAAGAGTCGGTGTTGCGGGGTGCTGGAGCAACGCTCTGCTACTACTACCACTATGCGCTGCTGGCCGTAGGAGGCGAGGTGATGAGTGCTTTCGAGACGGCCCTCATGCCTGTGCGCATGGCACCTATCGTGACGGAGGCTGTCGTGCTGGGCGGCACCGAGCAGGGGGCCGAGACCTTGCTGCTGCCCATGACCGCAGACGACCATGCCCTGTACAATCCCTCGCTGGACTATGCAGTGTATCTGGCCGTGCCCATCTACTACATCATGTTGCAGATCTTGGTGCTGCTGGTGACGCTCTATGCTGTGGGTAGCGAAAGGAAGGAGGCGGGAGCTTCGTCTCTTAGGAGTAATGGAGTGAAGGTGTTTAGGAGTGAAGACAATAGTTTGTATGCAGCGCAGTCTTCGTTTTCGTTAACGTTCATCGTGGGCAAGCTGCTGCCCTATACGCTCATCTTCGTCGGGCAGGCGCTACTGGCGGGGGTGGTGTTCTTCCGTTGGGAACATATCCCCATGGCAGGCGATATGTGGCTTTTCTCTTTACTCACGATACTCTTCATCATCGCTACGCAGTCGGTGGCGGTGATCCTGTATGCCCTGTTTCCTGTGCTGTCGCTGGTCATCAGCGTGGTCTCCATGGTGGGGTCGCTGGGGGCTACGCTCTCAGGGCTCACCTTTCCGCTCAGCGCCATGTCGCCCGTGGTGGGGTGGGTGGCGCGGCTTTTCCCCGTACGCCACTTCACAGAGGCTATGCAGTGTGTGGTTTACTTCGATGGCGGCTTCGCAGAGTGCTGGTCTCAGCTAATGGTGCTTTGCTTGTTTCCTTTGGTGGCAGTTGTGCTGTTGCCTCGGTTGAAAAGAATACTAACGACTAGTCCCTATGATACGGTGGAGTAGGTGTCCTATGGTCTTGCACGTCACATGGCGTGAGTTTTGCACCATTGCCACCAGCTACTCGGTGTTGCTGGTGCTCGTGGGCGGTGTCTTTGCCTACGGACTCCTCTACAACTACATGTATGCCCCCAATGTGGTGCGCGAGGTGCCCATCTGCGTGGTCGACCACTCGCATAGCGCCCTCAGCCGCCAATATGTGCGCCTGCTCGATGCTACGCCCGAAGCGCAGGTCGCCTACCATGCACAGGACATGCTCGAGGCGAAGCGCTTGATGCGAGGCACCGAAGTCTATGGCATCCTGTATCTCCCGCGCGACTTTGAGGAGCGTATGCTACGGGGCGAGCCCTCGGTATACCCCTTCTATGCCACTACCGACGCCTTCCTCTACTACGAAGCCCTCGAGCGTGCCAACCTCGAAGTGATGGAAGCCATGGATGCCGCCTATCGCCTACAGCTGGTGCCGCTCACCGCTCCGCAAGAGCTGCTCGCAGCTGCCACGCAGAGCCCCGTCGCCGTGGTGGGCACCGCCCTTTACAATCCCCTCGAAGGCTACGGCATATACCTTATCCCCTCGGTGCTGATGATCATCATCTTTCAGACGCTGATGATGCTCGTGGCCATGATGTCGAACACCGTCACCGAAGCTCCTCTGCTCGCCACCTATAGGGGCAATGCCCTTGCCCTGGTATGTGGCAAATCGCTCACCTATGCGGTGCTCTACGGCATCTTCGCCCTCTTCCTCGTGGGGCTGCTCCCGCTGCTCTTCGACATCCCTCACCGGGCATCGTGGGGGGCATTGGCTGTATTGCTTGTACCTTATATCTTGGGTACCAGCTTTCTCGGCCTCGCTCTCTCGCGCTGGTATACAGATGCCGAAGCTCCCATACTGCTCATCGCCTTCTTCTCCATCGGACTCATCTTCCTCTCGGGCGTATCGTATCCCCTCGAGCTCATGCCCTGGCCTTGGCGTGTGGTGCACTACCTCGTGCCCGCTGCCCCCGCCGTGCTTGCCTATGTGCAGTTCAGCTGCATGGATGCCACACTGTACGATGTGTGGCCGCAGCTTCTCGCCCTCTATGTGCAGATGGCGATCTACTTCGCCCTTGCCTTATATAGCTATAAGGGGAAGAGGTGAGGGTGCGGTGTTAGCATTTAGGTGATGTTGCTCACTACAAAAAATGTTGTCTATCCCTTGTCTTTTCGCCTGTTTGTTTGTACCTTCGCGCTTTATATCTATAAATAGAATAGGACTTATGCAAATCATATTACTCTCAGGTGGCTCGGGTAAGCGCCTGTGGCCCCTGTCGAACAGTACACGATCGAAGCAGTTCCTACAACTGCTGCAAGACCCCGATGGTAAGCGCGAGTCGATGGTGCAGCGCGTGGTGCGCCAGATAGGTGAGTCGGCCCTGGAGGCTGAGGTGACCATCGCTACCAGTGCCTCGCAGCGCGACTTCATAGAGACTCAGCTGGGCACGAGGGTGGATGTGGTGGCTGAGCCCGAGCGCAGAGAAACATTCCCCGCCATCGCCTTGGCCGTGTCGTACCTGGCATCGCAGAAGGGATGCTCGCGCGACGAGGTGGTGCTGGTGATGCCGTGCGATACCTATACCGAGGCACGCTACTTCGATGTGGCGGCACGCATGGTGGAGCTCGCCCAGCAGGGCGTGGCAGACCTGGTACTGATGGGCATAACGGCGACGCACGCCTCGGCCGACTTTGGCTATGTGATGCCTGTCAAGGACGACGAGGGCACGCTATGCATGGGGGTGGAGCAGTTCGTCGAGAAACCTACCGAGAGGCGAGCACAGGAGCTCATCGCACAGGGGGCTTACTGGAATGGGGGTGTCTTTGCCTTCCGCATAGGCTATATGATGGATCTCGTGGCACGCTATGTGCCGACGGGTGACTACGCTGAGCTATGCCAACGCTATGGGGAGCTGCCGAAGATAAGCTTTGACTATGAGGTGGCCGAGAAGGCTACGTCGGTGGCCATGGTGCCCTTCGCGGGTAAGTGGAAGGATCTGGGCGACTGGAAGTCCCTCGTGCACGAACTACCTGCCCACGCCATGGGCAATGTGGTGCTGGGGGGCGATGTCATGGGGACGACGGTCATCAATGAGCTGAGTCTGCCTGTGGTGTGCGACGGGGTAAGCAATGTTGTGGTGGCCGCAGGCCACGATGGCATACTGGTGTGTAGCCGTGAGTCGTCTGAGTATATCAAGCAGTATGTTGACCCTATACACATGCGACCCATGTTTGAGGAGCGCCGTTGGGGCACCTACCGCGTGCTCGATGATGCACGCTATGCCGATGGCTCGCACTCGCTGACCAAGAGCATCACGCTGCACCCAGGCAAGTATATATCGTACCAGATACATCACCATCGTACCGAGGTGTGGACATTCGTCGAGGGTGAGGGTCTCTTCGTGCTCGATGGTGAGGTGCGCCATGTGAAGGCGGGCGATACGGTGATCATACCCGTAGAGCACTATCACTCTATTAAGGCGCTCACAGAACTTACCTTCATCGAGGTGCAGATGGGAAACCCGCTCATCGAGGAGGATATAGAGCGGTTTGACTGGGACTGGAGTACGAACTGTGAGAAGTGAGAACTTCTTTGGGGAATATACATGAGATGTCCTTCCCCTTAGGGGAGGCTTATTACTAAAAAAATAAATATAAGATATATATGAAAAAAGCATTGATAACCGGTGTCACTGGTCAAGACGGGTCGTTCCTGTCAGAGTTTCTTCTAAACAAGGGGTATGAGGTGCATGGCACCATACGCCGCTCGTCGGTAGACTTCCGTGAGCGTATCGCTCACCTCGAAGGCAACCCACACTTCCACCTCCACTATGCCGACCTGGGCGACTCGCTGAGCCTCATACAGGTCATCGGCAAGGTACGTCCCGATGAGATATACAACCTCGCCGCACAGAGCCATGTGCAGGTGAGCTTCGACTCGCCCGAGTTTACCGCTAATGTAGACGCTACGGGAGTACTGCGCGTGCTCGAGGCTGTACGTCTGTGTGGACTGGCCAGCACATGTCGTATATACCAGGCGTCGACCTCGGAGCTCTATGGTAAGGTAGAGGAGGTGCCGCAGAATGAGAACACACCCTTCCATCCCTATAGCCCCTATGCCGTGGCCAAGCTCTATGCGCATTGGATAGTGAAGGAGTATCGTGAGGCGTACGATATGTTTTGCTGCTCGGGCATCCTCTTCAATCACGAGAGCGAGCGCCGTGGCGAGACCTTCGTTACACGCAAGATCACGCTTGCTGCCGCACGCATAGCACAGGGAAAGCAACGGAAGCTGTACCTGGGCAACCTGTCATCGCTGCGCGACTGGGGATATGCCAAAGATTATGTGGAGTGTATGTGGCTGATGCTGCAGAATGAGAGACCCGAAGACTTTGTCATCGCTACGGGAGTGCAGCACTCGGTGCGAGACTTCTGCTACTATGCTTTCAAACATGTGGGTATCGAACTGGAGTTTGTGGGTGAGGGAGCTGACGAGAAAGGCATCGTCAAGAGCATTGACACGCAGGCAACTGCCGTAGCTCATACCCGGATTGCCGTAGGCGATGTGCTGATAGAGGTGTCGCCCGACTTCTTCCGTCCGACCGATGTGGTGAACCTCTGGGGTGACCCCTCGAAGGCACGCAAGCAATTGGGGTGGGACCCGCAGAAGACGACCTTCGAGCAGCTCGTGAAGATTATGGTAGAGGCAGATATGGCCAAGGTGGCCGTGGAACGCGCCAGCGAACATATCACCACCAACCTCGTAGAGTACCTCGAAAAGGGTATCGTAAAGTAATGCGCGTGGAATGATGGAGAAGAACGCTAAGATCTATGTGGCTGGCCACCGCGGTATGGTGGGGTCGGCCATCGTACGAGAGTTGAAGAAGCAGGGGTACACCCGCATCGTCACCCGCACACATGCCGAGCTCGACCTTTGCAGGCAAGACCAGGTGGAGCGCTTCTTTGCTGAGGAGCGCCCTGACTATGTGTTCCTCGCTGCAGCCAAGGTGGGAGGTATCGTAGCCAACCAAAGCGCACTGGCCGACTTTATGTACGACAACATGATGCTCGAGATGAATGTCATCCATGCTGCATGGCAGCACGGATGTACGAAACTCTTGTTTCTCGGCTCATCGTGCATCTATCCGCGATTAGCACCACAGCCCATGCCCGAGAGCTGCCTGCTCACTTCGGCACTGGAGCCTACCAATGAGGCCTATGCGCTGGCCAAGATATCGGGACTGAAGTATTGCGAGTACCTCAACCGACAGTATGGCACCGACTACATCAGCGTGATGCCTACCAATCTCTATGGCCCCAACGACAACTATCACCCCACGCACAGCCATGTGCTGCCCGCACTGATACGCCGATTCCATGAGGCTAAAGAGGCTGGACTCGACACGGTGACTTGCTGGGGCGACGGTACACCGCTGCGAGAGTTTCTCTATGTAGATGACCTCGCCCACCTGTGCGTGTTCCTGATGAACAATTATAGTGGCAACGAGACGGTCAATGCAGGTACGGGAAAGGAGATCTCTATCAAGGCGCTCACCGAACTGGTGGCCAAGGTGGTGGGCTATGAGGGGCAGATCCTATGGGACACCTCGAAGCCTAATGGTACGCCTCGCAAACTGCTCGATGTATCGAAGGCTGAAACATTGGGATGGCGCTATCGCACCGAATTGGAGGAGGGCATACGACTCGCGTACAACGACTTCCTCAGCAATCCTATGCGGGCTGAGCGGTAGTATCCGCAGGAACTTTTGCCAAGCATAGACAAAGAGTAGAGGGTGTACCCGCGGGTACACCCTCTTGCTTGTTATCCTACCTTAAGGGCTACTTACTGCTCTTGAGGTATGAGCCGAGCGATAACAGCCAGGCCACTACGATACTTACCACCATGCCGATGGCACCGAAGAGGAGGAAGTTGGCGTTGGTGTACTCGCTCATCCAGAACACGACAATCTCGCCAGCGACGAAGCCTGCCAGTGCGGCATTGCCCTTGACACGCTTCATGAACACGGCGATGAAGAACAGTCCGCCCAAGCCGCTAGTGAGCAGGCCGAGGGCTTCGTTGAAGAAGTCGAGGAACGACTGGATGTTCCATGTGGCCATGAACAGGGCGAGAGCCAAGCCGATGAGACCGCTCACTACGGATGCCCAGCGGGCTATGACGACGAGTTGTGAGTCGGTGGTGGGGCGGAAGCGCTTCCAGAAGTCGATACTGAAGGCGGTGGCAACACTGTTGATGTTGCTCGAAATGGTACTCATGGTGGCAGCAAAGATGGCTGCGATGAGGGCTCCGGCTATACCTGCTGGCATCTGGCTCATCATGAAGAAGGGGAAGATGGCATCGCTCTGTCCCATGGTGACGTCGAGCTCTGCAGGGTGGGTCTTGTAAAAGGTGTAGAGACCCGTACCAATCATGTAGAAGGCAACGGAGACGAACACGCTCATGACTCCATTGACGAGGATGCCACGGCCAGCAGACTTCTCATCGGGAGTGGTGAGGTAGCGCTGGATGACGGTCTGGTCAGAGGTGTAGGAGATGAGGTTGTTAGCCAAGCCACCGATGATGATGACCCACCATACACCGCCCGACCATGCGTTGCTCCAGTCGAAGAGGCGCAGCTTGTCATTCTCCAAGGCAAGGTCGATGCAGCCCATCACACCGCCCTCAGTGCCCATGGCAAGGTATACGACGGCAAAGATGGCGCCAAACACGAGGATCAGTCCCTGTACTACGTCGCCCCAGATAACAGCCTCGACACCACCCATAGTACAGTAGACGATAGTGACCAACCCCATGAGCACGATGCACAGGTAGATGTCGATACCTGTCACGGCGGTGAGTGCCAATGAGGGGAGGTAGAGCACGATGGCCATGCGCACAATCATAAACACGCAGAACAGTGCCGAGGCCAGCAGGCGGGTGAAGAGGTTGAAGCGCTGCTCCAGTATCTCGTAGGCGCTGGTGACGTTGAGCTTGCGGAAGTAGGGTAGGTAATACTTGATGACGGGGAAGCTGATGAGCAGGATCATCCACAACATGGGGTAGTAGGTCCAGTCGGTGGTGTAGGCCTTGGCAGGGATGGTCATGTAGGTAATGGCGCTGAGCATGGTGGCGTAGATACTGATACCCGCTGCCCACCAGGGGATGCGGCCACCGCCCTTGAAGAAGTCGTCGGCGCCATTCTCCTTGCGCATGAAGTAGATACCCATGCCGAGCATGCCGAGGAGGTAGAGGGCGAGGACGGCCCAGTTGAGCCAGCCGAAGCGCTTTTCGTTGGTGACCTCTACATGGCTCACATCGGTGCTGCGTATGCCGGGCATCAGTTCGCCACCGCTATAGCTCCAGCCCTTGCCACCCACCTCAGGCGTAAGGCAAGCACCGGCACGAGCCAGAAGGCTGTCGCCAGGGAGCATGCCCCATGAGTCGGTGATGGTGTGGTAGGTGAGCACCTCACTGCGGAAACGGTACCACGCGGGCTGATGGCGCAGGTAGAGGCTATCCTGCTTGCCCTCGATGGCGCTGAGGAAGATGTCGTGGTCGACACCGCCGAAGAATAGTATGTGACTATAGCCCGATGTGGCGCAGGTGGCACCCACCACGGCTTGTATCTGCTGGGTGCGGGCACCGTCGGTCTCGTCTATCCATGCCAATGAGGGGGATGTGCGATGCCACTGCGAGTTGCCCTTCTTGAGGTTGGCAATGGTCATATACACGCCGTCGGTGTGCACTATCGCTGCTCGGTTTTCGCCCTTGGGTTGGTAGCCTCCGAAGATGAAGAGCGCGTAGCCCGAGGCTGTGTTCTGCACAGCCACGCAGGGTTGCAGGCGACAATCGTCGGGGAGGGTGGCGGCAATGGTCCACGCCTTGCCTTCGCTGGGGAAGGGGAGGGCATATACCTCGCGGTTGGGGATGCCATAGGTCTGTCCGCCAGCTACCCAGAGCATACCATCATGGTAGGTGGCGGCGAAGTTGTCCAGTGCCTTGGGCAGTGAGGCGATGGGGGTAGAGGTACCATCGGCAGCATTGAGAAACTCGCACTCGCTGAGCGAGCCGTCGGCATTCATGCCACCCAGATATACGGCACCGCCAGGCATCTGTACGCTGGCACCGTAGGCGCGGGGGTAGTAGACCTTCTGTCCGCCATCGGCACAGGGTATATCGGGGAAGTTGCAGCCACCGTAGACGCTGAGCGAACCATTGAGCCAACCGGCATAGTGTCCCGACACGGCATTGTCCAGAGGTGTTGCGGGCGTTACGGTGACACGATTCTGCGCCATGCTGAGCAGGGAGCAGAGCAATGTTATGGATATGAAGAGATGTTTTCTCATACGGCTTTCCTTACTTCGTTAGTTCTTTACACAATTCGTACGACTTGATCATCATGCGGGGGATGTGGAAGGGCCCCTTGAAGATGTTACCCTTAGCAGGTTGTGCTACGGTGCCGTCGCGATGCAGGTAGCCATACCACTCGCCATACTCGCTGTCGGGGAAGTGGGTGTAGGTCCACTCGCTGATCTGGCGGTGCATCTCGATATACTTCTCATCGCCCGTAGCCTCATAGGCATAGAGGGTGGCAATGATGGCCTCGGTCTGCGGCCACCAGAACTTCATGTCTTGTGAGTAGTCCTGAGGAGGTAGACCACGGCAGTCGCGGAAGTTGATGATGCCGCCATACTGCTCGTCCCATCCCCACTGCCATGACCAATCGAGAATCTCGAGGGCACGCTGGGTGATCTCCTTGTCCCAACCGTGGTGCTTGGCCTCTTCGAGCATGAACCATGCCGTCTCGATGCAGTGTCCGGGGTTGATGACACGACCATTGATGGTGTCGATGAACCCCCCGTTGGGGCCTACCATCTCGAGCAATGCCTTGAACTCGGGCTTCACGAAGTCCTTGAGCGACTCTAATGACTCGTCGATCTGTTGGTCGAGCACGGGGTCACTGATCACCTCGCGGATCCGTGAGGCGGTGTTGATGAGGATCATCACGATAGAGTGGCCCTTGGCCTGCAGGGTGTCGAGGTACTTAGGTTCGAGGCAACCGGGTGTGGCGATGAAACGGCGTATGTCTTTGAACAGCTTGAGCGCCTTCTCTGCATAGTTCATGTCGCCCGATGCCTTGGCATACTCGGCCATGGCGATGGCGGCAAACGACTCGGAGAAGACGTAGCGGCGCTTGCGCAGGGGATGGCCGTCGGCTGTCACCTCGAAATACATGCGACCATCGGTGTCGAAGCAGTGTGCCTCGATGAAGTCAATGGTGCTCTTGGCTGCAGCCAGCCACTCGGGATTCTGCTCTATGGTGTTATAAGCAAAGGATGCCACGAAGGCAAAGCGCCCTTGGAACCATACCGACTTGGTGGTGTCGATGAGCGAACCATCGCGGTTAACACAAGTGTAGATACCGCCATTCACGCGGTCGAGTCCGTTCTTGAGCCAAAAGGGCATGATGTTTTCGGTAAGGTCGGCACGATAGCGCTCGGCCCAGGTGTTGAGGTAATTTTTCATAGGATATGTGTATTAATAATGATAGATGATACGTCTTTTATTTTTTTTCGGGTAGTTCGATGACTCCTCTTTTTAACGATGCTGCCTTGCTCGCAATTCTTGCGTGCGCAAGCTGTCTTTGTAGTGGTTGTGTGCTGCCACACGCTCGGGACTCAGTGCGGCATCGCTATTACCTTCCCATCTGCGACATAGGTAGATGGGTTCGTATATGCGCCCCAACTTGTAGCTGCGGCTGATGGCAATGCCTACTGCATAGTCTTCGCCATAGCTCACATTGGGGAACCCTATCTCACGGATGATAGGGGTGTAGAATGCACGTGGTGCCCCCAGCCCGTTGATGCGCAAGGCGTTGTTCATACCATTCTCGGGGGTCCACTCACGGTGGTCGATGATGCCGGGAGGGAGCGTATCCAAGGCAAAGTTGCACAAGCGGTAACTGCCTACCACCATGGCACACTGCTCGCGACGGAAGGTGTCGACGATGCGTTGTAGCGTGTGTGTGTCACTATAGAGGTCGTCACTGTCGAGCTGCACAGCATAGCGCCCGCATTGATCGTGACGTATGGCAAGATCCCAGCAACCACCAATGCCGAGGTCAATGCGCTCGGGAGTGATCATTACCACTTGTTTGTTATCGCTGATGAGTTGTGTTACAATCTCGGTGGTGCCATCTGTAGAGTGGTTGTCTACCACGATGAGGTTGAATCTGAAGTCGGTATCCTGTGATAGCACCGAATGTATGGCATCTGCAATTGTCTTTGCACGATTCCTAACGGGAATGATGACGGTGGCCTCGTAGGGAAACTCTCCCACGGTAGGGTCTATGCTCTGCAGTGTGAGATAGTCAACAAAGGCACCCACAGATTTAAGGTGTGTGGTACAAGCACGTTCCATTTCGATCTGTATCTGTCGGTTGCGCGGGTCTACATAGTCAAATTGTTTCTCTCCCGAGCTGCGTGTGTCTTGCTCCTGCTCGGTATAAAGGTATTCGTTGATGTGTACCAGTCGGCCTGTGCGACTGATAAAGAGTCGCAGCTGATATAGTGCCGCATGTTGCATGGCTTCGGGTTCAGTAGCGAGGAACTGGCGTAGGGCCTCGGTGCGTATCAGTACCATGGGGCCAAAGTCAAAGTCGTCGCGTATGCTACCTTCCTGATATTCGTTGGTGGGTACGGCGAGTGTATCGCCCTGTTTGGTGGCATGTCTATTGCAATAGACCCAGTCGGCATGGCTATCGGTGGCTACAGCCAGCATACGCTCTATCGCGCGATATCCTATACAAAGGCCTCCTGCATGAGTATATATGAGGAGGTATTCAGTGCTGCACAATCTGTCTATGGTTTTCAGTGCCTCGCTAGAGAGGTTACGTTCGAGGGGTATGAAGGAATTGCCTGCATCGCCTTCGATTATATGTATATTATTGACGAGTGGACATGCCGCAAATTCGCAGCGTAATGTGTCGGCGCTGATTTGTGGTACGAAACAGTCGATTCGATGTGACATAGTAATCTATATTCTACAATAAATATATATGAATGTTACAAAAGTATAAAAAAAATGCATATTATCACCGATTGGTGTCAGTATTTTGCAATTTTATAAAATAGTTTGTACCTTCGTTGGCGAAAGAATAGTATTTAGTGTTAACAAAATTAGAAAAAGATGAAAAAGGTAACTAATTTGTGTATGGCTTTGGTAGCCGCTTTAGTGATGGTAAGTTGTGTTGAAAAGAATACATTCGAACAGCTCGAGGGTGAATGGAATGTGGTGTCGGTAGGCGAGTTGATAGTCCCTGATTCGGTAGACGCCTTTATGGGATTCAATATTGCTGAACAATTGGTCTTTGGTTGCACCGGATGTAACCAGCTTACAGGTACTCTCCCCACAGAGGTAAGCTCCGACATGCCCATGTTTGCTGCTTTAGGTAGCACCCGAAAGGCTTGTGCTGACATGACTGTCGAAGATGCAATGCTCCCAGCGTTGGGTAGTGTGGTCGACTTCAAGGTAGAGGGGGATAACCTCTATTTCCTCGATGCTGCAGGTTCTACGGTATTGACTTTGGAGAAGCGATAATCGACGTAGATGGAAATAATATCTTATAGGCATGAGGGTGTGATGACATACCCTCATGCTTTGTATATAACAGCTTCTGTAAGTTGGTCGTTTTGATAGAAAAACGGACTAATGTTTGGCTATAAGGATTATTTGCTATACATTTGCGAGATTGTTGTTTTGTAATCTATGGAATATACGCATCGTCAGAATACCTCATGGCTTGTGCGCTTCACTCAATGGCGTGAGCAACATATAAGTGCCAAGACCTTTACCCTTATCTTAGCGGTACTCGTGGGGCTATGCTCAGCATTCGCGGCACTTACATTGAAGAATCTGATCCATTTTATTCAGCATTTCCTCACAGAGAACTTTCACGCCAATGAGGCCAACTACCTCTATCTCATCTATCCCGTGGTGGGTATCTTCATCGCAGGTCTGTTTATCCGCTACATCGTGCGTGACGATATTGGGCATGGCGTGACCAAGATTTTATATGCTATCTCGCGTAAACAAGCCCGCATACGCACTCACAACATGTATTCATCCGTGGTGGCGAGTAGCATCACTATCGGTTTTGGAGGCTCGGTAGGAGCTGAGGCACCTATCGTGCTCACCGGTTCGGCTATTGGTTCTAACTTAGGACGTCTATTTCGTGTAGATGCCCGTACGATGATGCTTCTTGTGGGTTGCGGAGCCGCAGGGGCTGTGTCGGGAATCTTCAAAGCTCCCATTGCAGGACTCGTTTTTACAATCGAGGTGCTGCTCATTGACCTCACCATGTCGTCGCTCATGCCACTGCTCATCTCGAGTGTCACGGCTGCCACGGTGTCGTATATAGCTACGGGTACCGACTCGATGTTCCATTTCACCATGGCCAACTCGTTTACCATGGAGCGTATACCTTATGTGATACTGTTAGGTATTGTCTGCGGATTTGTCTCATACTATTTCTCTGAGACGATGAACAAGCTGGAAGATTTCTTCCGCCGTTTCAAGAGTCCTTATGTGAAGTTTGTTATCGGTGGCATTGCATTGAGTTTGCTCATCTTTCTCTTCCCCTCTCTCTATGGTGAGGGATACGAGACTATTGAACTCCTTCTTAATGGTAGTACAGAGGCTGAGTGGGGAGCTGCGATGGACAACTCCTTCTTCTATGGGCATTCGCGCATGTTGCTCGTATACCTCGCTCTCGTATTGCTTTTTAAGGTGTTTGCTACTACGGCGACGAATGCAGGTGGTGGATGTGGCGGAATCTTTGCCCCCAGCCTTTTCTTGGGTTGCATCTCTGGGTTTGTCTTCTCACACTTCCTCAATACGATGGGAGTAAATGTATATCTCCCCGAAAATAATTTTGCTCTCTTTGGTATGGCGGGACTGATGAGTGGTGTCATGCATGCTCCGCTCACGGGTATCTTCCTCATAGCAGAACTTACTGGTGGGTACGACCTTTTCCTTCCGCTGATGATAACTTCGGCTTTCTCGTACCTCACTATTCGTGTGTTCCAGACTCACAGCATATACTCTATGCGTCTTGCCAAGAAGGGTGAACTGCTTACTCATCATAAAGACCAGTCTATCCTCACACTCATGCGCACCGAGCATGTCATCGAGAAGGATTTCAAGGCTACCACAACCGATATGGAACTGGGGCGTTTTACTACAGTGATTTCAGAGTCGCGTCGAAACCTCTTCCCCGTACTCAATAAGGATAATCGTTTGGTGGGTATAGTGCAGCTTGACGATGTACGTCACTACATGTTCCGTAGTGAATTGTATCATCGCTACACGATGGACAAATTCATGCGTGAGCCTGCAGCCCGTATTTCGGTTACTGACGCTATGGATGTAGTAATGCGTAAGTTTGATGATACACGAGCATGGAACCTGCCCGTAGAAGATGAAGATGGACGATATTTGGGTTTTGTGTCACGATCAAAAATATTCAATGAATATCGTAAGATTATGCTCGACTATTCAGATGAATAAAAATACGGCTACTACTATATTGGATTTAAAAACAAAATATACAACTATACAATATGAATTTTCTTGAATTGACTAAAGCTCGCTATTCAGTGCGTTCATTTGAACAGCGTGCTATCGAACCCGAAAAGTTGCAATATGTGATGGAGTGTACTCGTCTGGCTCCTTCGGCAGTGAACCTCCAGCCTTGGAAGTTTTATGTAGTTTCAAAGCCCGAGGACTGCGCCAAGATACGACAGTGTTATCATCGAGACTGGTTCAATGAAGCTCCCATGTATATCATCGCTTGCTCTAATCATGATGAGTCGTGGAAACGTCGTCGCTCTGAACCCAAAGATCATGCCGACATTGATATCAGTATTGCCGTAGAGCATCTATGCTTGGCGGCAGCTGAGCAGGGGTTGGGTACCTGTTGGGTATGTAACTTCGATGTGACTCTTTGTCGCGAGCTCTTCGGCATTGCTGATCCTCTTGAGCCCGTAGTACTCATCCCTATGGGATATCCTACTACCAATGAGCCCGATGAGAAGAAACGCAAGGATATGACAGATATTTTCATTGAACTTTAAGGCTATCGCGGAGTTATTCAAGATATTATGAGGATTCTTATCTTGTACGAAGTATCTTTGTATTGATTTTTTTAACTGAATAAAATGACTAAAAATAACTATTTGAAAGCGTGCATGGGGCTGGTGCTGGGATTGATGTTGGCATCATGTCATCCTGATGGTCCGGAAGGTGAATATCCTGAATATCGTAGCTTGAAGTTTACTAAGGATGACGCCAAGGATATTTTGTTTGCAGCACAAAATGATATCAATAATATCTCTTCGTGCAACGCGGGTGACTCGCTGATTGTATATATGCAAGTAGGTTATACTGGAGCCTATATCTATCATGCAGATTATGTGTGGGAACTCATTGTGGGCGACGTGTCAGAGAAGTATATCACAGGGGTTGTAGATCCCGTAAACCGAGTGGACCTTCCGATGTGGAAATTCAAGGCGCCCGATACCCCAGGCAATTATCTGATAAAGTTTAAGGCTAAGTATAGCTTCTCTGCAGATACCGAAATTGGTACTATCTATGGTGAGTCTGAAAACTATAGTGCTACCTTGCGAGTAGAGTGACTATAGTCGTAATACTTGTGAAAAGAAAAAAAGAGAAGCCGAAACTTCTCTTTTTTTTGTCGTGATTCCGTTGCGACTCGAACGCAAGACCTACTGCTTAGAAGGCAGTTGCTCTATCCAGCTGAGCTACGGAACCGACCTTATACTTATCAAAAGCGCTGCAAAATTAGTGCGTTTTATTGGTTTTTCCAAGAAAAAGAGGAATTATTTATCGCTTTATTGTATCTTTGCACTCTGTATTCAGAATAATCAATATAAAGATAGAGATATGTCATTATTGGGAAATCTTGTTTGGCTCATCTTTGGTGGTTTAGCTATGTCGTTTGCTTATCTCATATTAGGATTAGGCTATTGTATCACCATTATCGGCATTCCTGTTGGTCTTCAATTATTTAAATTGGCAAGCCTCTCGCTTATGCCCTTCGGTCGTGATGCTGTCACTACTCATGGCGATATGGGCTGTGGCTCTATTATACTCAATGTGCTCTGGTTGATATTTGGAGGCGTTGAGATGGCCTTGACTCATCTTGGCCTTGGGTTACTCTTCTGCATCACTATTGTAGGTGTTCCTTTCGGTATGCAGCATTTCAAACTTGCTCTTTTAGCTCTAATGCCATTCGGAAAAGATATTGTATAGATTAATAATTTAAGTAAAGTATATTATGTGGATTGATTTATTGTGGATTGTAGCTGGCTTGGTGATGATACTTGTTGGATCTGATTGGCTCGTTGACGGAGCATCAGGTATAGCTCGTAAGTTTGGCATCAGCGAGTTTGTCATTGGTATGACAATTGTAGGTATTGGTACTTCTATGCCCGAACTTGTGTCGAGCGTAATTTCTGCCGTAGGTGGACATGGAGATATGGCTTTGGGTAATGTGTCGGGTTCAAATATCTGCAATGTGTTGCTCATCTTGGGTGTTACTGCTCTTATCTCGCCTATAGGCTTTACGAGAAGCAATGTATTTAAGGATCTTCCTTTCGCTATCGTGGTGTCGTTAATATTGATTATGCTCCTATATACCGGTTTCGGTCAGCAAGGTGGTAGCCTTGGTATTTCTCGTGTTGAGGCCATGTTTTTACTTTTGGTATTTGTCATCTTTATGGTCGATTCGTTCCGCTCTTCAACGGGTGGGGTTGAGGAGGATAACGCTGTTAAGCCTATGCCTATGGGCAAGGCTGTTTTGTTCATCGTGCTTGGTTTGGCAGGACTCGTATTTGGTGGTAGATTCTTTGTGGACCATACGGTAAGCATAGCTCAGCGTTTCCATGTGTCTGAGGCATTCATATCCATCACGCTGATGGCAGTGGGTACCTCGCTCCCTGAACTTGCGACATGCGTGGTGGCAGCTATAAAGGGTAAGAATCAGTTAGCTTTGGGTAATATCATTGGCTCTAATATCTTTAACATAGCCCTCATTATAGGTGCTAGTGGTATCATCTCACCATTCCAGATAGAAAGTATATCAACTATTGATACGTCTATGGTATTGGTAAGCATTATCATGTTGTGGGGAGCAGCGTTCACCTTCAAGCGTTATAAACTCGATCGCATTGAGGGTGCTATCTTCCTCCTTGCCTATGTGGGGTATATCACCTATTTGGCGATGAATATCTAAGTAAGGTGGACTTTTATCCTTTAAGATTTTGCATTTCGCTCGCCTTATAGTAAATTTGCGTGATTTTTTGATAATAACAACAACAATATATGATAAGCAAGATTGAAACACTGATGGCCGAGATTGAAAATCTCCATGCCAATAGCGCTGAAGAACTCGAGGCTCTGCGCATCAAATATCTGAGTAAGAAGGGTGCCATCAATGACCTCATGGCTGACTTCCGTAATGTGCCTGCCGAGCAGAAAAAAGAGGTGGGTATGCGTCTTAATGCTTTGAAGACCCGCGCTACCGAGCGCATTGCAGAACTCAAAGAGGCTTTTGATACCAACGATAGTGGTGCTGCAGAGATGGATCTCACACGCACGGCCTATCCCGTAGAATTGGGTACAAGACACCCTCTGTCTATTGTGAAGAACGAGATTATCGATATTTTTGCACGCATGGGCTTTGCCCTTGCCGATGGCCCTGAAGTTGAGGACGACTGGCACGTGTTCTCTTCAATGAACTTTGCTGAAGATCACCCTGCGCGTGATATGCAAGACACTTTCTTTATAGAAGCGCACCCCGACATCATACTGCGTACTCACACCTCATCGGTGCAGAGTCGCGTAATGGAGAATGCTCAGCCTCCTATCCGTATTATTTGCCCTGGTCGCGTATATCGTAATGAGGCAATCAGCTATCGTGCGCACTGTTTCTTTCACCAGGTTGAGGCTCTCTATGTAGATAAAAATGTGTCATTTACCGATCTTAAGCAGGCTCTTTTGCTCTTTGCAAAGGAAATGTTTGGTGAGGAAACAAAGATTCGTTTGCGTCCCTCATACTTCCCCTTTACCGAGCCTTCGGCCGAGATGGATATCAGCTGTAATATCTGTGGTGGTAAGGGATGTCCCTTCTGTAAGGGTACCGGCTGGGTTGAAATCCTCGGCTGCGGTATGGTAGACCCCAATGTGCTTGAGCTCAATGGTATTGATAGTAAAGAGTATTCAGGTTATGCCCTTGGTATGGGTATCGAGCGTATTACCAACCTTAAGTACCAGGTTAAGGACCTTCGCATGTTCTCCGAGAACGATGTGCGCTTCCTTAAAGAGTTTGAGGCAGCTAATTAACCCCTTTTTTATTTGATAGGGTTGCAGCGTTTTCTCACAAGTGATTCGCGCGCATGATCCACAAAATGGGTGAAGAGATTTTATTTTTCTCTTTGCCCATTTTTGTATTTCAAAATGAAGAAGTAGTTGGATATGTCTTTGCCAAAATGGACTTTCTGTCATGTTTGTAGCTGAAAACTTGCATTTTCGTTCAGTTTGCACTAACTTCGCATGATATTTGAAATGCTATATATTTATGGGATTTTTTTCGTTTTTCTCAAAAGACAAGAAAGAAGTGCTTGACAAGGGATTGTCAAAGTCAAAGGAGAGTGTGTTAGGTAAGATTACACGAGCTATTGCTGGTAAGTCTAAGGTAGATGATGAAGTACTTGATAACCTTGAAGAGGCACTCATAACCTCAGATGTGGGTATAGATACTACACTGAAGATTATCAAACGTATTGAGGAGCGTGTGGCGCGCGACAAGTATGTGACGACCAACGAACTTAATACTATCCTAAAAGATGAGATTGCAGCGCTACTTACTGAGAATGAAACCACAAATACAGAGGGGTTCTCTATACCTGAAGATGCCAAACGCCCCTATGTGATCATGGTGGTGGGTGTGAATGGTGTGGGTAAGACCACAACTATCGGCAAATTGGCACATCAGTTCAAAAAGGCTGGATTGAAGGTTTACCTTGGTGCTGCTGATACATTCCGCGCTGCAGCGGTAGAACAGTTGGTAGAATGGGGGCATCGTGCAGATGTGCCTGTCATCAAGCAGAAGATGGGGGCAGATCCCGCATCAGTAGCTTTCGATACCTTGAAGTCTGCAGTGGCCAATGATGCCGACGTGGTGATTATTGATACTGCTGGTCGCTTGCATAATAAGGTGGGGTTGATGAATGAGCTCACCAAGATTAAGAATGTGATGAAGAAGGTGGTAGACTATGCTCCCAACGAGGTGCTGCTGGTACTTGATGGTTCTACTGGACAGAATGCTTTTGAACAAGCCCGTCAGTTTACACTTGCAACTGAAGTGACAGCATTGGCTATTACAAAGTTAGATGGAACGGCTAAGGGTGGCGTGGTGATTGGTGTATCTGACCAATTTAAGATCCCCGTGCGTTATGTTGGCTTGGGCGAGGGTATTGATGACCTTCAGCCATTCAATAAGACCGAATTTGTGGATTCATTGTTTTAATGTTTTTAAACAATGTTTTCGATGACAAAGTTTACTCTTGAGATATGATAAAAAACCAGATAGATATAATCACGCTCGGCTGTTCGAAGAATCTTGTTGACTCGGAGAAGTTGATGAAGATGCTCGAAGTGAATGGCTATACTATGTGCCACAATCCCGAGCAGGTGAAGGGAGAAATCGTGGTCATCAATACATGTGGTTTTATCGGTGATGCCAAAGAGGAATCTATCAATATGATTCTTGAGGTATGTGAGTTGAAAGCTAAGCGTCGTGTACGCAAGGTGTATGTGATGGGTTGCCTTTCGGAACGCTATATGGCCGAATTGGGCGAAGAGATTCCCCAAGTAGATGCCTTTTATGGTAAGTTCGATTGGGATAAGATTGTTAGTGAACTAAAGACTGATAATAGTCAATTGTCAACAGATAACTGTCATTTAGATCGTGTCCTCACTACTCCCCATCACTATGCTTATGTGAAAATCTCAGAAGGGTGCGATCGCACATGTGCCTATTGTGCTATACCTATCATCACTGGTCGTCATGTGAGTCGTCCTATAGAGGAGATTGTCGAAGAGGTGCGTCTTCTTGTGAATAAAGGTGTAAAAGAGATACAACTCATCGCACAGGACCTTACATACTATGGTGTTGACCTCTATAAGAAACAATCTATAGCAGAACTCGTTGAACGCATTTCTGATGTAGAGGGAGTTGAGTGGATACGTTTACACTATGGGTATCCTACTCATTTCCCGATGGACTTGTTGCGTGTGATGCGCGAACGTGATAATGTGTGCAAATATCTTGATATAGCTTTGCAGCATGTGAGCACTGATGTGCTGAAGCGTATGCGTCGAAACATAAGCAAAGAGGAAACTATTGAGTTGCTGCAGACTATTCGTCGTGAGGTGCCGGGTATCTATTTACGCACCACGCTGATGGTGGGATTCCCTGGTGAGACGGATGAGGATTTCAACGAACTGGTACAGTTTGTCAAAGAAATGAAATTCGAGCGCATGGGTGCCTTTGCCTACTGCGAAGAGGAGGGTACATATGCAGCTGAGCACTATACTGACGATATTGATGACGAAATCAAACAAGCTCGTTTGGGCATGCTGATGCGTGTGCAGCAACGCATAGCCGAGGAAGTAAGTGCTTCGAGTATTGGAAAGACGATGCGGGTAGTTATCGATCGTGAAGAGGGTAACTACTACATTGGTCGTACACAATATGACTCTCCAGAAGTAGATCCCGAAGTGTTGTTGCTTAAATCGGAGAATGATGTTGAGCTTGGGTGTTACTATGATGTGGAGATAACAAGTGCTGATGAATTTGATCTATACGGAAGGACTACACTTGATTTAAGGATTAAGAATGAACAATAAGGAATTTATCTGCGAGTTGTCAAAGAATACCAGTCTGTCGGCAAGTGCTACGGGCAAGTTGGTGAACGACACAATCAAGATTTTAGAAGAGCACTTTGAGCACAATGATGTTGTGAGCATATCAGGATTCGGAACTTTTGAGGTGAAGAAAAAAATGGAACGTATATCGGTGAATCCCACTACAGGAAAACGTTACCTGATACCTCCGAAACTCGTTCTTGCTTTCAAGCAAAGCAATGTGCTGAAGGAAAAGTTTAATGCTGAATAATGCGATGTGATATGGGAAAGATTACATTGACAAATATTGCTGAGGAACTATCTGCTAAAAGTGAACTCAATAAAGAAACAACAGAAGTTTTCGTAAAAGCTCTTATAGATACAATAGAAAAGGGCCTTTATAATGATAAAGTAGTAAAGGTCAAGGGGCTAGGTACTTTTAAACTTCTGGAAGTGAGTGATCGAAGTAGTGTAGATGTAAACACGGGAGAACGAATAACGATCAAGGGCTATAATAAGGTGAGTTTTACTCCAGATAGCGCCATGAAGGAGTTTGTGAACCGCCCTTTCTCGCATTTCGAACCTACAGAACTAAAAGAAGGATATCCCGAAGAAGAATTTATAGAAGGGGGAGTCTTGCCTGAAGGAAGTGAAGATGAAGAGGAACTTGAGGTAATGGAAGAATTCCAAAATCCAGTTGTTTCAGAGTCTGTAGAGGATTCAGTAAGCAATTTTGAAGTAGAACTAATTCCTTCAGTAATAGAAACTGATGATGTTATAGTCGATTCTGAAGTTCCAGCAGTTGATAACGCAAAGAATGGTGCCGAAGATATAGGTACTGAAGAGGGTATTGTGGAGAATACTGTAGAGCATATTGGGAAGGCTAATGAGGTAGACGAAACTCCTGTGATTACGCTCGCAGTTGGTCAATCTACACCTTCGGGTAAACCTAAAAGACATCGTGTTGGTATGGTATTTATACTGTTGGTGTTTTTTGGTTTGGCCGCAGGAGCAATTCGTTATTTTATGCCCGAAGATATAGCTGTCGAAACAGCTGGTGATGATATCGTGGTAAATCCTAATCTGCAGGAAGAATTAGGTGAGGAGTGGAAGAATATTCCGGAAATGAATGTTGCCACAGAAAGAGAGGAATCTACTATTGATAATACAGAACAGAAAGACAAGGACTTTGTTGCTGTTGCGACCCCAAAGGAAGGTGTTGTGGAAATTTCTGCTGAGACTTCTAATAATTTAAAAGAACTAAAAGATATAACCCTTGCAGATACAACTGATTATACTATTGTAGGTACGCAAGTGGTGCATACCTTGAGGAATGGTGAAACTATTATCTCGTTGTCTAATAAATATTATGGAGACAAGCGCTTATGGCCCTATATTGTAAAACATAATAATATAAAAGAGTTTAATAAGGTGTCTATTGGCATGAAGGTTGCTATTCCTATTCTGAAAGAAAAGACAGTAGAGTAAGTCTTTTGCTCTCTCTATAATGGTTTGATAAAAGTTTAATAGTATATGTTTAAGTTTGCAAATCCTAATGCATTATTCCTATATGTATTATTATTAGGTGTTGTTGCGTTGTATTTTTATGCAGGCTATCGTCGAAGAAGCGCATTATGTAGGTATGGTGATCCAAAGTTGTTGGCAGAGCTCATGCCCGAAGTGTCGCCCCGTCGTCCGCAGATTAAATTTTGGGTAACTTTTGTTTCCCTTTGTTTTATGGTCTTGCTTATTGCTCGTCCGCAATATGGTTCAAAAGTGGAAATGGTAAAGCGACAAGGTATAGAAACTATTATCGCTTTGGATGTCTCCAATTCTATGCTTGCTGAGGATGTCGCTCCCAATCGTTTGGAGAAATCGAAGAATATCATCTCTCGTCTTGTTGAAGACTTCGAGGATGATAAGGTCGGGCTTATCGTTTTTGCTGGTGATGCCTTTATTCAGTTGCCCATCACAAACGATTTTATCTCTGCCAAGATGTTTCTAGAATCTATTAATCCTGGGCTTATCACCCGTCAGGGTACTAATATCAAGGCGGCTATTGATATGGCCACTCGTAGCTTTACTCCACGAGAAGGCGTTGGAAAGGCGATCATTATTATTACTGATGGAGAAAACCATGAGGGAGGTGCTATAGAAGCAGCTAAAGCTGCTTCCGAGAAGGGTATGATGGTATATGTCTTGGGTGTAGGTTCACCGAATGGAGCTCCTATTCCTGGAAGTCGTGTGAATGATTTTCGTCGTGACAAGGATGGTAATGTTATCGTTACGAAACTTAATGAACAAATGTGTCAAGAGATTGCGGCTGTGGGTAATGGAGTATATATTCGTATTGACAATACCAATAATGGACAAAAATTGTTACAGAATGAGATTGACAAGCTCGCAAAGGCCGAACTTGAGACTGCAGTGTACTCTGAATATAATGAGCAGTTTCAGGTGATGGCGTGGGTTGCTTTCGTTCTTCTTCTTCTTGAAATGCTTGTAATGTTGAAGAAGAATCCAAAGTTGAAGGGATTCAATCTTTTTGGCTGAGTATTAAAGCGCGTACAAAGGTTGCACTATAAAACCATTTCTATCTCATTTATCTATAGTGAGAACGAGCAACTAAATTTACTCATTGATTGGATAAAAAAATAGCACTGTCGTATGCGGCAGTGCTATTTTTTATTAGCTATATTGGAATTTTAACTATTCTTGGTTTCGAATAGGATCGTCATATTGTTCTTGAAGAGCTTCAAGTTTCTTCATCATACGATTGGTTATGCGATCTGTGCCAGGCTTGCCGTAGAGATTGTTTAGCTCATTGGGGTCTTTCTTCAAGTCATACAACTCCCATGTGTTAATGTCGTTGTAGAAGTGGATGAGCTTGTAGCGTTCGTCTCGTACACCATAGTGACGCTTCACATAGTGCTCGGCAGGGAACTCATAGAAATGGTAGTAAAGAGCATCGCGCCATCTTGTCCTTTCTCCTTTAAGCAAAGGAAGGAATGATTCACCATGCATCTCTTCAGGTACCTCTATGCCTGCTAGGTCAAGGAAGGTAGGGCCATAGTCGATGTTTTGTACCAACTGGGTCACATCACCCTTCTTGCCGCCAGGCAAACGCACGAGCAATGGTGTGCGGAACGACTCTTCGTACATGAAGCGCTTGTCAAACCATCCGTGTTCGCCCATGTAGAAGCCTTGGTCTGATGTGTATACAATCATGGTGTTTTCCAACAATCCTTCTTTCTCGAGGTAGTCAAGCACGATACCTATGTTGCGGTCTACCGAAGTGATGACACGCAGGTAGTCGCGCATGTATTGCTGGAATTTCCATTCTGCCAGTTCGTTGCCTGATAGGTTACGTGCTTTGAAGTCTGCAATCACAGGGTCGTAGTGACGGTCCCAAGCAGCTTGCACATCGGGGCGCATGCGTTGGCGGTACATTTCGCGTCCCCAACCTTCATAGGCACTATGCAACTCGTTTTCACGGTCTGCCATCTTGAGGTCATATACGATACTCATGTCTTTGGCAATGCTCATCCCCTGTTGTTGTGCGGCGAGACGCCCTTCGTAGTTGTCGTAGAATGTTTCGGGTACGGGGAAATTGCTATCGCTGAAGAGTTCGAGGTCGCAAGTGTCAGGCATCCATGTGCGGTGAGGAGCCTTGTGGTGCAAAAGAAGACAGAAAGGCTTCTCGGGGTTACGCAGGCTATCAAGCCAGTTGATGGCTACATCGGTAGTGATATTGGTAGCATAACCTTCACGCTGTATCTTCTCTCCGTTACGGATGAAATAGGGATCGTAGTATTCACCCTGGCCGATAAGTATATCCCAATAATTAAAACCCGTAGGATTCGATGCCAGATGCCACTTACCTACAACGGCTGTTTCATATCCCGCCTGTTGTAACAGCTTGGGGAAGGTGAGCTGCGAACCATCGAAATAGGTGTGGTTGTTGGTGAAACCATTAGCATGACTATGCTTACCAGTGAGCATACAAGCGCGGCTGGGACCACTGATTGAGTTAGCAACGAAGCTATTGGTGAAGCGTACACCTTCGTTGGCAATACGATCAATATTGGGAGTTTCAATGTAGCGCTGGTCATAAGCACTGATGGTTTGGTACGAGTGGTCGTCGCACATGATGAAAAGGATGTTCATCGGCTGTTCAGGTACCACAGCCTCTTGTTTCTTGTCGCCTCCCGTGCAAGCAGCAAGACCTGCAAGTGCGGGAAGGAGGAGGTGATTCTTTTGCATTTGTGTGTTGTGTTTATTGGTTATTTAAATTCTGAATAATCGAAAATCCAAATGTTTCAATATTATTCTCAGTTCTCATTTTCACTTGCAAGAGCTGTTACCTTACGGAAGGCAGCAGGCACTGGAGCCTCAAAGTGCATCAACTCGCGTGTTACAGGATGCACGATTGACAAACGGTGATTATGTAACATCAGTCGGCCTATAGGGTTAGTAGCACCACCATACTTGCGATCGCCAGCTACCGGATTACCTATTTCGGCTAATTGTACGCGTATCTGGTTCTTGCGTCCAGTGAAAATCTGTATGTCGAGTAGGGCATGGTAATTGTTGTTCTGCACTACGCGGTAACGTGTCACGGCCAATCGGCCCTCATCAGGTTTGCGGGCTACATATACTTTCATATTGTTGTTGTTCTCAACAAGGTTATGTCGTAACTCCTGTTGAGGCATTTCGGGGCACCCTTCTACGACTGCTGTGTAAGAACGCTCGCGTACATAATTGTCCCAATTGTAGCGTAACTCGCGTTGTAGGTCTGGATCTTTAGCAAAAACGAGGATTCCTGAAGTGTATTGATCCAAACGGTGACATACATAAGCCATTGAGCGGGCATCCTTTTGTTTCAAGTAATCGGTGAGTAGGCTTTGCGCAGTCTTTTTGTTGGTGTCGCGTCCCATGGTTAACAAGCCTGCAGCTTTCTCTACTACCACGAGATACTTATCTTCGTAGATGATGTGGAGCTGGTTGGCACGCAGTACAGCAAAGGGGCGAGTGAAGTTCACCGAAACTCTATCGCGCGGAGTGAGCGGAGTGTCAAATTGGGTGAGTGGTTGCCCATTTACTGCCACATGATGATGAGCCAGCATTGATTTGATATCACTTTTGCTCTTCGGAGCAAGTACTAGGTATAAGAAGGGGAGCAATGTCGTTTCCTCTACGGGTGAGTAGTGGAATATCTGATTGGGTCCTTTCTTGCCGTGTCGTTTATTGTTTCGCATTATTTATAATGTTTGTAACGCGAAGGTACGGCTTTATGGGCAGATATGCAAAATAAACATGCGAAAAAGAGATATTAGGTAATAATACTCCTATATATATATTATGTATATAGATCATCTGTGTTTGTAGGTATGATTAAGTCGCTCTGGGTATATTCTGTGATAAATAGTGAAAAGTAAAAGGCTTCATGCTATTTTGCGTATAGTCATTTTGATGGATTTTTATATTTTGCAACATAAAGATGTCAATTTTCTCGATTCGTTCATCATTTCTTTTATTTTGCTATTCTTGAAAACCAGTGTATTAGAAGATTTGTTAAAAAAACTCACAAAAAAGTCTTGATAATGTTTGGTGGGTAATATAAAAGTATCTACCTTTGCATCCGCAATCGAGAGGGACACCCCTTGAGATGGTTGAAAGAAAGAGTTCTTTGAAAATATTTTCCATACAGACAAGTAGTACAAGAAGCAATTCTGTGATGTCGTCATAGAATTGGGTAATTGAACGAACCGTCAAGTTTTTATTTCCTTTTAAGTAGATAAGGATACATCACGAGCAGAGTCAAAAGATGCCTTCGGGCATACAGAAATATTTTACAATGAAGAGTTTGATCCTGGCTCAGGATGAACGCTAGCTACAGGCTTAACACATGCAAGTCGAGGGGTAGCACAGAGGAAGCTTGCTTCTTTGGGTGACGACCGGCGCACGGGTGAGTAACGCGTATCCGACCTACCCATAACACGGGCACAGCCGCTCGAAAGAGTGATTGATTCCCGATATGTCTTTAGAGTAGATCTAATGATGAAAGATTTATCGGTTATGGATGGGGATGCGTA